>JAAYQM010000082.1 GCA_012519315.1 Clostridiales bacterium | reverse complement strand
TATACGTCCCCGCTCAAATGTGGTAAGATGGTGGTAGCTCATAATGTTGCCTCCGTTTGAATGTTGTCTTGATAACTCCATTCTACACGAAAGTTTCATTATGGGCTATTCTTTTACCCTAATTAGATGGCGCACTTCATTTTACAATCTGTCTAAAACTGATGATCACTAGCAGAACCGGATCTTTCGGTACTAACTCGCTTGGGGTATGCATTATAATGAAGTATTCAAATTGATTTAGGGACAACAAAGAATCCAGACAATCTAGTAGTTGTTAATTAGTTTAAGACAAAACGAAGTCCCAGTGGCTTTTCTATACCCTTTATGAAATTGCAAACTTCATTGTCTTCTATCTTGGAAATATCAAACCCAAACAAACAGTGTCAAGATATATCTGAAACATCAGAATACATCTTGACATTGTTTTCTTTAATGGTATAATATATTAAGTGCTTATAAAGGAGCTTAGGTATGGAGTACATGAATGTAAAAGAAGCGGCAAAGAAGTGGGATTTGCCTGATAGGCGGGTTACGGCTTTATGCCGGGCTGGAAGGATTATTGGTGCCCGGAAGATCGGCAAGCTTTGGATGATACCCAGCAGTGCACCGAAACCTCTTGACGGCAGAACCAAAGAGTATGCGGAGCAGGCCCGCCCTGTGCATTCATATATAGTTAGTCCCACCTTCCCGCGGTATACCGAAGAGGGCGCCCATATGAAGGCGGTGAATGCCTTTGAGAAAACGTACAAGTATCTCCCGCCCTATACCGCCTTTACTCCCTATCGAGTGTGTCCCATCGGCGCTCATTCTGACCACAACCTTGGCAAGATTACAGGATTTGCTATTGACAAAGGCATACATATAGCCTACGGTCCCAAACAAAACGGCGTAGTTGAGATACAGAGCCTGCAGTTTCCCAAAAGGGCTCAGTGGCACGTAAACTCTACCCCTGAAAACAAGCAGGGCGATTGGGCCGACCACTTAAGAGGAGCCACCATTGCTCTGCATCACCGCTATCCCTTAAGGGTAGGTTTGTGCGCCATAATTGATGGGGAACTCCCTATCGGTGGGCTTTCCTCATCCGCCGCTGTGATCATTACGTTTATCAATGCCCTATGCACCCTTAACAACATAAAACTTTCAGAGCAGGAATTGATACAGACAGCGCTGGAGGCAGAAAATAAATACGTAGGCGTGGCCTGCGGAAAACTTGACCAGAGCTGCGAGGTGTACTGCCAAAAAACCCACCTCTTATATATGGACATTAAGGATGATACCTATGAGTTGATTCCGCAGAACACAAAGATGAAACCCTTTAAAATCGCCATCTTTTTTAGCGGACTTGAACGCTCACTAGCAAGCAGCAAGTTTAATATGCGGGTGGACGAGCTGCGTTCTGCTGTCTATGCACTGAAGGCGTTTTCGGGAATGGAATACGGCAAATTTGGCGAGACAAATGCCCGTGACGTTCCATGGGAAGTCTATCAACAATATAAGGACAGACTCCCCCAGAACTGGCGCAAACGAGCCGAGCACTGGTACACAGAGTTTGACCGGGTTGAGCAGGGCGCCGAAGCATGGCGCAGGGGCGATTTGGAGCAGTTCGGCAGGCTTATATTTGAGAGCGGACGCAGCTCAATTGAAAACTGGGAAACCGGAAGTCCCGAACTGATAAAACTCTATGAAATCATGACCCAAACACAGGGCATTTACGGCGGCCGCTTCTCAGGAGCGGGGTTTAAAGGTTGTTGCATGGCGTTAATTGACCCGGCCTATGAAGGGAGCATTCTGGAAAAAGTGGAACGCGACTATTTAAGTGCCTTTCCAAATCTTGAGGGTAAGTATAGCGCCCATATCTGCCATAGTGCCGATGGCGTCAAGCTTCGATAAGATGTAGGGGGAGAGATATGAAATGTTTGATTTTAGCTGCGGGCTATGCCACCCGACTGTATCCTTTGACAGAGAACTTCCCAAAGCCGCTACTTGAAGTAAAGGGAAAGGCCATATTGGACTGGCTTGTTTCGGATATCGACCAAGCGGGTGTGGTATCGGAATATGTGCTCATATCCAATCATAAATACGCCCAGCATTTTGAGCAATGGGCAAAAGACAAGCCGTATACAATAACCATTGTTGACAATGGAACAGAGAGTAATGAAACCCGCCTTGGCGCTGTTAAAGACATTCAGTTTGCCGTTGAGAGGCTAAAAATCCATGACGATTGTCTTGTAATAGCGGGAGACAATCTCCTTGATTTTTCTCTTGCTACTTTCATACAGTACACACAAAAGAAAAACACCTCTTGCGTTATGCGGTATGATGAGCCATCGGTTGAAAGGCTGAAAAAGTGCGGAGTGCTGACCGTAAATGAGCATGACCTTATCACCGATATGACCGAAAAGTCGCCGACACCGGCTACCCACTGGTGCTGTCCGCCGTTTTATTATTACAAGAAACAAGACTTACAGCGGATTGATGCGGCCATCCAATCGGGTTGCGGAACCGATGCCCCCGGGAGCTTGGTGGCGTGGCTCTGCAAACAGACACAAGTTCACGCCATGGAGATGCCGGGCAGACGCTATGACATAGGTGATCATGATAGCTACAAAAGGGTACAGCAACAATACAGGGGGATTGTGAAATGAACATACTCAATGCAGACAAAAAAATTCTAGTCACCGGTGCGGCCGGATTTATCGGGTTTTACCTATCCAAGCGGCTGCTTGACATGGGTTGTACCGTTGTGGGGATTGATAACCTTAACGATTACTATGATGTCAACCTAAAACGTGCTCGGCTGGATTTGCTGAATCCTTACGACACGTTTACATTTCACAAAATGGATCTGGCAGATAAGGCCGGCATAGAGAAACTTTTCACTGACCAGAAGTTTGATATTGTGGTAAACCTTGCTGCGCAAGCTGGCGTTCGGTATTCGATTACCAATCCCGACGCCTACATAAACAGCAATATAGTCGGTTTCTTCAACATTCTTGAAGCCTGCCGGCACCATCCTGTAGAGCATCTTGTATACGCCTCCAGTTCGTCTGTCTATGGCTCTAACAAAAAGGTGCCGTATTCCACCGAAGATAAGGTGGACAATCCTGTGTCGCTTTATGCTGCTACCAAAAATTCCAATGAGCTTATGGCACATGCTTATTCCAAGCTATATAAAATTCCCACAACAGGGCTTCGTTTCTTTACTGTATACGGGCCAATGGGACGGCCGGATATGGCCTATTTTGGCTTTACAAACAAGCTGGTCAAAGGCGAGAAAATTCAAATATTCAACTATGGGGACATGAAGCGAGACTTTACATATATAGACGATATTGTCGCCGGCGTGGTGAATGTGATGGGCAAAGTTCCGTCTGTAGACGAGGATGGTGTGCCGTACAAGATATATAATATCGGCAACAACAAACCGGAGAATCTTCTATATTTTGTTGAGACCCTTGAAAAATGCTTAATAAAAGAAGGGATCATCGATAGACCCGCCGAAAAAGAGCTGCTTCCCATGCAACCTGGGGACGTGTACCAGACATACGCCGACGTGGACGAGCTTGTGCGGGATTTTAACTTCAAGCCAAGCACAAGCCTTGAGCAAGGACTTACCCACTTTGCTAAGTGGTATAAAGAATACTACAGGGGGACAAGGTAATGAAGATAGCTGTAGCAGGAACAGGATATGTGGGCCTTTCCATCGCCGTACTACTGGCGCAGCATCACCACGTTACCGCCGTGGATATCGTACCCGAGAAGGTCGCCATGCTCAATAATCGCAAATCTCCGATAGTTGATGCAGAAATTGAAGAATATCTGGCAACCAAAGAGCTTGATTTGACCGCCACAACAGATGGTGACGCTGCCTATCGAGATGCGGATTTTGTGGTCATTGCCACACCGACCAACTATGACCCGGATAAAAACTATTTTGATACGTCCACGGTTGAAGCTGTAATTGAGCAGGTAATACGGGTAAATCCCGACGCCATCATATTTATAAAGTCTACCCTTCCGGTTGGGTTTACAGAGCAGGCAAGGGAAAAATTCTGCTGTGACAACATACTATTCAGTCCGGAATTTTTGCGCGAGGGGCATGCCCTTTATGACAACCTATATCCCAGCCGCATTATTGTCGGTGTGCCGATGAAAAATGCAAGACTGAATAAGGCGGCCGAAACGTTTGCCAACATGCTAAGGCAAGGTGCCCTCAAAAAGGATATACCCACCCTTTTCATGAACCCCACCGAGGCAGAGGCAGTCAAGCTTTTCGCTAATACCTATCTTGCTCTCCGTGTCGCCTATTTTAACGAGCTGGACACCTATGCCGAAGCCAGAGAACTGGATACCAAGTCTATTATTGAAGGCGTTTGTCTTGACCCGAGAATAGGAAACCATTACAACAACCCGTCCTTTGGTTACGGGGGATACTGCCTTCCCAAGGATACAAAGCAGCTGAGAGCCAATTACAGCGACATACCGCAGAACCTCATTGGTGCCATTGTCGATGCGAACAGAACACGCAAAGACTTTATTGCCGACCAAATTATTGCCAAAAATCCAACCACTGTAGGAGTATATCGCCTTACGATGAAGGCCAATTCGGACAACTTCCGCCAGAGCTCGGTTCAGGGCGTTATGAAACGTATCAAAGCAAAGGGAATTGAGGTGGTGGTGTACGAGCCGACAATGGAGCAAGACTTGTTCTTCAACAGTCGTGTTATTCGCGACCTGGACGAGTTTAAAACGGTATCCGATATTATAATAGCCAACAGATTTAACGAGGATATTGCCGATGTGATGGACAAGGTGTATACAAGAGACCTTTATTTCAGAGACTGATGAAGTCAATACTTCAGCCGCTCTATGGTAATTAGCTTAACATTAGGTAGCTTAGACACCTCATGAACACAGTAGTCGCTGAAGCGATGGGGGCTAAAGATGATAACGGTGTTGTTGTAAAACAAATTCGCTTGTTCAGCGGCTTTTATTGTTTTCAGAAAAAGCGCTTTATCGTACCGCTCATGTAAACTACCGGGTAGTTTGGCGAGCAGCATGTGCCCATGGGCATATAGGCTGACTTCAAAGGTGACGGTTTCTCCTTGTTCTAAGTTTACCATTAACGGCTCATCCTGCTCCCTTTGGAGCAGGTCGACCATGGAAGAAGGATATAGGCTTGCATGGTGTTTTAGCCATCTACGGCACCCTTGATGATAACAAGGGATAGTAAAATTTGAATCCAGCTCGCTTAAAATTCTATCAAATAAGGCATTATCCACCGTTGGCGTGATACGGTCAAGATGGGGATATAGGTATCGATACCAAAAAGAAAGATAGCTGTTTGCCAGATAATAGAGCGAGCGTTTGGAACCCCCTTGCTGTTTCGATTTTACCAGTCCGATAGCCTGTAATGCGCCGATATATTTGTCGCATTTGTTGTAAGGAAACCCAACATCCTTGGCAATTTCACTGATGCGGTGATGGGCGGTGGCTATGCTGTACATAAGCGCGTTGTAGGTTTCCGGTGCCCGAAAATGCTCTTTCATAAGCTCCGGTAAAAAGCGGTAGAATACCGAATCATAGGATAGCCAGGATTTCAAGTTTTCCTCGAACGATAAATTCGTATTATACTCCCCTAGCAGAGATGGTATACCTCCGCTGACAGCGTAAAGTCGTAGTACATCTTTGTTCGAAAGCGTCGGAAATGACTTCTTTATATTGGCAATGGTACGGTAGGTACTATGAATAGCATAGGCTGTAATCCCTTTCCCTCTTAAGCAGGTACTGTCACCCATTGGCAACACAATAAATGCCCGGGGAGAATCCGGATGATTGATAAAGCTGGATAGTGCGGCAAGAAAATCATCACGTCCCGAGAAAGTATCGACATGGTCAAAGACAACAACGATACGTCCGTTTGCAATAACACCTGCCAGCTTAGCAAAGGCCGTTCCCCAATCGTTGCAATGTTCCATGTCTGTGCGGAGATTCAGTTTATCACAGAAAAAACGAATGGCCATGTCGCCACTAAGACCGGCAAAGGAAAAATATATGCTGCCGGCGTGTTGCTTCATAAACTCCAAAGTCAGTTGTGTTTTGCCCGACCCCTTTGGACCTTCCAAAACACAAACGGTGTTGGGCGCTGCCCACTGCTCCTTTCTAGTGCAAAAGCAGTACCAAGGGAATTTGAATTTTTGTAATTGATGATAATTATTAAGCCGCATAAAGTCACCCCCACCTATTATCATATCAAGATATGATAATAGGTAAAGTATATCAAAAAAACGGAACACTATCAATTGGGTAGCCCTTTCATTTGTCGTGAAAGGGCTGCTTTTTTATCTTTTTATAGCCTCGATTGTAAACAATGTATGAATTATTGTAAAAGAACCCCAAACGGCCCCGTAAGTTCTCTTACGTAATTGAGGGGGTAAAAATGACCGCAAGTTGAAAGGAGGTGGATGTGTTTGGGCAAAACCAACCGAAAGAACTTTTTTATGGTATCCAATCATATTTTTGCTCTGGGACTAAAGCCAAGGGATTTGGCTGTCTACTGTTGCCTTGTACGACATGCCGACAATCAAAGCTTAACCTGTTTTCCATCACGCAAGACCATTGCCATGGAGTGCAACATCGACCGCAAAACAGTAGATGCAGCTCTGGTAGCCTTAACGGCCATAGGACTTGTTAAAAAAGTCCATCGCTATCGAGGGGATAGGAGCAAAACCAGCAACCTGTATGTCCTTTCCAATCTCATAGAGTATGCTGACAAGGCGTAGGGTCATGGACGGCCCTGGCTGGCTTCTTATTTCCCCATCAATAACTAAACCCATTAAACAAAACCCAAGAACACGATATCGGCAGACAAAAAATAAACCAATGGCAAAAACGCTTTCTTTTTTTCTGCTGATAATGTTTCTTGCAAACAGAAAATCTAGCCCCTTACTGCCCGGTGTGGCGGCCCATGCGGCGACAAAAGCCATGGGTGAGTGTTATCACTACTGCCCAGCAAGTTGCTGCCTTGAACCCTCTCAGGACCTACAGATAAGCATAGGAGGTGTCATATTGGCCCGGCTCATTTTTAATGTGACGTATCAAAAAGGCAAATTCAAAACCAAATCCATCGGCCATCTGTTGGAATATATGGCTAAGCGTGAGGGGGTGGAAAAACTGCCCCAAATGTCTAAAGTGCTGTCTTACATGGGGGAGCGCCCCACGGTAGAGAAACTAGGTTCCCATGGTTTATTTTCTTCTGCTGATAAAGAGATACGGCTATACCACGAGATGGACAAGCTGGATACCTTTGATGGCAATGTGTACACGGCGGTGGTATCCCTTAAGCGTGAGGATGCCGACAGGTTGTGTTTCAACAGTGCCGCTGCCTGGATGCCGACCATCCGTGCGCAGATGGTGAATGTTGCGTCCGAGCTGAAAGTGCCGCAGCATGACCTGGAATGGTTCGCTGCCTATCACGATGAACCGAGGCATCCCCATTGTCATATTTTGTTTTATTCTAAGTCTAACAAGGCATGGCTAACCAAAAGAGGGATCGACAATATCAAGAGGGGGTTTATGAAGGATGTGTTGGCCCAGGACCTGATTCAGCTATATTCCGAAAAGACCAGATGGAGAAATGATTTGAAAAAGTATACTCGTGAGTATATGCAATCCCTTGCAAACAGAACAGCAGACACTCATCCGCAAATCGAACCGCTATTATTGCAGCTATCCTACGAACTGAAAAACCATACCGGCAAGAAGTCCTATGGCTATCTAAAGCCGGCTATCAAGAAAACGGTGGATGCCATCTTTTCGTTGCTGGCAAAAGATGAAAGGGTGCAGGAACTTTACAGGGGCTGGTGTGAGATGCAGACGGAAATTATCAAAAGCTATCAGCTAAATCCGGATGCACTGCCGCCGATTGAAAAGCAGAAAGAATTTCACAGCATCCGCAATCAGATTATCCATGCCGCTCTGGGATTGCAGAACCATGAAAGAGATATCCCTCAAGCTGCAACACCTGCCACAAGCATTGTTTCATTGCTCAATCAGCTTGCCAAAATCATTTATGAGAGCTACCACGACAAGCACAAAAGAGTGTTTGGGGTTGACCGAAAGCAGAGGTCCGCCATCGAGGAAAAACGCCGTGCCCACGGGTTGCGTGACAGTGGAACAACCGAACAAATCGAAGGTTTTACCCAGAGTATGTAGCACGATTATCAATCGAATAATCATAAGCAGGAAAAAGAGGTGCTGGCACTTGCCTGCCTGCACCTCGGCAAACACCGACCGGCAGTGCCGTTCGGGAATTATGAAAACGGTAGTGGTTTTGCCATTGTGGTAGCACTTTATAGTACGGTATATCCGAGAAATGCCGAGGTACAGCGGATGGTGCCGTATTCAAAACCACCACCTTGCCAAGAAAGGACGACCATGATGAAAAAACGGAAGTTCAGCTATTCACTTCCCCCGGAAGTAGACGAAATGGTAACAAGCCATCGAATTACTGCCGATTGCCGGTCAAAAAACGAGTTTGTGGAACAGGCAATTCGGTTCTATTGCGAGTATTTATCCCTTGAAAAGTCGCAGACCATCATCCCCCTTCATCTGCAAAATGCCATTGATCATGCAGTCACGTTAAGCGAAAGGCGCACCTCCAAGGTCTTGTTCAAGCAGGCGGTTGCCATCGCTATGCTCACCGAAGTGCTGACCAAGTATTTAGATTACCATCCATTCGATATCGGCCAACTGGAGCAAATCGCTTTCGACAGGGTGAGAAAGTACAATGGAATGTTGGATATGAAAGACATATTCATTCAAAACAGATAGCTATTGTGGACCACTTGTGATATGGTGTTGTGCTAACGAAAGGAGAAATATGCTATGCATTTAAAAAATGCAGATTATGAAGTTGCCAACTGTATTGTTAGACCATCTGTACCAAGCAAACAACCGGATGACGAGAGGTATGTCGTCGAGTATGGAGATGTCAATGTGTATGAGAATGCCCCCGGACAGATGATACTTGAACACATGGACAACTTAGTCATGTCACGCAGAAAGGCGATTGAAGATTATAGAAAAGGATTGGTGAAACAGTATGAAGTTATTGGAACGTCTAAAAGAAAAACAAAGTGTGGTAAAAGCCGTTATCTATGCCAGATACAGCTCAGACAACCAGAGGGAGGAGTCGATCGAAGCACAGATTCGGGCGGTGCGTGATTTTGCCGACCGCAACGATATTATCATTGTGAAAGAATATATCGATCGTGCCAAATCGGCCACCACCACCGACCGGCCCCAGTTCCAAAATATGCTCGCCGATGCTGCCGGGGGCGGGTTCGATCTGGTGCTGGTTCATAAGCTTGACCGCTTCGCCCGCAATCGGTACGACAGCATCGGTTGCCGAATGGAACTAAAAAAGAACGGCGTCAGCCTAATTTCCGTGCTGGAGCAATTCGATTCTGACAGTCCCGAAAGCATTATTACCGAGTCGGTACTGGAGGCTATGGCGGAATATTATTCGCTGAACCTTGCCAGAGAGGTGCGCAAAGGACAGCGAGAGAATGCCTATAAATCCATGTGGACAGGAGGATTGCCGCCCTATGGCTATGATGTTGACCCTGAAACCAAGAAATTAGTTCTCAACGAGCATGAAGCCAAAGCGGTGCGTATTATCTTTAAAATGTATATACAGGGAGAAGGGTATCTCGCCATTGCCGATGAACTGAACCGGCTCGGCTACAAAACAAAGCGAGGAAAGGAGTTTACCAAAACGTCGTTTTACAGCATGCTTTCCAATGAAAAGTATATCGGCAATTATGTCTATAACCGTTCGGAAGCCAAAAGTTATGACGGCAAACGCAACGGTCACGCATACAAAAGCCGAGATGAATGGATAGTAAATGAAGGCACCGTTCCTGCCATCATCGATATAGACACCTTTCATCTGGCACAAAAAAGGCAGGCAGAATACCGTAAAAAGTTTCCCAATCGCAAGGCCATCGAAACCTATTTGCTATCCGGAAAAATCTTCTGCAGTGAATGTGGTTCGCCCTACTGTGGCAACCGAAAATCCGACAAGCGTAGGTCACGGGTGATTGTCAAATACACCTGCAATCTGCAAAAGCGGAAGGGCAAACGTGCCTGCCATAGTCGCTCTATCAATCGAGATGCCGTTGAAAGTTATGTGCTGGAAAAAATGGCAGATATGCTGTTTGATATACGCATAGCACCGAAAATTGCCCAATATTATAACGGATACCGGGAAGAAAACGATCGCCTGTATCTGGATGCACAAAAAGCTTTGGAGGCCGAGCTGGCAGAATGTCAAAAGAACATTGATAGCTTGGTCGAGCTAGTCATCAAAAACCCCAGCAACATTTTTCTGGAAAAAATCGAGCAACAGGAGGCCCGGCGTGAGGACATACGGAGAAAAATTACCGAACACAGCTTGCAGAAGAGCAGCTCAAAGGTAGAAACCTACGAGGTTGCTCAGGCCATGGAATATGCCAAACATCTGCTGATGAGCAAAAAGCTGCCGAATATGCAGCGACTGGTCTCCCTGTTTGTAGATAAGGTCATGGTCTATCCCGATAAAATATTTATACGCTTTAACTTCGCGCCACAAAAATGTGGACTGCTAAAGTCCCGGAATGGAAAATTCGGACATAAAACATCGGAGGCGGTTGCTGCCGACTCCGATTTACATAGAATGGATGGAAAAATGGGCATAAAAAATCTGGGAATTGATAAATCAACTCCCAGAAGTGGCGGAGAAGGAGAGATTTGAACTCTCGCGCCGGAAAAACCCGACCTACACCCTTAGCAGGGGCGCCTCTTCGGCCAACTTGAGTACTTCTCCACAAAGTGCAAGCTCCGATTACAACTTGCTATTAAATTATACATAAATCTCGAACCGATGTCAAGGGTTTTGTTCAAATAAAATCCGTTTCCTTTAACACTAAATCCTGTAAAGACCATATTTCAGGAGGGGATATCACGAAATATTAACAAAACATCGGATTTTAATCATTGTATAATCGGCAATTATATGGTAGAGTATAATTAATCTACATGAAAATGAAAGGGGAGCGGCATAAAGAGCCGTTTACCTGCAAAATCATATCACAAAATCTTTATCACAACGAATAAGGAGGTCTGTCAATGAAGGAAATTATTGTTATAGGTGCAGGTCCTGCGGGAATTTCAGCCGCATTGTACACAAAGCGCGCGGGGATAAACACCACCATAATATACAAGGATATAGGAGCTCTTGCAAAGGCCGAGCATATCGAAAACTATTATGGCTTTAGAGAACCGATATCGGGGACCGAGCTTGCCCACGCGGGACTTGTTCAGGCCGATCGTTTGGGGGTTAAATTTGTACAAGGAGAGGTCTTCTCCATCAGCTACATGGATAAGTTTGTGATAGAATCAAGCGCCGGCGAATATACAGCCGATAGCGTTATTGTCGCCACCGGCTCTCCAAAAAGCGCACCAAAGATTGAAGGAATAAAACAGTTTGAAGGCAAGGGAGTCAGCTATTGTGCCGTCTGCGATGCTTTCTTTTACCGCGGACGAGAAATCGCGGTTCTCGGCTGCTGCGATTTTGCCCTGCATGAGCTACACGAGCTGCTCCCGGTAGTAAGGTCTGCCACCGTGATAACCAACGGCGATGAACCAACGGTGAAATTTCCAAAAAACGTATCGGTCATCACTCAAAAGATCCGACGCATCGGCGGAGATGATAGGGTGCGCTTTGTCGAATTTGTCGACAATACAAGGCTTGAAATCGAAGGGATCTTTGTGGCATACGGCGTTGCCGGCAGCTCTCAATTAGCAAAAGTCATCGGAGCTGCCACCGAAAACAACAAAATCATCACCGATGATAACATGGAAACAACGATACCCGGACTTTTTGCCGCCGGCGACTGCACCGGACGGATGTTCCAAATAGCTCGGGCTGTGTATGAAGGCGCCATGGCCGGAACCTCAGCGGTAAAATTTCTTCGCCGGCAAAAATGAAAGGACAGACACCTGAGTTAAAATACACCTATATTGTTGCAATATGTATTATTTTCTGCTATAATTGAATTATATGCAGGTTAACATACTAAATGGGGGATTTTCCATGACCTTAGATAATTTCGAATCCTTACTCGAAAAGTATTTTACTTTTTGGGATCACCTTTCAGCGGACGAAAAAAACCTGCTTTTATCAAATGCCGCTCTAAAACAATACGGCAAAGGGCAGAGCCTCCATAACGGAAACGATGATTGCATCGGGGTGTTTCTGGTCAACAGAGGCACGTTGCGCACCTATATTCTCTCCGAGGAGGGAAGAGAGATCACTCTCTACCGCCTTTATGAAGGAGAAATGTGCGTTCTTTCCGCCTCTTGTGTTCTTAGCAGCATAAATTTCGATGTACATATTGATGCGGAGACAGATTGTGAAATTCTGCTCATCAGTTCATCAGCCTTTGCTGAAGTCTCCAGAAAAAATATATATGTAGAATGCTTTACCTACAAGCAGGCGGCAGATCGGTTTACAGACGTAATGCTTGTGATGCAGCAGATCCTTTTTATGAGCTTTGACCGTCGTCTTGCCATCTTCTTGTGGGAGGAGCTTAGCACAAATGAGCCGGGCAACAATACGATTTCCCTCACCCACGAGCAGGTCGCAAAATATATGGGAAGCGCACGGGAGGTTGTCACACGCATGCTTAACTATTTTGCAAGCGAAGGGATTGTTGAACTTTCACGAGGCGGCATCAAAATCATGGACAGACAAAAGCTGCGCAGCTTGCTTTAAGCAAAAAAAGACAGCGGGATGTCCCGCCATCTTTTAGATATGAAATTTCTATACGTCCAGCATGTTTAGGATCGCCGATTTTGATTTTGCGCCAACCGATGTGTTAACAATCTTACCATCCTTGATAACAACCAGTGTGGGAATACTCATGACATTGAACTGACCGGCAAGCTCCGGCTCTTCATCAACATTAATCTTACAGACCTTGGCGTCGGTTACCTCGGCAGCAATTTCATCGACAACCGGAGCAACCATGCGGCAAGGACCACACCAAGAAGCCCAAAAGTCAATTAAAACAGGCTTATCGGCCTCAAGGACCTCTTTCTTGAAATTTTCTTTTGTAATGTTAATAGCAGACATTTATATTTTCTCCTCTCATTGATATATTCTTTATGCATCTATTATAACCTATTTTTATTGTATTTCTGTGATTAAATCACAAATGTTAAATTATTTTATTCGGACTTGGTATAAAACAGTTTTATACCTGAAAATATATTTTCCGAAAGCGAAAGGAGTCAAGTTATGGAATGCAAAAAAAGATTCTTTGTATGTAAGCATTGCGGCAACATGGTCGGCATGATTTTCTGCTCCGGTGTGCCTATTATATGCTGTGGCGAGCCCATGAATGAGTTGCAAGCGAACGTTGAGGATGCCAGCCAAGAAAAGCACGTTCCCGTTATAAAAAAGGACGGAAATCTCATCACCGTTGAGATCGGTTCCGCCCCTCATCCCATGACCGACGCCCATCTTATCGAATGGGTCTACCTCGAGACCAAAAATGGCGGTCAGCGCAAGATTCTTAAAGCCGGTGACCCTCCCTCCGTTTCCTTCCTGCTTAAAGATGATGAGGCGGTCTGCGCCTTTGCCTACTGTAATCTACACGGGCTATGGAAAGCCGACGTATAATTTCTGTTCAAAAAACGCTCAGCGAATGCTGAGCGTTTTTTAGTTTGATTTTGTAACATTACTTTTGTAATATTTTGTTTAGAAAGGCTTGATTATTATTGAATAATCAACTATAATTATTATGATTTCTTATAGATGTGCAAAGGTTTTGACCGTCATAAATTTTTACCGATGCACAATTTATTACACAATAGGAGCTTTTAATGAAAACAAACCTCAAAGACAAAAAACTGTATCTGCTGGACATGGACGGAACCCTCTACCTCGGCACCCGCTTATTTGACGGCACCCTTGAATTTTTAAATCAGGTCAAAAAAATGGGCGGGCGTTACATGTTTATGACCAACAATTCATCAAGAAGTGTCAATAAATATATTGAAAAGCTGGCAAGCTTCGGAATTTCCGCCACAAAGGAGGATTTTCTTACCTCCTCTCAGGCAACAGCCCTCTTTCTGAAAAAGAAATATAAGGATAAAATCATCTACGCCTTAGGGACTGAATCCTTTAAAGAGGAGCTGCGCTCCGCCGGATTAAAGATCGTGGACAAGCGCTGCGACAACATAGCCTGCCTCGTTATGGGATTTGACACAGAGCTGACCTTTTCAAAGCTTGAGGATGCCTGCATTCTGCTGCTGGACAAAAACATCGACTACATTGCCACCAATCCCGACCTTGTATGCCCAACCGAATTCGGCTATGTCCCCGATTGCGGCTCGGTCAGCATTATGCTGGAAAATGCCACAAAGCGCCGTCCGATCTTTATCGGCAAGCCGGAGCCTGCAATGGCAAACTTGGCAATCGAAAAGGCCGGTGCCAAAAAAGAGGATGTGATAGTTATCGGCGATCGTATTTACACCGACATCGCCTGCGGAATCAACGCAAATATTACCACCGCCCTTGTACTCAGCGGGGAAACAACGATGGAAATTGTCGAAAAAAGCGAACAAAAGCCCGACTTCATCTTCCAGAACATCAAAGAAATATACAATATTTTAGCCCGATAAAACCCATTTCACCATTGGAGGAATTATAAATATGCTAAATCTGGCAAAGAAAATCGAAGATTGCAGCTGTTCTCTTATACATACATGCGACATCGATGATTTTATCATCGAAAAAGGCGCAAACAAAAAAATCCCTGCCCTGCTGAAATCCTATCGCTCTCAAGATGTTGTAATCGTCTCCGACAACAACACCCACCCTCTCTGCGGGGCGAAAATCGCTTATGAACTTGCCGCCAACGGTATAAATGTTACCGAGATGGTCTATGTTCGGGACGGAATTCTTGTTCCTGACGAAAAAGCGATTATCCAGCTCCTTGAAAAGGTAACCGGCAAGACCGATATGATAGTAGCCGTCGGCTCAGGGGTTATTAATGATATCTGCAAATATGTCAGCTTTAAGCTGAAAATCCCCTACATCATCGCGGCAACAGCCCCGTCCATGGATGGATATGCCTCCACAGGCTCCGCCATGATTATCGGCAATATGAAGGTAACCTATAGTGCCCACGTACCGAAGGCAATTATCGGAGATATCGATATTTTAAAGGATGCCCCCTTTGATCTGATTAAATCCGGTCTCGGTGATATGATCGGAAAGCTCTCCTCCCTCAACGACTGGATGATCAGCCATATCATCACCGATGAAATCCTGTGCGACTATGTCTACAACATGACCAAAAATGCCGTGCAAAAGTGTATCAACGATACCGACGGTATAATCAACCGTGACGAAGACAGCATTCGGCACCTGATGGAGGGGCTTGTAATCGTGGGGGTTGCCATGAGCTATATGAAAAACTCCCGCCCTGCATCGGGAAGCGAGCATCATCTTTCCCATTTTTATGAGGTAATCAACATAATGAGCGGAGGTGAGTATCTGCTCCACGGGATCGATGTTGCCTATTCCACTGCGGTTACCAACGCCCTTCGCCATAAGCTTGCCGCCGAGGACAGCGCAAACTTTGCTCACTCTTTTGACAGTGAGATCTGGCAGGCAGACATTCGACGGATTTACCAAGATGCGGCAGAGGGGGTAATTACCCTTCAGCAAAAACTCGGTCTCTATAAAGACAAATATCTTCCACGTATAAAAGAGCGGTGGGACGCCATCTGCAAAGTGCTCCTTGAGGCGCCGTCCTACGAGGAAACCTGCAATCTTCTCAAGCGAGCCGGTCTTAATATTGAAGAATTCTATAATTTGTACGGCACCGAGATGATCAAAAACTCTATTGCCTATGCAAAGGATCTTAAGGATCGATATACCGTCTTTTGGCTGCTCCAAGATATCGGACTGCTAAATAATTATGCCGCAGATTATATCTGCCAATAAATAATTTATAATTTTGAGGTGTTTTTATGTTCGGACAATCGGAAACTAATGTTCTGGTAGCCGGTCACAGAGGCTATAAAGCGCTCTATCCCGAAAATACCATGATTTCTTTCAAGAAGGCCATTGAAATCGGCGTTGACATGATTGAAATGGATTTAAACGTTACCGCAGACAGACAACTGGTAATCATTCACGACACCACCCTGGACCGCACCACCAACGGCAATGGAAAGGTTCGCGACTTTACCCTGAAGGAGATTAAGAGCCTTGATGCCGGTATTTTTAAGGGAGAGGAATTTGCCGGCGAGCGTGTGCCCGAATTCTCGGAGTTCTTAGATCTGGTATCAAAAGAGGAAAATCTCTATCTCAACGTCGAAATAAAGGACAGAACCTTCGAGGCGGTTGATCTGACTATTAAAGCGCTGGATGAATACAATATGCTTGATAAAATCGTCATCACCTGCTTTGATGCATCTATTGTCCGATATGCAAACGAAAAATACGGTGTTAAAACCCAGGGCTTCCCTTCATGGTATGTGAGCAATTTTGACGAGCATACCTATAGGCACGTTTATGCCGTCGGCATTCATATGAAAGATCTTTCAAGGGCTCTTTGCATCGACTTCAGATCCCGGGGCATCGACCCTTGGGGGTACTGTCCGGACACCGATGAGATGGTATACAAGGCCATCGAGAGCAAGTGCTCGCTGGTCACCTGCAACAATCCTGAACCTGCCCTTAGAATTCTCAGAGAAAAAGGGCTACACAAATAGCCCTCTCAAAAAATATCGCATATAAATTAAAATCCGCTATGCAGAAACGAACAGCAGCTCACATTTGCCGAAAATGCCGATTCTCTCGGTATCAGACGGCAGATAAAAGCAGTCGTTTTGCTTAAAGGCGTCTCCCTCCGATATCATTCCCTCTCCCGATACCACAAGGAGAGCGGTATGCTTATCCGGCAGATCAAGGACTGCTTGCCCGTCAAGGGTCAGCCTTTGCACCTTAAAATACCGACAATCTGCAAGCATTGTCAGCTGTCCATCCCCTATCGCTGTCGCCGGAGGTGCTTGCTTATTTGTCGCCGGCTCGGTTTTCGTTACATCAAGAGCCTGCTTTATATGCAATTCTCGCGGCTTGCCGTCCGCCCCCATGCGACCGTAATCATATACACGATAAGTTACATTGGAATTCTGCTGAATTTCCGCAATTAATAGTCCGCTGCCAATGGCATGTATCGTTCCCGCCTCAATAAAATAGCTTTCCCCTGCCCGTACCGGCACAAAATTCAAGACATCGGTCAACGTGTTGTCCTCGATATGCCGGCAAAACTCTTCCCGGCTGATTTTTTCCTTAAATCCGTAGTATATCCCGGCCCCTTCATCGGCGTCGATAATATACCACATCTCGGTTTTTCCCGGTTGTCCTTCGTTTTTCTGCGCATAGTCGTCATCAGGATGCACCTGTATAGACAAAAACTGCTTCGAATCAATCAACTTTATCAAAAAAGGGAAAGCCTCGGAGCCTGAATAATTATCGGACAGCACCTCCTCTAGGGTTCGTCCTTTATATTCACCTGCCGCCACCGTGCTCTTCCCATCGCTGTGACAGGCGCAGACCCATGCCTCTGCCACCCTTTCAAGGGAAGTGGGGAAATAGGCTTTTAATCTGTCCTCTCCCCAGATATAATCCTTAAGCGCCGGATTCAGTCTCAAAATCTTTTCCATAATTTCCTCTGGCTTTTATATATTCAATAGGAATAATAGTATAAAATCGAACAGTTTACAGTATATTATACATCGATAAGCAATCGCGTGTCAATGAATCAAACAGCAGCCAAAAATAAGAGCAACAATTGACTAAAAAATCAGCTATTATGACAGGACTATTGACATCATTTGTCTTATAATTAATGTAAGGAGTTCTCTAATAATAATCGAAAGGATATGTATGATATAAGCTATGTCTACACCTGTAGCCCTACAGCTCTATTCCATCCGGGATTATACTTCTGTCGATTTTTACAAAGCATTGCAATCTGTCAAAGAAATGGGATATGACGGAATTGAACTTGCCGGACTT
The DNA here is from genome assembly GCA_012519315.1 of Clostridiales bacterium. Classification (GTDB taxonomy): domain Bacteria; phylum Bacillota; class Clostridia; order Oscillospirales; family CAG-272; genus JAAYQM01. The sequence goes on along the minus strand of JAAYQM010000082.1, from coordinate 84,547 downwards.
TATAACCATTCCCCTGCCGATATCAAGAAAATGGTCAATGAAATCGGTCTTGTTCCTGTCTCTGCACACGTTTCAATCAAAGATTTGATGCAAAATTTGGATGGTACCCTTTCTAAATATGCTAAAATTGGCTGTCCCTACATTGCCATCCCTGCTCTTCCCGAAGAAATGCGTCCAGGCTATCCCGGTTTTGCGTCGACTCTTGACGAAATCGCTAAAATCGGTAAGGCTGCGAAGGACAGAGGGATTCAGCTTCTTTATCACAATCACGATTTCGAGTTTGTGCTGGTTGACGGTGTATATGGTCTGGATATCCTCTATGACAAAACACCTGCCGACCTGCTTCAGACACAGATTGACACCTGCTGGGTAAAAGTTGCAGGCGAAGATCCGGCGGCATATGTTAGAAAATACACCGGTCGAGCGCCTATCGTTCATTTGAAGGATTTTGTCGGTGAAAAAGGGAAGAAGGAATCCGGCAAATCCCCTGATTTTGATTTTCGCCCCATTGGAATGGGGGTTCAAGACATACCCGCCATATTGGCCGCCTCTCAATCTGCCGGCACAGAATGGCTGGTTGTCGAAATGGACAAACCCTGCTGTGACAAGACTTCCCTTGAATGTGCCAAACTGTGAAAGGCTTACCTTTCAACATTAGGTTATTAAAATTATAAAATTTATAAGGAGGTTTATTATGTCAGATAACATTTTAGACAGATTTAAAGAAACTATTACAGAAACAAAAGTCGATGCCAGCCATAAACTGCGTATTGGCATCATCGGCACAGGCTGGATTGCCGACGCCCATATTGCCAGCTATCTAAAAATGCCCGATGTAGAAATCGTTGCCGGCGCAGATCTTATCCCCGGAAAGGCAGCCGCCTTTTTTAAAAAGCACGGCATCGAGGGCGTCAAGACCGACTATGCCAGCCATAAGGAAATGCTTGCGGATAAGAGCCTTAAGCTAGATGCCGTCAGCATTTGTACCTACAACACAACCCATGCCGTCTGTACTATTGACGCGCTAAACAGCGGTGTTCACGTTCTTCTTGAAAAGCCGATGTGCGTTACCACAGAGGAGGCCGTCGAAATCATACGCGCCGAAAAAGCAAGCGGAAAGGTTCTATCCATCGGATTCCAGCCGCGCTTTGACGCCAATATGCAGATGATCAAAAAGATCGTGCAGTCAGGTCAGCTTGGAAAAATCTATTATATCCAGACCGGCGGCGGCCGTCGCCGCGGTATCCCCACTCCCTTCGGCACAACCTTTATCGAAAAAGAGACCGGCGGTATCGGCGCTCTGGGCGATATCGGATGCTATTCCCTTGATATGGTTCTTGTTGCTCTCGGCTATCCGAAGCCCCTAACCGTTTCGGGCTATAAATCCGCATTCTTCGGAACAAGACCGGATTACTATCCCAATCATCCCGAATATGCCGAAAAATTTGGCGTCGACGACTTTGCGGCAGCCTTTATCCGCTTGGAAGGGGACATTGTCATCGACTTTAAAATCGCTTGGGCAATGAATATGGACACCCCCGGTGATACCATAATCCTCGGTACCGAGGGCGGTCTCCGCATCCCCTCCACCGAGTGCTGGAACGGCACCGTCGGCGGTCCTATGAAGATTTACCACGAAGTTTGCGGCGAGCAGGTTGAAACAGAAATCCCGATCATTGCAGCGAAAAAGAATGAACCCTCCCTCTTTGACAAAAAGATTCGCTCATTCCTCGATGCCTGCAAGGGTCTTATTCCCACACCCGTTCCCTCATCCGAGATTCTCTACAACCAAGCAATTATCGACGGTATCGCCCGCTCGGCAGAACTCGGTCGTGAAGTCAAGATCGAAATTCCCGAAATATAATTGATCATTCTCTCAACCAAATCAAAAAAGCCGCCTCAAAAGAGACGGCTTTTTGTATGTTCAATTGTCTGAATCCTTCATCATCTTATTTAAGCTGCCGCTCCTCTTTGATGCAAATCAGACCAACTGTCATATCATCACCTCTATCGTTGTGCATCTGAGCCCGTTCCACAATAGTGGCGGCCATCCGCTCAAGATCATTGTTCCATTCGTTTGTCAAAAGGTCGAGCAGCCATTCGCTTTCTTCATAGCTCTGTGCGATACCGTCACTCAGCATAATGACAATGTCCCCATCCTTCACATCAAACCAGATTTGCTCCGCGTCAAGCGCGCGCATGATGCCAATAGGCACAGTTTTGGATTGGATTCGGAACAGGTTGCCATCCCTTCGTATATAAGACGGTGCTGCACCGCTTTTAATAAAGCTGGCTTCGCCCGTAATCATATCCAGCTCAAACAAATCTATTGTTGCCGAGCATTCAATTCCCTTTGACCGAACAAAGTTATTAATCATGTCAAGAGTGACTGTTTTTTTATTTCCGCTTGCCAACATTTTTTCCATAAACAGTTGACAAATTCGTGAGGTGAGGGCGGCTTCACGCCCACTACCCATGCCGTCGCTGATCATGGCATAAAAATAATCCTCGCGGTTCTCAAACATATTAATGCTGTCACCATTTATTTCACCGTCACACATAACGCTTGTTGCTTTAGCGTATTTTGCGGAATACCGCCTTACGGATATCATAGACATGGTGACAAGCTGATTTTCAAGCTCAAAACCGGGATTAGTCAGCCTGCATCCGCAAACCTTCTCAAAGACCTCGCGGATTTCCTGTGCGCCGGCGCCGGTGTCTCTCAAGCTCACACCATCAGCATATATGTATCTTTTTCTTTTGCCGTAAACTCTGATATTTTCAGCAAAAAAGTCCATGCTTCGTATAGCAAGCTTCAGTCGCCCCCCAAGAGCCGCATCCTCTTCGTATTCCTCTCTGTCTGCCTCAAGTGAATCGGACAGAATACGGGAAACGGCATCATAATCAATGGCAAAAACCTCGGTTTTGTCATTTCTTATGGCCTGCTCTATAAGAGCAGCGCAGGACAAGTTTATTTCATCAATAATTTGATCTATATGACAGCATCGCTTTGCCATATGCTCGGGAACGGCATTTTTAGTCACCCGCCCATACTGATGAAGCTCAGCGGTAAGCTTGTTTATCAGATCAAGGGTAGTACCATATTCCCTCTCCCAGCATACTCCGCGCATTCCGCACTTAACACAGTATTTGTCACAGGCTGCATCGCAAAGCTGCCGCAGATCTATAATTCCTGGTCTGCGCATTCTGTCCGATAGGGTGTAAAACACCCCCGACAAAGACTTAAATGTGTCGGACAAGGCCGCGATTTTAAGGGCCATGCTTTCCTGTCTAAGCTCCCCAATCTTCGCCTCACTGTCCGCATTTATAGTAACTTCTCCTTCAGAGAAGATTGTTATCTTAGGCAACAATTTATACTGCACAAGGGGCCACATCAGACACGCACCTCCGATAACCTCAGGCATCAACCTGGCAAGCCCGGTAAATCCTTCTGTATAAGTACCCCATATAAGACCGGAGATACAGGCCACTGATGTTGCCACAAAGGAGGACACGCTCCACAAAAGCCCTGATAAAAATCCGGCTATCCCGAAAAGAGGAGCATATATAGGATCCACCGCGATCCCGCACAGAAGACCAATAACTCCTCCGCGCAAGGGTCCCCCCAGCTTTGATACCGCAAGTGAGATCACAAAGGCAGCTAATATAGCCAGCGAAATTCCGTATATGTATATATCCCTCAATCCATAAACCATGGAGAAGAGCAAACCGGCAACGGCCGCTTCATAAAAAGGCGTATTTTTAACGGCAATATCATAATATCCCGAATATATAAAAACCAATATCGGACAAACAACCATTAAAAAGAATGCGCCATACAAATCGTGATAACGGTATCCGTTCGAAATAATATTGTAAATGCTGACCATGAATCCGATAACACAAGCCGTGGCCATTCGAAGCTGGATGCTCTCTCGCAGATTATCAAAAACCAGCCTTCTCCTTTTTGTCGGAGATTCATTTTGTGCAGTCTCCTCTTCGCCCGTCATGCCACTGAGAATTGAGCGGTTGGCTTTTGGCATGTTACCTAAGGCCGACGCATCCGGAAAAAGCCACCTTGAGGTAACCTGTCTTAAAATGTATGCAGCCACCGCGCCCCCTGCATAAATATAACCGACAGAACCTAAGCTGAGGGCACCGGTCACCATTCCGATAGCCACTGCACTCACCCTCATTGTGGAAGCACAAAGAAGAGCTATCCCAAGAGGATAGGTGTTAAAGGCCATTGGAGAACGTGCCAACAAAAAACCGAATAAAAGAGTTAAGAGATATCGGAGAATTTCACCGGTTACTACAGATGATGACTCTGCCCTCTGACCAATCTGCGTATCCGATATCGCAACTACCCCCTGCTCCCCGTATGCTCCTTGATTATTTATCTCTTCTTCCGCAGACAATTGCGCACCGTCATAAACATATTTTTCATAGAATGCCGACAATTTCTTTTTTATGCTTTTTAGGTTGCCGCCCTCATTCTTTTTTTCACTTCTCTCTCTTTTTCTTTGATGTCCTGACATTTTTTTATCCTTGCCTTTCTATCTGTATCCTCAACCAGGTTTTAAAAGGATCTTTTATAAGCCCTCTTGTGCAACTATTTTACACCATCCATATATTACCATTATGTCGAAGTATCATTGTGGTAAAACAAAATAATAGTGTGTATTTTTGCGAGAATGTTCGTTTTTAAAAAAATGCCATGCGATATTAGTAATATTTTACATTGAGAGGAAGGTAAACTGCGTATTATGTAGACAAGTTTTTTTAAACTGCGGTTGCAATTTTGTAATAGCTATAATTATGAATTTTCAGGGGCACCTTCTGACCGGTACTAAAAAAACATGCAATCAAAGGTTTTAAGTACCTTTGATTGCATGTTTTTTATCTAACTGCTTTATACCGTACAGGGGTGTTTTACCAAATAGAATCATACTCTCTTTGGGTTATTCTTCCCAGACCAGCATTTTATATAAATCGTCATTATTATCTAGCGGCTTAAATGAAATATCCGATTTTTTCCGCTTGTTAACGGTCTCTTCCTTTTTATCTGTTTCGATCGCAATAGTCGGCTTCTCTTTGCTGCTCAGATTATCTAATCTCTTCAGCAATTGTTTACCGGGATCCTTAACATCATCGATATTTTTCGCCTTTGGTTCCTCCTCTTGCTTCATTTCATTTTCAGCAGGCTTTTGATTCTTTATAGTCGCAACTACCTTTTCAATATTATAAGCCAACGCCGATGTCTTTCTTGCTTTAGAAAAAAATTTCATACCATTTTTCCTTTTTATGAAACATATTAATCTTTTTATATCAATATTTATGACTTCTGTTACGAAGATCAATAAACTTAGGAAACCAACGCATTGTTTTGCTAATAAACTATATTTGGCTAATAAAAAGCAACTGTTTACGTACAGTTGCAGATCTCGCCAAAAATAGTCAAGAAAATGCAACTGGCTGCCATAGGATTTTCATCCCCCAGGCCCTTTAGTTTTGTGTCGCTGCCTTTCGACAGGTTTACCGAATATTAATATTGTGTAGAACAAAAAAACTTTTTAATCAAACACCAAAAAAGCATAAACACAGGATATCTAAGCCATACGTCTTATTATACGCAATATATATAAACTTGTCAATGTATATATTTGGCATAATTAGCTTTGTTTTGTTAATTATTTATGGATACTGTTACTATATTTTTAACAATTTTATCATAAAATTTCGATTTTTCGCCCTGGCAACAATGACCGGCATCAAAAGGAGGAGTTCTGATACAATAAATGACATTTTTTCTTCTATTTTTAGTGCAAATTCCCATATTTATTCCGGATCTTGCTATCCTGAAAAGCTCCGCCTGCTCTTTTGTAAGCTGTTTACCTTCGCTGTCAACGGTAAGAGAATATTTTTTCTGGTCTGAAACTTTTTTTGCATTTTTGCGTATACTGGTATTGACATTATAATTATTTTATGATTTAATATTATTAGCGGGATCCCTCGATTTTAACGCTGCTTCTTTTGAGGCAGTGAAGCAGGGAACCGCTTTTATTTTTTGTTTTCATTCAATTGAATACTATAAACATATTTCGTCCCCTTTGTCTTTACGTTTGTTATAATATCAAAAGCTTTCCCATCAATTTGGACTGTTTTGTGATAATAATGTCACTCTCTAACGTCTTTATGAGCCTGTGTATTCTTACATTTGTCATCTTTGTTGTTTAAATAATCTGCATTTTCAAATATCCCCCTCGGTTTCAATGCCTTTATGTGCGTTATTTTAAGCCTGTACGGTATCGCTAATTTGCGCATCTACTTCGCCCATTGCCTCGCTCATAATGCTCCGAACGTGCTTGTCAAATCACCGTAATGCTCAACCTTTGGTTTGTCCGAAAAAAACACTCTTCAAAGCGTTCCTTATCCGACGCACAAGAGAAGGCTAACTAGTTTCCCATTTTTGCCCTGTCTTTAAAATAACAACAATAATACAATGGGGGTGGGAAAACAAGAGAAAAATATAGTTTTGTAGGGATAAAAAGCATAAAAGAAAAAGCCCTGTAAACGTCTGTTTACAGGGCTTTTTCTATGGTTGCGGAGGCAGGATTTGAACCTGCGACCTTTGGGTTATGAGCCCAACGAGCTACCGGACTGCTCCACTCCGCGGTATTCGATAAAATTAATAAATGGTGCCGGAAACCGGGCTCGAACCGGTACGAGAGGTGAATCTCACGGGATTTTAAGTCCCGGGCGTCTGCCAGTTCCGCCATTCCGGCTCGACATACATTCAGATCTTTGATGACGACAATAATAGTATAACACTAAATTGCAAAATTGTCAATAGCATTTGGCATATTAAAAAAACATCTCTGAACATCAGCCAAAAATACAAATACTAACGGGAGAAAGAGCTGTCGTATGGCATTTGATTATAAAAAAGATTTTGGCCCGCTCTACAGGATTCGAACCTGTGACCATCGGAATCGGAATCCGGTACTCTATCCAGCTGAGCTAAGAGCGGAAAGGTAAATGAACAATTCACTTGCTAATTATATCATAAAATCTCACAAAAGTAAAGAGGAAAAATAGTAAAATTCATTTGATGCAAATCTGCAAAAATTATGGCACATAAAAGCCAATTTATTGGCCTTTATATGCCATATACAATATGAGATTGATTAACCGTCGTCACTGGTAGCTTCCAATAGACTTATGAATATCATTTTTGCCTGTTTGTAATAGAACAACATCAATACGGGAACAAACAGAAAGACAAATCTGCCAAATATTGTATTGGCAAACAGGATGAGTGCGCCGAGCCAACGGCTAGCCCCTTTATAGATGCCGTATATATCTTCACGGTCAACGGTTTTGATCATGGCGCCCTTTTGAGCCGCCGGCGGATAATAATCAATATCTACAATATATTTATCATCCTCTATTGTTACAACACGCTCAATGTAAACAGTGTTTTCATCTTTAAACAGTACAATATCGCCCACATTAACATTTTCATATGGATCAATTCGTCTGAAATAAGCAAGATCGTTTTCCATTATAGTAGGCTGCATCGTTTCCGAAACAAAGATATAGGGAATTGTTCCGCGAATGGTGACCTCTTTGCCGGGCTGTGAGGTAGAGATAAGTATGACAAAAATATTAAAGGCAACAGCCAAACAAACTACCAACGCCAAAGATGCCGTGGCAACCATATCAAATATTTTGCTACGGCGGGCCGACAGATCAGGCGTGATCAATGAGCGAATTCGACCGGTATTGTCATCCCGTGTCACGAGTTGCGCATTTTCGGGAAGGAAGTCGGCATAGTTCTCATAGGAAACACTGTAATATTTTGCAATATCCCCCGCTTTTAAAAAACAAATGACAAGACAGGCGAATACTATTGCCGCAATTACAGGCAAATATATACACCGGTCAAATCGGAAGAGCACATAAAAATCCTGCATTAGAACACGATTCGATACAATCTTCTGATATCCTGAAGCATATCGTAAAGCAATAATTATTACATATGCAAAAAGGGCGAAATATCGACACATATTCCGCTGCTTGAAAAAAAGTGATGCTGTTAATATAACGATACCCAGCACTAAAAAATCAAGTAATCCCACGAGATAAAGGGCAGGAATATAAAGATAAAAAAAGTTATATTTCAAAAAAGCGGTCATCAGCATTGTTACGGCAAACCCGGTTGTGTAGATTATGATCATCGAGTAGAACAAGGCTGACAGCTTTGCAAAAATCATGCTTATAGGGTTGTAGCCCATTTTTACAAGCAAATACCATCGATTTTTTCGGATCTCGGTAAAGGAAAGGGTATCATATAGAAATATAAAATATAAAAGATACAGAAAAAGCGAGATAAAGGTAAAAGTATATAGGGTTGTAAAATAGCTTTGCTGCATGAGATGAGGCATGCGTTCGCCAAAAACGCTTTTGATCATCGTTTGCAGCATAAAATGCACAGCAATGGCAACGAGGCCCATAAAAAGACCTAAAAAGAATTGTTTTCGCAGGCTTATTTTGTTTTCTATATAGGCTTGGCGCAATTCTTTTTTAAAGTAGCTGCTTTTGTAAATCATATCGTCTGATTACTTCCTCACAGGCATTTTTATAATTCTTACGATTAATAATTATGCGCTCGGGTGTAAAACCGGCTTCTGCAATTTTTTTATAAATAAGATGCAGATTGGGGTTGTCCGATTTGTAGTCCTTGATAATCAGACTGTTGCCGGCGCCAACAGAATAATTAAACTGAGGCAGTTGATTTTGCAGCACCGACATAAGTTCCTCCGGATTATGATACCGTACGGTTAAGACTACTCGATCATAGGTTTTGCAAAAGTTGCGAATATCGCCCGAATATGCCACAGTTCCATCAACCAGTACCGCTGTATGCGTGCAGACCGATTCAATCATATCACTGTCAAAACTTGAAAAGACAAGAGTCTTGTCCTCATTTTGAATAAGATTGGATATATTGCGTATAGGAATGATATGCTCATCAGAAAACTCAAGGTTCTGCATATTTAACACGATAAGCTGACTTGTCGAATAATAAGCGGTAAGAAGCAGAATCAGCACCTTATATTCGGGCGTGAGAGTGCTGATTGGCGTTAATGAAACATTGCCAAGCCCAAGGGAAATCAGCTGCTCAAAAACCCGATCTTGCTGTCGTATCACATCAAAGGTTTTATGTCCTGTTGCGAACATCAAAAACTCAAGCACATTCATGTTATTGTAGATCATGCTTGTTGTCCCTATGTAAAACACATGAGGGAGAATAAACCTTTTCAGGCGCATCATTCCTCGTTCGAGAAGAACACATTTTCCGTTTTTATATGGCTTGATATTTGCCATAATTTCAAGCAAAAGCTTTGTTTCCAAAACTGAGCGCCCGCTGATACCCCATACCTCTCCCTTCATGATCTCAAGATTGATATTATGCAAAACGGAGCGGGGAAGATCTTCATTTGCTATTATCATTTCGTTTGAAGATAAATTTTGCATTGAAACAACCTTTGTAAAATCTTTTTGCTGAAACGAATTATTTATTAGCAAAGATCTTCCCTCCTTTCAAAATAGCTATAGGCATTTAGGTAAACGGCACCTTCAAAACATAAACGGCGATAATCTGATCAGGCTTCAAAAGATCGACATCAGGAGAATTTATAGGATTATCCCCCTTTGTTCGGTATCCGATAAAGCCGGTATCATCATATACAACCTCTATTATTCTATGGGTAACAATATTCCCCGAGCCCACAGAAAAGGTTACAATATCTCCCTCCGACAGGGTGGCGGGGTCCTTTGGTGTTTTCGATATAATAATGCTCCCGACATTGAATGTGGGAAGCATGCTGCCCGTTTCTACAATGTATAGGCGATAGCCGAAGATGCTGGGGGTTTCTCCTTTCCCTTTTGCTATAAAAATGCCAATTAAAACAAAGGCAAGAAAAAGGATAACCAGAGTCAGAATAATGCTAACGATTCTTTTTATCCATCGCGTTGCTTTCTTGTAACCGATCGAATGGGTCAGCCTTTTATTTGAAGCCTTTTCACGGGCAAGTCTAATTTCCTCGCGCATTTCAGCTATCTGTTCTTCCGTGGTGTACTGAATATTCGCCATAGACTTCCCTTCCGTTTAGATATTCTGCAATTTGCAAGCTGTTGTTATAAAAATATGATAATTATATTATACCATAAATTTGCAGTAGCTTACCAATTTGCGCTACACAGTGCGGCAAATTTCTAAATTCGCCAACGGCGAATTGCGTTATCTCACATCTTAGGGTTATTATACCATAAATTTGCAGTACCATACCGGTTTGTGTTGCACAGTGCGGCAAATTTCTCAATTCGCCAGCGGCGAATTGCGTTACTTTATCGTGGTATCATTATACCATAAATTTGTACAAATAAAAGCTGTTTTATAGAAAAACAGCTTTTATTTGTAAATTGTTATTTATATTATTTCTGAGTACCTGTTACTGATACTTTTACAGCTGTACCAAAACCGGCGCCTGCATAGTCGATATCAACCGCATCGTTGCTGGGCCATTCAATAACAACTGTGTAAGAACGGGATTCGGCTACTCCTGCAGAAAACTCATTTGCGTAAGCCATTGTGCCGGCGCCTTCTACTGTTCCTACAGTCATTCCGGTTTCGTCATCGACTACGGTTATCCTCAGGGGCTCTATAACGGCTTTGCCGTTAGCAGCTCCAACTTCAATAGTAAAAGCAAGATCCATACCTGTTTCGGATGTAACTGTGCCATTATTATTCTTAACTGCGAAACTCCATGTCTTTGTTTCGGAGGGAGCGATGGGTTCATTATATACAAAGGTGTCAGTTCCATCTTCAAGAAGGATAAACTCTTTTGCAACAACACTACCGACAGCCAGCTCGTCAATAGTGGTTGTATACATAGCTAAAGTGCCCGAAATAATTGAAACTGCAATAACAAGAACGAGAGAAAGAAGCAAAAGTGTTTTTTTCATAATAAATCTCCTTATTTATTTTAATTAATTTATTCTATTATATGAACAAGCGCTTAGATAGTTTCAAGGGCTTTATTCTTATTTAAGATCCAATATCAATGATGAGTTCTACCGGCATGCCCATTACTGTTACCGAAGAGATAGGAGTGCTCGGTTGATCTCCTCCATTGATCCTACCGCTGAAGGTAAGCGATTCTCCAGGTCGAATGACTTTATTGTAATAATCAGGATGTCTGAAAACATATTCACCGGTTTCCTCATTATGAGAGACCATAACAGCATCCCATGAATGTTCAATTATACCGTCCATTGTGAATTTTATAACCCAATTTTCAATAGGCTGATCAGAATTATTGAAAATCTCTATATCGAAGGTGTAGGCGTAATAGCCGGAAGAGCCTCCTTGCCATGCAAGATCTCTTTCATGATACCTTACGGTGATATCCGACTCGACATCTTCATCTCCTCCGCCGGGAGTGTCTCCGCCACCGGGAGTATCATCGCCACCGCCGGGAGTATCTCCGCCACCGGGAGTATCATCGCCGCCGCCGGGGGTATCTCCACCGCCGGGAGTATCGTCGTCTTCATCAGGGAACGGAACCTGAGAAGCGACTGCCGAAATATCAACCTTTGTACCGAATCGGTGCCCTGCGTAATCAATATCAATGTCAGGATTGCTGGGCCAGAAAATTTCTACTATGTAATCGTCCTTCTGTCCGACGTTTGACAGCATAAAAGAATCAAAAATCTTTACTGTTCCGGTTCCGGTATGAGTTTTCAGCACCGTTTCATCAGAGGACTTAATAGTAACAATCAGAGGATCAATCGCTTGCTTTCCGTCATCAGGCCCGATATTAAAGATTAGCTTATAGTACAAATCGGTTTCTGTAACGTTAACACCGTCATAATTCTTTACAGAGAAGGTCCAAATAACCTTTTCAGTCGGAGCTATTTTAATGCCCTGACCGAAATTTTCGGTACCCTCCTTCAAAAAAACGAATTCCTTTGCAACGACACTGCCCGAAGCAACATTGTCCAATGTTATATTGTAACTTGCAAGCGTACCTGCAATCAAGGATGCTGTAATAGCTAAGATCAGAGATGTTAGGATAACGGTTTTCTTCATCTAATGCTCCACCCTCCTTTTGTGTCATTCAAAAACGGGAATAAAAAAAGTCACGTGCAAATAAATTTGCAGTGGCAACTGGCTGTCATATCCCAAAAAGGACTCAGACCCTATAGTTTTGCGCCATAAGCTTTCGCTTACTTTGCCTTTTCATTGCTTTTTGATATTACTTATTGTTCTCTAGTATATTTCATTCTGTTGATTTTGTCAATAGGAAAAAACTAACATAATTCCGGACGGTTTTAGTATGATATATGTAATATCATACAAATCGCGATTTTACAGGGCAGAGGAAACAATCGGTCTGTCATCCTCATTTTTATATCAGATTAAAACGAGAATAAAAAATGCCACTGCAAATAAATTTGCAGTGGCAACTGGCCGTCATATCCCAAAAAGGACACAGACCCTATAGCTTTGCGCCGTAAGCTTTCACTTACTTTGCCTTTTCATGCTTTCTGATATTATCTTGTATTCACTTTGTTATACCCTATTATATGAAGTAATATGCGATTTGTCAATGGGTATTACTTCATATATTTTTAAATAATTTTAGGCTCTTTTATGTAAAATTTGCCAAAATATTGAATTTACCGAAAAAAATCCCGATAGAGAAACTGATATTTCACTAAAATAGATGGATTTAGAAAATATCGTTTTTACCGATATTGATTCTGCTCGTTGGTTTTATCCTCGTCATTCTGTATTTTTGCATTTGTAAAGCGCAGCCTCATTTTTGCGTTGGCACGTATGGCCGCCTCCTGTTGTTCGATTGCGGTTCGTTCACTCTTTGGTTGCCGCTTTTTGCTTTTCATGAGCTTGCACCCCCTGTTTTTCAGCTATTCTTCGAATATCATGAAATTATTATATGCATTTTTGTCTTAATTAACCCTTCATTATTAATATATTAATATCAAAACAAAATATCGTCATCCGAATCTTTGTACAAAATAAATCTGTTGCGATTGAAATCGAGCACCCCTTTTCCTCGCATACGGGACAGCTCGGCGGACAATGCGCTTCGATCCACATATAAATAATCGGCCAGCTCCTGTCGGTTAAAATCTATTTGTATAGAAGTGCTCCCTTGTTTTTTTGCTTCCTCACCGAGATAAGCAAGCACCTTCTCTCTAGTCGATCGCCTGGAGAGAACATTAAGCTTCCTGTTCAGATAAATGTTTTTGCTCGCCAGAATCTCAAGCATATTTTCAATAAGTGTAGCATGAAAGCTGCAGACGGAGGAGCACTTTCCCACAACCCGGTTGTATTCAAGGAGCATAACCTCGCTGTCGGTTGCAGAAACAACGGACACAGGAAGGATCATCGATTTTGCACAGGCGAAGGATTCTGCGAAAAGATGCAATTTGCCAACACCGGATAGAATATTTCTGTTTCCAAAGATGTCCTCGGATATGATTTGAACAAACCCAGACAGTACAACACCAAAGGCGGACACATGCTCTCCGGCGTGGTAAATAGTTTCATCCTTTTCATATTTTCTGACCTTAGGCTGCAGACAAACAAGCAGCTTTCCAAGATCGCTCCGATCGATACCCTTAAACAGCTCTATATTCATGAGTTCATCAATATGTCTTTGTTCCATCACATAACTTCCGAAAAAATTTATAATTGTTGTAAAAACAACATATTTACTAACTATATTATAGTATAATTAATCTGCAAAAGCAAGATTATTCTCAAAATAAATTGATTTTTCAACAACAAACAACATTTATAAGAAAGGATAGGAAAATACTTACTATGAAGCCTATTAAACGCCAGATAATTAAAATTGACGAGGAGCTTTGCAACGGATGCGGATTGTGTATAGAAGCTTGCTATGAAGGCGCAATTAAGCTGATTGACGGAAAGGCAAAGCTTGTGCGGGAAGATTATTGCGACGGTCTCGGAAACTGTCTGCCTGTTTGTCCTACGGGCGCAATTTCCTTTGAGGAGAGAGAGGCTTTGCCCTTTAACGAGGAGGAGGCCGGAAAACCCACCGATGCCCATATAAAAGCAGCTCAGGCGGCCGGATGTCCCGGAAGCCAAGCACGCACTATAGTAAAACCGTCAGAAAACGATACCATACCAGCAAGAGCAAGAGGGGGCTGTGTTTCCGGAGGATGTCCCGGCAGCTCTGCGAAAACAATTGCAAGGGAAAGCGAATTAAAGTCTCGACCGCAGCGGGAGATTGCCGGGCAAAAGCCGGAAAGCGAGCTGATGCAGTGGCCGGTACAGATTAAGCTGGTGCCGGTGAACGCACCCTATTTCCATAACGCAAAGCTTTTGGTTGCCGCCGACTGTACCGCCTTTGCCTATGCCGATTTTCACAAGGACTTTATAAAAAATCATATAACCCTGATTGGCTGCCCAAAGCTCGATGCCTCCGATTATTCGGAAAAGCTTGCTGATATAATCAGATTAAACAATATAAAAAGCCTGACCGTCGTACGGATGGAGGTACCCTGTTGCTCCGGCATTGAGCACGCCGCTAAGGAAGCCATTATAAAGAGCGGAAAAATGATCCCATGGCAGGTTAAAGTAATTTCAGTCAATGGCAGCCTTGTCGAATAAGCAAGCATAATCCCCCGGTGCTATGAACATACTCCCCCCTTTTCAACATAACGGATATTCGAGCATATGCTATAACGAATACGGATCAAGTCATTACCTCTCAACCGAAAGTGCGGTTATGTGAAACCGACCATTGTTTGCCGCCTAAGATCCGTGACATTTAGAAAGCAGATGTCTGCTCTTGAAAAGGACTGATTAATATGCCAAATTATCAATCGATCTCCGGGAAGGTCATTGCTTATGAGGATTTTCCTGTGGGGGATGCCGCCGCTCTCGGCTGCTATAAAATTATCACGCTACGAAGCGACGATGCGCAGATCACCAGATTTATCACCTCTCCCTATACTTATTTTGTGGACGGATTCAGAATCAGCCTCGGAAGCAGGATTGCGGTTTTTTATGACACCGATGTCCCAACTATTCTGATCTACCCGCCACAATATCGTGCGATTGTTGTCGCACACGAGAATAGAAAAAGAAATGTAACAGTCGACTTTTTTGATACCGATCTTGTGGACAGCAAAGGAAGGCTTAAGCTGATAGTCTCACCCTCAACCAAGATAATTCTAAGAAACGGACAGCCTTTTACACAAAACCCCGCAAGCCATTATCTCATTGTTATTTATGGTGCAACGACGCGAAGCATTCCTGCAATCACGAACCCGAACCAAATTATCGTTCTGTGTAAACAACCGTGAAAAAATCCCTCGCTGACAAAACAGCGGGGGATTTCTCTCTTATTATTCATCAGTGTTAGTTTCTAACATTTTGTTTGATAGTTCTTAACATTTTTGTGTTGACTTTATGTTAATATTGAAGTATAATTGTAAGTAACATGAAAGTTGAGGAGATAAAAATGAAAGCCGAACGCATTTGGGCTATCAATTCATACATACAGATACACGGTGAGGTTCATCTCAAGGATTTGATGAAATTATATCCTAATCTATCTGAGATGACCTTGAGAAGAGACATAGATTATCTTGAAAGTCAGGGTTATGTTGTGCGGACGAGGGGGGGAGCGAAGTCGATTCGCCGTCTGACACAGATAGAGGAAGATGCCTATTCAAAGCGCAGCATCGAAAATGCTGATAAAAAAATCGAGATCGGTCGGAAGGCATTGAAATTTTTCGGCAATGCGACCTGTTATTACATTGATGCCGGAACGACTATGATGCACCTGTCGAAGCTGCTGCCGGAAGAGCCTTGTTTTATTGTTACCAACGCTCCGAACATTGCCCTTGAGTTGACACGCAACCCCTCTGCCAATATTCTCTTGCTGGGCGGCAATCTCAATCGTGAGCATTATTCGGTTTCCGGCGCCAGTGCCGTGGAGCAGATTAAAAGCATTAATATTGACGTGGCCTTTATTGCCGCTTCCGGTTTTTCTGAGCAAAGCGGCTTTACAAACGGGAACTACAACGAATCTGAGCTGAAAAGAACTATCATTTCCAGAGCTAAGCAGTCGGTTCTTTTAATGGATTCCAGCAAATATGACCGCATATTACCCTTTACTTTTGCTGAGATCGGGGAAATTGATTATTTAATCTCCGACTCTGCCCTGCCTAAATCTATTATCGATTTGGCAAAGAAGCATAATACTAATGTTTTATAAATTATATTTATAAGGAGATAAAATGAAAACCAGAGCTGTACGCCTTTATGGAAAAAGCGATTTGCGCTTAGAAGAATTTGAGCTGCCCCCTATCAAGGAGGATCAGATCCTTGTTAGAATTGTTTCGGACTCGATCTGCATGTCCTCTCACAAAGCGGCTATTCAAGGAGAGGATCACAAAAGAGTGCCCAAGGACATCGCCGAAAACCCTATTGTCGTTGGTCATGAGTTTTGCGGGGATATTCTTGAGGTGGGAAACAAGTGGAAACATCAGTTTTCTCCCGGACAAAAGTTCTCGATTCAGCCGGCGATGAATTATCAGGGAAAGCTTGACGCTCCGGGATATTCCTATCAGCATCTCGGCGGTAATATGACCTACGGTATCATTCCAAACGAGGTAATGGAGACAGGATGCCTTTTACCCTACAACAGCGATACATATTTTTACGGCTCCTTAGCCGAGCCGGTTTCCTGCATTGTAGGTGCCTTCCATGCCAACTATCATACGAAAAGCGGCTCCTATGTGCATCATATGGGGATTGTTGAAGGGGGCAACTGCATTATTCTTGCCGGGGCAGGACCTATGGGGCTCGGCGCCATTGACTATGCGATAAACGGACCTCGTCAGCCGAAGCTGTTGGTGGTTACCGATATCGATGAAGCAAGACTTGCAAGAGCGGCAACCCTAATCACCCCTGAGACGGCAGCTGAGCGTGGTGTTGAGCTTATTTATGTCAACACTGCCAATATTGATGCAGAAGCCCACCTTCTCGGCTTAACCGACGGGGCTGGATATGACGATGTCTTTGTCTTTGCTCCGGTTCGTTCCCTTGTTGAGCAGGGTGACAAGCTTCTGGGAAGAGACGGCTGCCTCAATTTCTTTGCCGGTCCGACTAATGCCGACTTTTCTGCAATGTTCAATTTTTACAATGTTCACTATGCCTCTACCCACATCGTGGGAACATCAGGAGGCAACACCGATGATATGATTGAATCAATCGACCTTATGACTAAAGGATTGATCAATCCTTCTGCGATGATTACGCATATTGGCGGGATGAATGCGGTTATAGACACTGTTATCAATCTTCCGAAGCTGTCCGGAGGGAAAAAGCTGATCTATAACCATATTGATATGCCTCTTGTTGCAATAAGCGACTTTGAGCAGCTGGGGGCTGACAATCCTCTCTACGCTCGCCTTGCGGAAATTGTTAAGCGGAGCAACGGACTTTGGTCCGCCGAGGCGGAAAAAGTCCTGCTGGAGCATTACGGCGTTTGATTTGCTATAAAACCAAATGCTGTCTTACAATACGGCATTTGGTTTTATATGCTTAAATATATTAATTATAAAATTTTGGAGGTAATATGGCTACTCCCGTTATTATGCCACGCCAAGGTCAATCAGTCGAAAGCTGTATCATAGGCAAATGGCACAAGAAAAAAGGCGACCCCGTCTCTCCTGGGGATCTGCTTTTCACCTATGAAACGGACAAGTCAACTTTTGATGAAGAAGCAAAGGTTGGCGGCATTTTGCTGGACATATTTTTCGAGGAAGGGGACGATGTTCCCTGTCTGACTAATGTCTGTGTCATAGGCGATGCCGGTGAATCTACCGACGAATTCAATCCAAATAAAAAAGAGGAAGAAAAAACTCCCGAGACAACCCAGGCAAAGCAGGCAGAGGGCGAGAGCCCGACCGCACCGGTTAAGGAGGAGCAAGCCGCAATCATCAGCAGAAAAGAGGGGGAACGCATCTTTATATCCCCCCGCGCAAGACACCTAGCCGAAAAAGCGGGTGTTGATATTCTCAGCACACCGGGAACCGGTCCAAACGGCCGCATTATCGAGCGAGATGTTGCGGGGATGATCGAAAAAGGCAAGGTTGCAACCGCGGCTGCCTTTAAAGACTATCAGGGCAAGGCTCTCGACGTTACAGGAAGCGGTATCGGCGGACGAATCACTATGTCCGACCTTGCCGCGCCCGGCGCCCTTGAAAGCATGGCATCCGTAGCGACAACAAAGGCTGCGGAGACAGGACCTGATTATGAAGAGGTTGCAAATCCGACTATTCGCAAGACCATTGCAAAGGCTATGCACGCCTCCCTCTCAAATATGGCGCAGCTTACCCTTAACTCTTCCTTTGACATGACCGAGATCAACGAATTCCGCGCTAAGATCAAGGCATCGAAGGAGACGCTGGATCTGCCGAATATCACAATCAACGACATAATACTATATGCCGTTTCCCGTACAATTCTGGATCACCCATATTGCAACGCCCATTATTACGATGACAAGACTCTGCTCTTTAAGAATGTACACCTTGGCGTTGCCGTTGATACCCCCCGCGGCTTGATGGTGCCAACCTTGTTCAATGCCAATCGTATGTCCCTGAGCGAGATTTCGACAACCTCTAAATCACTGGGAGAGGCCTGCCGCAACGGAACGATTCTGCCTGATTCCTTGAAGGGTGGTACCTTCACCGTTACTAATCTCGGCACATTAGGTATCGAATCCTTTACTCCTGTCATCAACCCGCCGCAAACCTGTATTTTAGGGGTAAACACTATCGAAACAAAGGTTAAAATGGCAGGCAGCGAGCTAAAGCCCTATCCGGCGATGACCTTGTCACTGACCTTTGATCACCGTGCCCTTGACGGGGCTCCGGCTGCCAGATTCCTTAAGGCCCTTGTGGTCAATCTTGAAAATTTTTCCGCATTGCTAGCACGGTAGTGTGAGAGATAGAAAATTCGTATTTACAGCATTCAGAAAGGAAACGCCATGAGTTATGATCTGATTGTTTTGGGAGGAGGACCGGGCGGTTATCTTGCCGCCGAGCGCGCCGCACAGTCCGGCCTCAAAACTGTATGTATTGAGGCAAGAGCCTTTGGCGGTGTTTGTCTCAACGAAGGATGTATTCCGTCAAAAACATTGCTTAACTCAGCAAAGATTTACGAATATGCCCTTAACGGCGCAAAATACGGTGTGACGACCGCCGGGGTCACGATTGACCAAAAAACGGTTGTCGAAAGAAAAAACAAGGTGGTCACAACCCTTGTTT
Organism: Clostridiales bacterium; assembly: GCA_012519315.1. GTDB lineage: Bacteria > Bacillota > Clostridia > Oscillospirales > CAG-272 > JAAYQM01. Next base: position 65,140 of record JAAYQM010000082.1, on the reverse strand, counting down.
CAGGGGTAAAATCTACCCTTAGGACACACAAAGTCAAGATGGTTGAAGGTTTCTGCGAGATTATCGGTCGAGACAAGGATGGTTTTACCGTTTCGGTTGCGGGAGAGATGTTCAAAAGCACCAATCTTATCATAGCTACCGGCTCCTCCCCTGCCATACCCCCTATTCCCGGAGTTAAGGAGGGCATTGCCTCCGGCTTTGTCCTTACAAACCGCGAAATTCTTGACCTTGAAACCATCCCCCAATCCCTTGTTGTGATTGGCGGCGGGGTTATCGGACTTGAGATGGCAGCTTACTATAATTCTGTCGGATCAAAGGTTACGGTGATCGAGATGCTGGATCACATCGCCGGACCCACCGATCGAGAAGTGTCAACAATGCTTCAAAAGGTGTACGAAAAAAAGGGTGTCACCTTTAAGCTAAACTCAAAGGTAACCGCCATAGGCACCTCTTCTGTAAGCTATGAAGAAAACGGAAAAACAGAAACGGTTCAAGCCGACAAGGTTCTTCTCTCCATCGGGCGCCGACCGGTAATAAGCGGATTCGGGCTGGAGCGTCTGGGTGTGCTCACCGAAAAGGGCGCCATTAAAACAGACCGCACCTGCCTGACAAGCATTCCCAATGTGTACGCCGTCGGGGATGTTAACGGTGTTTCGATGCTGGCACATACCGCCTATAGGGAGGCTGAGGTTGCTGTCAACAGCATCATAGGCAAGCGTGATATTATGCGTTACAATGCCATTCCCTCTGTGATATATACAAATCCGGAGATGGCCGGCGTCGGCGAGACTGAGGAAAGTGCCAAAGCCAAGGGTATCTCCTATGTTGTCGGTAAGGTTTCTATGCTTTATTCAGGCAGATTCCTTGCCGAAAATGAAGGGGGCAACGGCATTTGCAAGATCCTTGCAGAAAAGGACAGCGGTCGAATTATCGGCGCCCATATGCTCGGCGCCTATGTTTCAGAATTTATTATTGCGGCCGGAATGATGGTCGAAACAGAGATGACCCTCTCGGACGCTAAGGAAATTGTATTCCCTCACCCAACGGTCAGCGAAATTCTGCGTGAAGCAATATTTGCTATATAATAATTTGTAAATTCTATCAATTGAAAGGGATAAATATTATGCCTAAGTCACAATTTGTCGATCCTGATATATTAAGAAAACCATCAAAAATTACCTTTACCGACATCGATGTTAATGCATACAACAAGACCGTTCAAGAGGAGAGCGCCATATATACCAAAGCGGATTTTATGCGTATCTACCACGACATGGCTCTGATCCGCGAGTTTGAAACGATGCTCTACTCAATTAAGACCACCAACAGCTACAACGGATTGGAGTATAACAACCCGGGACCTGCCCATCTTTCAATCGGGCAAGAGGCATCAGCGGTCGGTCAGACCTATTTGCTGGACACCGACGATTACATATTCGGCTCACACAGAAGCCACGGCGAGATCCTTGCGAAAGGACTGTCTGCTATTGAGAAGCTAAGCGAAAATGAACTTGTAGAAATAATGGAAAGCTTTTTTGACGGGGCTGTACTGAAGGCAATAGAGCCTACCGCCGACAAGAGCGATATTAAAAAGCTTGCCCGTGAGTTCCTTGTTTATGGCGCACTTGCCGAAATATTTGCTCGGGAAACCGGCTTCAACAAGGGGCTGGGCGGCTCAATGCATGCCTTCTTTACCCCCTTCGGCATTTACCCGAACAATGCCATCGTCGGCGGCTCCGCCACTATTGCCCTTGGCTCCGCTCTTTATAAGAGAGCAAATAAAAAGCCGGGCATTGTTATCTGTAACATCGGGGACGGATCAATGGGATGCGGACCTGTCTGGGAAGCGATGATGATGTCGGTAATGGATCAGATTAAGCAGCTGTGGGGCGAGGGCTACAATAAGGGATTGCCCCTGATCTTTAATTTCTTTAACAACAACTACGGTATGGGCGGACAGACCCGAGGCGAGACCATGGGCTATGACTTCCTTGCCCGCGCCGGCGCCGGCATAACACCGAATCAAATGTATGCCGAACGTGTAGATGGATACAATCCCTTAGCCGTTATTGATGCCATGCGCCGCAAGAAGGAAATTATCAACAAAGAGGGCGGTCCGGTCCTTCTCGATGTGTTGACCTATCGCATATCCGGTCACTCTCCCTCGGATGCCTCAACCTATCGTTCAAAGGAAGAGATCGAGGCTTGGGAAAAGCATGACGTGCTTCAGGGCTTTGAGCGGCAGATGGTGGAGGCAAAGCTTGCAACACCCGAGGAGTTTGCGGCCATTCGAGAGGAAATTAAAGCATTAATCACAAAGGTCTGCGGACTTGCTATTGACGAAAAGATTTCCCCGCGTATGGATTTATATAAGAATCCCCTTGCAATCGAGTCCCTTATGTTCTCCAATCAAAAAATAGAGAAGATGGAGGACAGAGAGCCTGAAATGCTCCTTCCCCGCGGCGAGGATCCACGCTCTAAGCAGATTGCAAAGAAAATCCGCTACGCATATGATGCAGACGGCAAGCCGGTTTCAAAAAACAGGGTGTTCCAGCTCCGTGATGCTATATTCGAAGCAATTCGTGATAAATATTACACCGATCCTACCCTGATTTCATATGGAGAGGATGTACGCGATTGGGGCGGTGCTTTTGCGGTCTATCGTGGCCTAACCGAGGCCGTTCCCTACCATCGTCTCTTTAACTCCCCTATTTCCGAGGCTGCGATTGTTGGCTCCGGCGTCGGATATGCCATGTCCGGCGGGCGTGCGATTGTTGAGCTGATGTATTGCGACTTTATCGGTCGTGCCGGAGATGAAATATTTAATCAGCTGGCAAAATGGCAGGCAATGAGCGCCGGAGTTATCAAGATGCCGGTTGTTCTCAGGGTTTCTATCGGTTCAAAATACGGCGCCCAGCACTCACAGGACTGGACGGCGCTGATGGCGCACATCCCGGGACTTAAGGTTGTGTTCCCCGTAACCCCCTATGATGCAAAGGGTCTGATGAACAGCGCCCTTGCCGGCACCGATCCTGTTGTTTTCTGTGAAAGCCAGAGAATCTATGATATCGGCGAACAGTTCCATAAGGAAGGGGTACCGGAGGACTATTACGAAATCGAAATCGGCGAACCGGATATAAAACGCGAAGGAAAGGATATTACCTTCCTTACTATCGGAACGTCACTCTACGAGGCGTTGAAAGCAGCCAATGAGCTTGAAACAAAGTATAACATGAGCGCAGAGGTTATAGATGCGCGTTCTATCACCCCCTTCAACTATGAAAAGGTAATCGAATCGGTGAAGAAAACCGGTCGCATCGTTCTTGCGAGTGATGCCTGCGCCCGTGGCTCGGCACTTAAAGAAATGGCTCAAACAATCAGTGAGCTTGCCTTTGATTATCTGGATGCTCCGCCTGTTGTTATCGGCGCGCGCAATTGGATAACCCCTTGTTTCGAGCTGGAGGAGCACTTCTTCCCCCATGCAACATGGTTCCTTGATGCTATTCATCAGAAAATCCAGCCACTGCCGGGCTACTTCCCTGTTCAGAATTTCACAGAGCTTGAGCAGATCCGGCGCAATAAGCTGGGAGTATAAGGTTTTATAAAAATGTCACGTTTGTGATTTTCATTTCAGCTATTTGAATATTTGGGAGATATTGAGTGAGATATATTTATAATACATCAACAGATCCGTATTTCAATCTCGCGGCAGAGGAATATGCGCTTGAAAACTTTAAGGACGATGTTTTCATGCTTTGGGTAAACCGTGATGTCATTGTTGTCGGTCGCAATCAAAATACCGTCTCGGAGATCAACAGCGAATATGTTAGCAGAGAAGGCATTGCCGTTGTCAGACGCTTGACCGGCGGAGGGGCAGTGTTTCATGATAAAGGTAATCTGAATTTTACCTTTATCAGGGATAACAAGGCAGACTTTTCTGATTTTTCCCGCTTTGCGGCGCCGATTATCGGGGCTCTTAATGAAATAGGAGTCAATGCGCAGCTTTCTGGACGAAATGATTTGACCATTGACGGGAAAAAGTTTTCGGGCAATGCTCAGTGCGTCTATAAAGACCGACTGCTACATCACGGCACCCTGATGCTGAACATTACCCTAGATCGCCTTGCGAAGGCATTAAACGTTGATTCCGAAAAAATCCAAAGCAAGGCGATAAAATCGGTAAGGAGCCGGGTAACCAACATCAATGAGCATCTGCAGGCACCCTTGGATATCCCTCAGTTCGTCAGGATAATAACCGATTATATTCGAAAAACAGGACAGGATTTCTATGAATACCGGTTGACCGCACAGGATATTGAGGGTATAAATCGGCTTGCTGACGAAAAATATCGCACGTGGGAATGGAATTACGGACAATCTCCCAAATATAATTTTAAGAAAAAAATGCGCCTCCCCAGCGGGGGAATGGAAGCATTTTTGCAAGTAGAAAATGGAATAATCACCAATGCGCGTCTTTTTGGAGATTATTTCGGCGAACGGGACATCGGAGAATTAGAGACTCTCCTTATAGGAGTGAAGCATAATCCGGATGAAATGAGTCTTGCTTTACAGAATATTGATATTAACAAATATTTTCTGGGAGCAACACGAAGGGATATTGTTGCAGCACTTTATTATTAACGGAGAAACAGAACATTTAAGTCTGTTCCAAAGGAGAACATATGTCATTGGAAACAATCGTTAAAATATCGAATAAATACGGGGCGAATCCTGATTATGTGCTTGCCGGCGGAGGAAACACGTCTTATAAAGACGATCAGTATCTCTATATCAAGGGGTCGGGCACAACTCTTGCAACCATCAAGGCAGACGGATTTGTCCGCATGGATCGTGCAATGCTCAGTGCTATGCTTGACCGGAAATATTCTGAGGACGAGGTTGAGCGCGAACGTGAGGTTCTTGCCGATTTGATGGAGGCCCGCTGTCGTGGCGAGGAGCATAAGCGTCCGTCGGTAGAAACCTTACTACATAATCTTTTTTCAAAAACCTATGTTGTCCATCTCCATCCGGCGCTGTCAAACGGCTTGTGTTGCGGCGTAAACGGGGAGGCGGAGACTCGGCGTCTTTTCGGTTCCCGCGCTGTTTGGGTTCCGATTACAAAGCCGGGGTATATCCTGGCGCTTGCCGTCGGGGAGGCCATGCGCCTGCATAAATCAAAGCATGGCAAAGATGCTGATATTGTCATTCTGCAGAATCATGGAATTTTTGTGGCAGGTGATGATGAAGCAGAGATCGATTCGATTTATGATTTTCTTTTTTCCACTCTTGACAATGCACTTACTTCAAAGCCGGATTTCAGCGAGGTTACCGTTGACAAAGAACGGGCAGCCCTTGTGGCGCCGGCCCTGCGTATGCTTTTGAAGGATGGCCCCACTTCGTCAGTTACCTTCAGAACTAATAAGCAGATTGCGGATTTTGTCAAGGACGAGGAGAGCTTTTATCCTGTAAGCTCGGCATATACCCCCGATCATATTGTATACTGCCGTCCGTGGCCTCTGTTTGTTAAGTCGGCTGACAATATTGATGAGCAATATCAATTAATTCAGGCAGGCATTGCCGATTATAAAGAAAAGCATGGTTTTCTGCCGCGTATTGTCGCCATACAGGGTCTTGGCATTTTTGCCCATGGCGCCGGCAAGAAGCAGGCCGATATCTGTGCCGATGTTTTTCTGGACACGGTGAAGATCGGCTGCTACACCAACTCTTTCGGCGGTCCTCTTTTTATGACCGAGGATATGATCGATTTTATTGTTAATTGGGAGGTGGAGGCATACCGCTCAAAGGTAAGTCTTACCCTTGACCTGAGTCGTCGGCTGGATGAAAAAATTGCTATTGTCACCGGCAGTGCCCAGGGCTTCGGCCTCGGTATCGCCGAGGGACTATGCTCACATGGCGCTAATGTCGTTATGGCCGACCTTAACTATGATACTGCCGCCGTCCGTGCCTCCGAACTGGAAAGCACAAACGGAAAAGGAAGCGCACTCCCCCTTAAGGTTGATGTATCAGACGAAAAATCGGTACAGCAGATGATTTGGGACACTGTTCTGTGCTATGGCGGGCTTGATTTGTTTGTCAGCAACGCAGGCGTTGTAAAGGCCGGATCTCTTGAGGAAATGACCTTGAAAAACTTTGAGTTTGTAACCAAAATAAATTATACTGCCTTTTTCCTCTGCGTAAAATATGCCAGCCGGATAATGAAGATTCAGCATAAATTTGACAACAGCTATATGAGCGATATTGTTCAGATTAATTCAAAATCCGGTCTTGAGGGCAGCAATAAGAATTTCGCCTATGCCGGCGGAAAATTCGGCGGCATAGGACTTGTACAAAGCTTTGCCCTTGAACTATGCTCATATAATATTAAAGTGAACGCCATCTGTCCCGGGAATCTATTGACCGGACCTCTATGGAGCGACCCTGAGCGCGGTCTTTTTGTGCAGTATCTGAAGGCGGGCAAGGTGCCGGGTGCCAAAACGGTGGAAGATGTTCGCCGCCATTATGAGCTAAAGGTTCCGATGGGGCGAGGATGTGAGATTGTCGATGTGCTTCGTGCGGTACTTTATGTTGTTGAGCAGGAGTATGAAACCGGACAGGCGATACCCGTAACCGGCGGGCAATGTATGCTAAAATAGAATTTTGAAGGAGTTAAATATGAGCAGGATTGAAAATTTGGTCGATCGTCTTAATGCTCCTGACAAAAAGGATAGGCTGTCCGCCTTGTCTGAGCTCTGTCGTCTTTTTGATAACGGAGAGATTAAACGCCCCGACACAGCCGACGATGTAAACAACCATATTCATACAACCTATTCTTTTTCCCCTTATTCCCCGACAAAGGCCGTTTGGATGGCGTATAACGCCGGACTTAAGACGGCGGGAATTATGGACCATGACTCGGTAGGAGGGGTTGATGAATTCACCGAGGCCGGCAAAACAGTCGGGATTATGACAACGATTGGTGTTGAATGTCGGGTTAAGATGCATAACACCCCCCTCGCAGGAAAGAGAATTAACAATCCCGACCAAAAGAGCATTGCCTATATTGCGCTGCATGGCATCCCTCATCAGTATGTGGGGCAGGTAAGAGACTTCTTTACCCCTTATACGGCTGCAAGGATTGAGCGCGGTCGAAGAATGACCGAAAGAATAAATGATTTAATGGCTGACTTTGACATTTCCCTTGATTTTGATGATGACATCCTCCCCCTTTCGATGGCACATGACAGCGGCAGTGTGACCGAACGGCACATTCTTTTTGCTCTAAGCAGAAAAATCATAGAGCGATTCGGAAAGGGCGAGGCGGTTCTGAATTTCCTTGAAAAGGATCTGATAATCCCGATTTCATCAAAGGTTCGGTCATGGCTCTCGGACAAAGGCAATACGATGTATGACTATGACCTTCTTGGAGCGTTAAAAAGCGATCTGGTTGAAAAGATCTACATCGATGCGGATACCGAATGTCCCGATGTTAAGGAGGTTTTAGCCCTTTCGCGAGAAATCGGAGCAATAAGCGCCTATGCCTATCTCGGGGATGTTTCCCAGTCGGTGACCGGAGATAAAAAAACGCAGACCTTTGAAGACGGCTATCTCGATCTGCTTTTTGAGACATTGAAGACCCTTGGTTTTAATGCGGTAACCTACATGCCTTCCCGAAACACAAAGAAGCAGCTGAGGGCGGTACGCAATCTCTGCGATCAATACGGTCTGTTCCAGATTAGCGGAGAGGATATAAATTCTCCTCGGCAATCGTTTATCTGCCTCGCTCAGAGGGATCCCGAATTTGCTCATTTGCAGGATGCAGCTCTTGCGTTAATCGGTCATGAAATCGCCGCTACCAATAATGTATTGGAGGGTATGTTCTCAGAGCGTACAATAAAGCGAATTCCCGATTTAAGCAATCGCATTAAGCACTTTAAGTCTCTTGCATCAATTAGAAAATAGAAAAAAAGTGGTGGCTTTAGAAAAGCTACCACTTTTTTTATGGAAAAAGGGAGGAGTGAGGATTTTAAAGCTCTGCCAATTTGGCAACCGCAACATAGATGTTTGAAATCTGATACCAGGTAGCAAAGTCAACAATACCCGATGCAGGCAGCCCGAATATTTCTTGAAATTTTTCGACGGCGGCACGTGTTTGACTGCCAAAAATGCCGTCCACTCGTATTTTTGGAATGGCGGGATAGTTATTCGAAATAGTATTGAGCTGTTCCTGTATCGTACGGACATATTGTCCGGTAGATCCTGTCTGCAAAGGAATGCCGGGGTAGGAAATAGGAACTCCGGACACCTTTTGAGCCTGCATCAGAAAGATATCCTGACCGTAGTAGTTCCTCAAAATCGAAACAGCGTCATATCCCTGATCGCCAAGGGTCTTTGAACCCCATTGGCTCAACCATCCGGGGCATGTTGTCCTTGTTCCGTCGCAATATTGAGTAAGCAAAGGCTGGCGTATGTCCGGCTTTGTTATAAAATTGGTAAACAACTCGTCAACCAGCACCGATATTTCTTCATAAATGTTCCTTTGATAGACAAAGGCCTGATCAAAAGCCGTAGAATTTGTGATGGTAAAGTCATAACCCTTGCCGCGGTACCATTCGGTATAAATCCTGTTCAGAGTAAACGAGAGAATTGCAAGAATATTAGCCCGTATAGTGTTCGCCGGCCACGTGGAATAAATTTCACAGCTTGCAACATTTTTTATGTAATCCTTAAAGGGAATATATAAGTTTCTTGCCGTGGTATCGGAAGGCACTCCTTCATGGACAATGACATACTCAGGGATAACAGGATCAGGAAGAACGACAAAGCCGAGAGACGGAGGCAGGGGCTTTATAGGATCCTCCGGAATTTTGGGCGGAAAGAAGCCCCACAGAGTATGAGGTTTTATGAAAATGCTTTGTTCCGCTTGAGCAGGTATGATCGGCTCTAAATTAACATCCTGCAAAGCGGTGACGCTAGGCAGAATCTGGACTCCTTCTATTCGTTTTGGCTCATACCCCTCCATTGTTACATGAACGTCATATTCAGCATAGGGCTTTGGTGAATCAGGCGCCTGGGAATAGTCAAAAGGCGGCGCGGGAAGATCAACAATCGGAGATTGTCCGGACAGATCGCTTGTCAACTCCTCTATGCTGCTCTCCTCGCTGCGACGCGTTATTCGAATACGGGCATTATCGATAGGTCTGCCGATATCATTTGCATAAACCGTAACCCTAAGGCGACCGGGGTCTGTTCTTTGTAATTCAGGAATATTTTGATTCTGCATATGCAATCCTCTCCTCCTTATATATACACGGCAGGAAAACAGATGCCTGCCCCACTCAAATTTAAGTCATTTATTATACATTATATGTTTTTACCTGTAAAAATTGATACAAAAAACCGCTGTTTTTCTAAATAATGTAAATTTATTTATATGTACAAGATTTAATCGCTTGAATTTTGCATATTATTTAAGTTTGCACTTTTTTCAATGTCATTTTATTTCACTTAATTCATATAATGAAAATATATGCAGATTTTCCTAATATCAATTTCATAAGCTTGCAAGGAGATGCTTGAATGCTTTTTAACAATACCAGAAGGAACCCAAACAAGTCAAAGCCTGCCACTCCTCCTCCGCGGTCAACACCTTCCTATTGTCCCTGTCTTGCGGACACGGGGTCTTCATTGATCCGGCAGTATATCGGATATTATATCTATGTCTGGATTAAAAGCGGACCCGCTTTCTGGATGTACCCCACCGAATATTCGTCGGGCATTGTTTCCGGGTATATGTGGATCGATTATGGATGGAAATATACGAGTTTTTCTGCAGAATCAATCGATTGCATAGTTTAGGAGGAGAATGTGGACAATATATTGCTTCGCAGCATAGAGCCCGGTGTTCAAATTGGCGAGAATCTGCTTGAGGTTATTGTAAAATATAGCGGAGATATTATGATAGTAGGAGTCGACCTCGGGGTCGATGTTGAGATTCTGGGCGAGGGATATGCTATTTTGACATTGACAGTCGAGAAGGTTCAGCAATTGTTTGATTATAGAGAGATTGAATACATAGAGCTTCCCAAAACATTGAAATATTTTCTTACAGAGAGCTTAACCAGAGTCTGCATTCCGCAAGTGCAGAGTGCAAGCGGTCTTGGGTTAAGCGGTTCCGGCGTCATTGTTGGAATTATAGATTCCGGCATTGACTACACACATTGGGATTTTAGAAATGATGACGGAACCAGCCGCATTCTTTATATTTGGGATCAGACTATTCCGGGTGCGCCGCCTGCAGGCTTCAGAAGCGGTACCGAATACACAAACAGTCAGATTAATGAGGCACTTGCCTCTATTCAGCCCAGCAGAATTGTACCGAGCATTGACCCTGTCGGCCACGGAACGGCGGTTACCGGAATTGCTGCCGGAAACGGGAGATCAAGTGCGAGACGGGAGGTAGGCGTCGCACCTGAGGCGTCAATCATTGTTGTAAAGCTCGGTAACACAGGGAATATCAATTTCTCCCGCACAACCGAAGTTATGCGCGGAATAAAATATATCGTGGATAAGGCCTTGGCACTCAATATGCCGGTATGCATGAATCTCAGTTACGGTACAAATAACGGCTCTCATGACGGAGATTCCCTGTTTGAAACATACATCGATGCAATGTCAGAGGTCTGGAAAAATGTCATCTGTGTAGCGACAGGCAACGAAGGAGCCGCTGCACATCATTTTTCTGATGTTGTCCAGCAGGGTCAAGTTGTTAATGTGGAATTTGTCACCACACAAAATTTGCCCCATCTGTATCTTGTCATGTGGAAAAACTTCGTGGACACCTTTACGCTGGAGCTTGTGGCCCCCAGCGGCAGATCCACGGGAACCATACGCGCGACACAAAGGTTGACAAGAGCCTTTGTTGACGGGGTTAATATAACCGTTATATACGGGCAGCCAACCCATTATAACTTTAATCAGGAAATATTTATTTTGCTTGAGGGAGATGGAGAACCTGTTATAAACGGAATATGGAATCTGATCGTTCGTGGAGAGAATATTGTCGACGGTCGTTTTGATGTGTGGATGCAGACCATTGAAGATATAACAAGAGAAACCTCATTTTTGGTTCCAAGCGTAGATGTAACCCTGACTCTGCCCTCAACCGCTATGAGGGTTATTTCGGTAGGGGGATATAATGCCCTCCTTGGTACCAGTGCCGAGTTTACCGGCAGAGGATATACCCGTAGCAATATTTATGTCAAGCCCGATATTGTTGCCCCCGCGGTGGGGGTGCTTACAACAAGAGCCGGCGGAGGATATGACACCTTCAGCGGCACAAGCATGGCGGCTCCTTTTGTCACCGGAGCAGCGGCTCTCATGATGGAATGGGGAATTGTCAGGGGGAACGACCCTTTCTTATACGGTCAGCGTTTAAAGGCCTTCCTTCGCAAGGGGGCAACCCGCACAGCCGGCATACAATATCCAAATCCGATTTGGGGCTATGGCAGGCTGTGCTTAAATAGGTCTATGCAATATCTGATTGCATACGTCCGCGGTGGGTTGAGCATTTGACGGCAGACTCAATACAGCCGAATTGTATGATTTATCAGGGCAAATCTGTTGATGTTGAAGCATCAGGAGGGTGATCTATGAACACTCAAAACCATGATTTCTTTTTCGACCCCGATTATGTGGATTTCATTGCAAGAAGCAGCAGGATTTATCAGGATTTTCAACGTCTGGTTCCCGATGTGTTTGTTGTTCCGTCCATATACGAAAGGTTTTTTCTCGGCTTTGTTCGAAGACAGGATGTCGAGGATTTGATTCAGAATATCGGGGGTCTTGTTGATATTGAGCCTGTTGTCTTAGGGCTTACCGACAGAGGGGATCTTGAGTCGGCGGGGATCATCAGCGTTCAGGAACAGACCTTTTTGAATCTTCGGGGCACCAATACCTTGGTAGGCATCGTAGATACCGGTATCGATTACACCAATCCTGCTTTTATCAGAGAGGATGGAACAAGCAAGATTCAATACATATTAGACCAAACAGAAAGAGGCGATCAGGAAGCATCATTTATCTTTGGCAGAGAATATTCAAATGAGCAAATCAACGAAGCTTTGCGATCTCCCAATCCGTATGAAATCGTTCCCCATAGAGACAATGTCGGTCACGGAACCTTTTTAGCCTCTGTAGCGGCGGGGCGTCCGCAGGATGATCGGGTCGGAGCGGCGCCCGATGCCGATTTAATTGTAGTTAAACTGCGAAAGGCCAGACCTTATTATCTCGAAAAATATCTAATACCGCCCGATCAGGAAAACGCTTATGAATCAAGCTCGGTGATGATGGGGCTTGAATATATTTTAAGAAGAGCGCAAGAGCTTCGCCGCCCGGTATCAATCTGTCTTGGACTTGGGACCAATTTCGGGACTCATGACGGTTTTAGCATATTTGAGGAATATCTGACATCATTGAGCAACCTTTCTGGTGTCAGCCTTGTTGTAGCTGCCGGAAACGAAAGCCAGGCAAGACATCATACCCAAGGCTTTTTAGAAAGGGAGGGAGACACGCAAAATATCGATATTCGTGTTGGAGAAAATGCCGGCGATATATTTGTTTCGATTGTAAACGGAGGTTCGGATAAGCTGTCACTGTCAATACGATCTCCCGCGGGAGAAGCGGTCGGTCGTGTGCCCTCAAAAACCGAAACGGTCTATCTGTCGAGGCTTGTCCTTGAACGAGCAACAGTGATTGTTGAATATTATTTCCCACTGGACGGCAGCGGCGGACAGTTGAGCATCGTTAAGCTTTTAAATGCGACACCCGGGCTTTGGACGATAACTGTATATGGGGATATTGTGCTGGACGGCACCTATCATGCATGGCTGCCCATTACCGGCTTTGTGTCGCCGAATGTGGAGTTTACATCCCCTACCCCAAACTATACGATAGTAGTACCCGGTACAGCGGTGGGAGTTATTACCGTTGGTGCTTACAACAGCGCAAACAACAGCCTTTATTCCGATACATCATGGGGACCTTCAAGGCTGCCGGCGATACTGCCCGATTTTACCGCTCCGGGCGTTGATGTAACAGGAGAGTTTCCTACCGGACCCGGGGATATGAGCGGAACCAGCGTCGCCGCAGCAATTACGGCGGGCGCCGCTGCTCTCATGCTGCAATGGGGAATTGTTGAAGGGAACGAGCCTCTTATAAGCACCTACCAGATTAAAGCTTATATGATCAGGGGCTGCAATCGCGATGTGACAATCAATTATCCTAACACACAATGGGGATATGGGCGATTAAACCTGATTCAAACCTTTGTTTTAATGAGTACGATAGGATAAGAAGAATACTGCCAATAAATCACGGAGGGATTATTCATCATCTGAATAATATGTTGAACTTTCTATGAATAACGGTAATGAGTTTTTAGATTTTATTCTTGATCCGAATACGATAGATTTTATCACAAGACGCAGCGAGCGGCTTGATGTAATAATGAGGAGGTTTCCCGGTATCCGCTTAGCGGAAACGTTGTACGGAAGATTTGTTGTCGGCTATCTTCCAAGAAATCTTGTTGATACTTTTGTCCGAGAGCTCGGGGCCGGTGTTTTAAGAACCGCTCCGGTGGTGCTTGGTCTGATGGATAAGGCTAACCTTGAATCAGCGGGTATTACACAGGTTCAGGAGCAGCCCTTTCTCGATCTGCGCGGACGAGGAACCATTGTAGGTATTGTCGATACCGGAATAGATTATACCAATCCTTCCTTTATCTATGAGGACGGAACGAGTAAGATACTGTATATTTTCGACCAGACAATTAACGATAATATTCCTGAGGGTTTTTTTGAGGGAACAGAGTATACCAACGAACAGATTAACCAAGCGCTTCAAGCCCCCGATCCTTATGAAATCGTTCCTCATCGCGACACCGTCGGGCACGGCACCTTTTTAGCCTCGGTGGCGGCCGGAAGGGAGATCGGCACAAATATCGGAGCCGCGCCCGATGCAGAATTAATAGTAGTAAAGCTGCGAAAAGCACGATCCTATTATCTTGAAAAATATCTGATACCGCCTGAACAGGAAAATGCCTTCGAATCCACATCGGTTATGATCGGAATTGAGTACATATTGAGAAAAGCGACCGAACTTGGCCGTCCGGTCTCTGTCTGTATCGGGCTTGGAACTAATCTCGGTGGGCATGATGGATTTAGTGTGTTTGAGGAATATCTCAGCTCCATTTCCAATTTGCGAGGACTATGCCTGACAGCCGCAGCAGGAAACGAAAGCCGGGCAAGACATCATACCCAGGGTGTCCTTGAGAATACCGGGGATGTGCAGAGCATTGACATCAGAATGGGAGAGAATGCCGGAAATGTTTTGATAACAATAATAAACTCAGCCTCCGACCGCATATCCGTTTCAATAAGATCCCCTACCGGCGAAACAATAGGACGGGTTCCGGCAAAGCCGGGATCAACCCTCCAATCAAGGCTGGTTCTTGAGAGAGCAACAGTTATAGTGGAATATTTTTTCCCCCTTGAGGGGAGCGGCGGACAGGAGACTACCGTAAAGATTTTGAATGCAACGCCCGGCATATGGACGATCAACGTCTTTGGCGATATTGTATTGAACGGAACCTACCATGCATGGCTCCCTATAACGGGATTTGTCTCCCCCAATGTGGAATTTCTCACTCCAACACCAAATTACACCATCGTTGTTCCTGCCACAGCGGTGGGAGTTATCACCTGTGGAGCATACAACTCGTTAAACAACAGCCTCTTTAGCGATTCATCCTGGGGACCGACAAGGCTGCCTGAAATGTCGCCGGACCTGACGGCGCCCGGCGTTAATGTCACCGGTGCCGTGCCATTTCCTGCGGAGACAGGAGTAATGAGCGGCACCAGCGTTGCGGCTGCAATAACAGCCGGCGCCGGTGCACTGATGCTGCAATGGGGTATTGTGGAGGGGAACGATCTTACAATCGGAACCTATCAGATAAAAGCCTTCTTGATTCGGGGCTGCTCCCGCAGCGACAATGTGATTTATCCGAACAATCAATGGGGATACGGACGGTTAAATCTCATTCAATCCTTTAATCTGATGCGTGAGTTCTGATTATTCTATCTCCGGAAAATCAGGAACAAGCCTCCCGACAACGGGCACTCGATCAAGAGTAGGTCGCCCTACATGGCAGGCATCATATTGTATCGTAAGATCACGCCCGGCAACCAATCCAAAATGCCGCCCGAAAATCCATCTTGGCAAATTGGTTAAATCATAGACAACATTTCTATAGGCCACATAGGCAGGCATTCCGTCCTTTCCGTTATAATGAGAAAGCTCGGTTAAGGTAAATGTTTTTTCCCCATTCGACGGTTTCTCAGGAATAAACTCCGGTTGGTTCTCATTTATCTCCGGGTTGCCCGGCATCTGCATTTGTGTCATTTGGATTTGTCCGTAATGGTCCTCAAAATAGCTTTGATTCATCCTTCGGATAACGTCCGAATAGCTGCGCAAAATGTTGAATTTTTCGCTAAGACGGCGCATTGCACGATATCTGACTAATAAAGACTCGTCAAATAAATATTGAAGCTCTGCTACCATTTCTGATAACAACCGATAAACCATTTCCTGAGAAATTTCATTTTTATCCATATAATCCTCCCAAAACAATACTATAATATAATTATATTTATAATAATTAAAAAGGTGTCTTTTTGATCCGCAATCGGGAGGTGATATTCGATCAACCGCATAATGCGGAATTATCTTGAGAATAAGGACGGTCATAAAAATACAGATCCTTCGATTATCTATAAAAAATGACCGCTGACAAAACTCTGTCAGCGGTCAAGGCTCCGATTATTGAAATTCAATAATCGGAGCCTTTTGCGGTAAAATGCATTAATCTTTAATTTCCGGTGGAGGATCTTTTTTGTCAGGCTGATCCTGGGGAGGCAGGTTGTGAGTTTCCTCGAATATTTTACGCGCCTCCTTTTCCCTGCGGGCAAGTTCCTTCTTCTCATACTCGGCGCGAATCCTGTTTTCCTCCTCGCTCTTGCGCTTCTTTTCCGCAACAAGATTCTCAAGCTCCTCAAAGGTTGGGTTTCCGCCCATGGCAGCCTCAAATTGCGCCTCGTCCATAGTCTCGTTTTTCATCAGGAATTCAGCGATAAAGTGAAGCTTATCAATATTTTCTTCAAGGAGAGTTTTTGCGGTGCTGCAAGCATCATCAATTATAGCGCGAATCTCGGCGTCAATCTCTGATGCTGTAACTTCGGAGTAGTTGCGCGTAGAGGAGAAATCACGTCCGAGGAATACCTCGTCACCGGGATGTTCGGTGCCGTATACGATCGGACCGAGCTTATCGCTCATACCGTATTTTGTAACCATATTGCGTGCAATAGAGGTAGCACGTTGAATGTCATTTGATGCACCGGTGGAGATGTCGCCAAGAATCAGCATCTCGGCAGTGCGACCACCGAGGAGTGTGACGATCTCCTTTTGCATATCAATCTTGGATATATAAGAGCGATCCTCCTTCGGCAGAGATAGGGTATATCCTCCTGCGCGTCCGCTTGGAATAATTGAGATCTGATGCACAGGGTCATCGCTCTTAATCAATTTTGTAACAATGGCGTGACCGGCCTCGTGATAAGCAGTAAGCTTTTTCTCTTTTTCGTTAACCACCTTAGAGCGCTTTTGCGGACCGACGATGACCTTGATCATAGCCTCTTCTAAATCATTCATTCCAATAAGGTGCTTACGCTTGCGGGCTGCAAGGATAGCAGCCTCATTGAGTAGATTCGCAAGATCGGCGCCGGTAAAACCGACTGTAGATTTTGCAACAACGGACAAATCGACATCCTCTTCAAAAGGCTTGCCCTTTGCATGGACCTTCAGGATTTCTTCTCGCCCTTTTATATCAGGATAATTAACGGTAATTTGCCTATCAAAGCGCCCGGGGCGGAGCAATGCAGGGTCGAGAATGTCAGGGCGGTTGGTGGCTGCCATGACTATAACCCCCTCATTGTTGCCAAAGCCGTCCATCTCTACAAGCAGCTGGTTAAGGGTCTGCTCCCTCTCGTCGTGACCGCCGCCGAGTCCGGCACCTCTGTGGCGTCCCACAGCGTCTATTTCGTCAATAAAAATGATGCTGGCCGGATTTTTCTTTGCCGTGTCGAACAAGTCTCTCACACGGGAAGCGCCGACACCGACATACATCTCAACAAAGTCGGAACCGGATATCGAATAGAAGGGTACTCCTGCCTCTCCGGCGACTGCTTTTGCAAGCAGGGTCTTTCCTGTGCCGGGAGGACCTACAAGCAGCACACCGCGGGGAATTCGGGCGCCCAGCTTGAGAAAATGATCGGGATTGCGCAAGAACTCAACAACTTCCTTAAGCTCTTCCTTTTCTTCTTCAGCGCCTGCCACATCACGAAAGAAGACCTTTTTCTTTTCATTTGAGCCAAGCTTCGCCCGCGCACGGCCGAAGGAGGTCATTTTTCCGCCCTTTCCGGCAGCCTGATTCATTACATAGAACCATAGGACAACGAAAAGAATTATTAATATGGCATAAGGCAAAAAGCTGATCCACCAAGGAAGGTCAACCGGTTCGGCAAAATCGTATTTTTCGATTATTCCGGCATCATATTGCTCACGAATAAGCTCGCCGCACTCATTCCAGAACACCGAAAGACTAACTTCGCTAAGCCGGTATTGAATGGTCTTTTCGCCCTCACTGCCGTCAGAATTGACCGTTCGGACGTTTAAGATAAGGTAGTATTTTTTATCTATTTCAAAAGATTTGACCTTTTCTTCTTTAAATAGCTGTGGAATATCGCTATATGTGAACTCTTCAACATCCATCTGGTTGAAAAGGGTTGCCGTTACAACTAGAATGATACCTATAAAAACAATATAAAAGATAATAATTTTAAAATTATTCTTCATTAAAAAGAACCATGCCTTTCCGTGCCGTCTGCCGGGCACACAGGTTTGCCATTATGTGATCGGCAGAGCTGCCGTCATTTGCTTAATTCTATATAGTATTATATATATTGCGGTAAATTTATTTACTCTATTTATAATCTGTCTATTTACCACTAGTTTACAGCTTTAATCGTTATAAGCATGCGGCTCAAGAACTCCGACATAGGGAAGCGCGCGATACTTTTCATTATAATCAAGACCATATCCGACAACAAATTCATCAGGAATCTCAACGCCGACATAGTCAGGGTTAAAGTCAACCTCGCGGCGTGACGGCTTGTCAAGCAGCGTACAGGTACGAACGCTTTTTGCCCCCTTAAGCGTAAGATAGTCGGTAAGATAGGAAAGGGTCCTTCCGCTGTCTATGATATCCTCAACGATAAGGATATCGCAGGTGTTAATATCGGGTCGCTGCAGGTCAAGAAGAATATTGACATGACCGCTTGATTTCGTCCCCGCCCCGTAAGAGGATACCTTCATAAAGTCTATCTCCACAGGGATTGTGAGCTTCTTCATAAGGTCGCCCATAAAAACAACTGAACCCTTCAGTATGCCGAGCAGTAAGAGCTTTTTATTGTTGTCGGCATAGTCTCTATCTATTTCCTCTGCTATTCTTGTGGTTATCGCATCAATCTCTGCTTTGCCTACAAGAATTTTTTTAACATCTTTGTTCGTCATCTGTCTACAATCCTTGTTATATTTTTATTTGAACTTTTCAGCAGACATAATATATATGGAGCTGTTCACAGCCGTCCTGTATTGTGCAATCGTCTCGAACACCAAAACCGGGCACCCATACAATCCCGCTCTCATCGCAAAGGACAGGCAGATTATCCCTTTTGGCTAAGGGAATCTTGGCATCGTTGAACAGCTTTTTCAGTTTCCGTGTCCTTCCGCCGAAACGGTAGCTGTCTCCGTTTTTCCGGCGACGGACAAAAAGCTTTCCATTTATTCTATCAAAATTTAAAATAATGTGTATAAATAATTTGTAAATATTTTCGATTTCTTTTTTAATTTCCGGGTGATCCTGCCTTATCAAATATAAGGCTGCCCCCGAAGACCCTAAATCATTACGCCCGAACTCAAGATAAAAAGGTTGAAATTGATCTTTTTCAAAAAATCTCTCATCAGGGGCAAAGAAGAAAAGTCCCCTCTCGCAAAGGGCAAATATTCCTCCCGGCAGTGATATGCGCCGCATTCCGCAGCTGTCAGGGGCTAGCTTCAATAAATCAAGCAACGCTGTTATATGCTTTTGTTCTAAAGAAGGAGGACTGTTTGCATCTGCCCATCCTCCCGAGGATAAGCTCTGACAAGCCTTTTCATGCATTTTCACCAAAACTCTTGTCAAAGGGGCAGGATGAAGGGCGGCAAGAGATTCTATTGCAGCTTCGGTCTGAATGCCGTGCTTTTGCATAAAATCGGCTGCATATTCTTCGATAAACTCATTATCCTGTCGGGCAGCGGCACAAGTGCGGGCAATTGCCCTTTCGGGGTAAGGGTTAATGCGCGTGAGACGAGGAATAATCTCACTTCTAATGTAGTTTCGAGTATAGTGAGTATCGAGATTTGTACTGTCGTTTATAAATCGGATATTATTTGCCCTACAATAAAAAAGGATTTCCTCTCTTGTCAAATTAATCAGAGGGCGGATAATCTTTCGATCCCGTACAGGAGGAATACCGGATAAACCACGTGTCCCGCTCCCACGCACCAAATTGAAAAGAACCGTTTCGGCATTATCGCTGGCGGTGTGGGCCGTTGCAACACAAACGAGATTTTTGTTTTCAGCTAAAATATCATCAAAAAAACGATATCTTTCAGAGCGGGCTACCTCCTCGATTCCCCTTCCTGTTTTGGCAGAAAGGGCGGGAATGTCCACGACTCGGCAATAAAGGGGAATCGAAAGTTCGGTACATATTTCTTCGCAAAAGCGTTGGTCCCGGTCTGCCTCTTCTCCTCTGATCTTGTGATTTAAGTGAGCGGCAGATAAATAAAAGCCCTCGGTTTCCGCTCTTTTATGCAGGTAATAGAGAAGCGCGCACGAGTCTGCCCCGCCAGACAGAGCTAAAAGCACGCCACCCCTTATCTCCATTTTGTGGCTGGATATAGCCTGCTCGATTTTTTCTTCGATTTGGTCGATAGAGCAATTCGGTTTCATAAAATCATCTCACCTGTATTAAATCAGCCGCCCTGGTAGTTATCGTCGATAGAAAGGAACTTTGTATACTGACAGATCCATCCCATTTTTACGGTTCCGGTAGAGCCGTGTCGGTTTTTTGCAATAATGACCTCGGCGACATTTGCATCCTGCTCATGTGCAGAGTTGTCGTCAGATTTATAATATTCACTTCGATACAGGAACATGACAATATCCGCATCCTGCTCTATGGCTCCGGAATCACGAAGGTCAGAAAGCATCGGCTTTTTGTCCGATCTGGATTCAGGACCACGGGAAAGCTGTGCACAGCAAATAACCGGCACGGCAAGCTCCTTCGCCATAATCTTCAAATTTCTTGAGATATCGGCAACCTCCTGAACACGGTTGTCAATCCTGCGATCACTTTGCATAAGTTGCAGATAATCTATTATAACCAATCCAAGATTTTTAACCCGCCGGAGCTTTGCCTTCATCCCTGTAATAGTGATGCCCGTCGTATCATCCACAAGAATATCGGTATCCGAAAGCTCGGCCGCCGCATGGGCAAGCTTTGCCCAGTCCTCTTCTGCAATACTCCCGCTTCTTAAGCTATAGCTGTCCACAAGAGCCTCGCTTGAAAGCATTCGTGAAACAAGCTGCTCTGCCGACATTTCCAGAGAAAAAACGCAAACTGCTTTTTTAGTCTGTTTGGCAACATTTGTTGCGATATTCATACAAAAACTGGTCTTACCCATGCCGGGGCGGGCTCCCACTAAAACAAGATCGCCCTTCCCAAGACCTACAAGAAGTCTGTCAACGCTGGAAAAGCCTGTAGGCGTTCCCCTTGCCGCACCTTTATCACGGCTGAGCAGCTCAAGCTGCTCATAGACCCTCAGCATAATGTTGCGAATATGGTCAAAACTCTTTGTCTCCCGTTTTTCGGCAATGGCAAAGATTTTTTGCTCAGCCGAATCAAGGACATATTCAACCGCACCTTGCTCGGAATAGGCAATTCCGGTGATCTCCTCGCACACCTCGATCAGTCGGCGCAGGGTGCTTTTATCCTTGACTATGTTTGCATAATCGCGGATGTTGGCGGCAGAGGGCACCACTTCGGCTATAAGACGGATATACTGCGTGCCGCCGGCCTCATCATAAACTCCCTCTTTTACAAGGGTATCGATCAATGTAACTATGTCAATCTCTCGATTTTGGATAAAAAGCCGCTTCATTGCGTCGAAAATCTGGCGGTGCTCTTCAAGATAAAAGTCTTCTCCCGAAACAATGTCCGCAATATATGTAAAGCTCTCGGGATCGATTAAAATCGAACCGAGAACCGATTGCTCGGCCTCAAGAGCAAACGGTAGTTTTTTGATGGGATTATCATTCATAACAAAAATGATATGCCTTTCCGACCGTGTCCCCAGCCCGGTCTATTTATCTGACAGAATAAGGGTAAATTTCCCGGTGATTTCCGGATAGATTTTCGCTTCAATAGTATAGGTGCCAAAGGCTTTAAGGGGAGCGGGAATAACAATTTTTCGCTTGTCCAACTCAATGCCGTGCGCGCGCTTCAGCTCCTCCGCAATATCCTTGGATGTTACCGAGCCGTAAAGGCGACCGTCGGTTCCGGCTTGGGCGGTTATTTTTATAGTAATGCTTGAGAGGCGTGCCGCAAGATCGGTCGCTTCCTTTTTCTCAACCTCAAGTCTGTGAAGCCGGGATTCCTCTTTGTTTTTAGCTTCATTCATTGCCTTGGCATCGGCAATAACCGCCAGTTTTTTAGGAAGAAGATAGTTTCTCGCATATCCGTCCGGTACCTCGATCACCTGATCTTTTTTTCCTTTTCCCTTTATATCTGCTAGCAAAATAACCTTCATAATCTGTTTCCTCCGTTGTTAATTATTGTCTAAATATTCATCAATAGCCCGCTTAAGAAGAACTAATGTATCGTTCATGGTCATGTTCTCGACCTGGGCGCCGGCTACATCGTAATGTCCGCCCCCCTCTAGCTTTTCAAGAATGAGCTGAACATTGACCGACCCGTTGGACCGTGCCGATATATGGACGGTGTTCCCGATACGAACAAGGGCAAATGCCGCCACAACATTGTTGATGGTGAGCAGCTTGTCAGCGGCCTTCGCAGCCGCTATGCGATCGGCGGGGTTGCCGTCTCCCTCACTGAGGGCGATGGCAATAATGGTACGGTATATTACCACATTGTTTTCAAACTTTGCCTCACGCACAAAATCGTCAAGAGCCGTCTTGAAAAAGGCCTGTGCCTCGGTGGGATTCGCACCGGCGCCGCGCAAATAGAGCGCCGAGCTGAAGGTCCGTGTTGAGGTATTGCGTGAAAACTGCTTGGTATCCAGCAAAATGCCGGCAAAGAGCAGCTCTGCCTCCTCCCTAAGCAAGGCGCCCGGCGGCAGGCACTGCTCCAATATTTCAGCCACAAGCTCGGAGGCTGAGGAGGCGGAGGGCTCGATATAGGAAATTTCAGGCTCAACCTCAAATTCGGCAGTCTTGCGATGATGATCGATAATAACCGTTTTATAAACATTCTTTGCAATGTCCGGGGACTCAAAATGGTCGGTATTATTGACATCTGCAACAATCAAGAGGGTGTTTGAACGGATCATATCAAGCCCTGTCGCTCTGTCGATAACAACTCCACGATAATCAGGGAGCTTTTGCAGCTTCTCAAGAACGCCGGCAAGATTAGGGTCACTCAAATCGGTCACGATATTAACCTTAACACCGCAAAACATTGCCAGCCGCGCAAGTCCGACAGCCGATCCTATGGAGTCAAAATCGGCATAGCGATGTCCCATGATGAGAACATTGTCCGACCGCTTGATTAACGCAGTTAATTGATTGGCGACCACACGGGCACGTACTTTTGTGCGTTTTTGCACCGTTTTTGTACGGCCGCCGTAAAATTCAACACCCTCGGCGGTTTTGATCACAACCTGATCTCCCCCACGCTGAAGAGCCATCTCCAAAGCAGAACGCGCTGTTTGCTCCCGTTCGGCAAGGGCTCCGTCAATTTTTGCAATACCGATCGAAACGGTGATAGGGGTGCCCTGGTCATCAATGCGCACATCCCGGATTTCATCCAGAATATCAAAACGGTGGGCAATACACTGCTCCAGATGGCGTGCCTCGAAAATCAAAAGATATTTGTCACGCTCGTATTCTTTAAGAACGCCGCCGGTTTCCTTTGCCCATTTTTTTAGGACAGCATCTATTCCGGAGCCTGCCGAATGATATCGCTCCTGAAGCTGCCGAGACAGCTCCTCAATATTGTCGATAACAATATATGCGATCACTGTTTTCTCAGAATCAAAGCGCGCGAGCAGCTGTTGAAGCTCGGTGTTGTCGGTAAGGGTTATAAGCCAATATCCCTTTTTAGCTGTCCTTATTTTATAATGTTTAGCCAGGAAAAATCGCTCACCGATCGTAATCGGAACATCCTTACCGTCCTCTCCGCCCTCAACAATTTGGCTAATCCTGACCGCACAAAGCTGCTCTATGTTCATTCCGTGAAGGGGAGATGTGCGGCCGGCCGCGTAAGAGAGATTTTTGTTATACCAAACAACCTTGCCGGACTCGTCGCAAATCAGCATGGGAAAGTGCATCTTTGTTACAATATCCAGCATAATACTGCCAAGAGCGGGGGCAAGCTTTTCGTCGGTGTCTATTCTCATTTTGCGCAAATAAACAGTCAGAATGGCAAAGACCGAAAGCAGATAAATCAGTATAACGGCGATGCCTGAGCCAAGAGGGCTAATCTCGGTAAAGGAGGATACAAAAACATAGACGACAAGCAAAGCAACGGCAAGCATAATACATCCGACGATGCTCATCGGTAAAATCTTATTTGCTTTGGCTTTTTTGTTTTTTTTCATTGAAGTAAATCCTTATCAATATATTTATCCGAAAAACAACGGATGAAACCGGTTAAGGCTATGCTTTTTTTGAGGGGAAACGGATAATCCCGCTATCCTTGATGCTATGAAAAGCCCCCAAAAAGGAAAGGGCAGTTATGAACAAAGAATTCATAAAGAGCAAAGCCATAATAATTACGAATATAATTATGATGCTGTCAAAGTACATCTTCTTTTGCTTGACAATTGCCGAAAGACGGTTTATTCCGACAAGAAACAGACCGGGAGTGAGGATATAGACAATATTAGCGACAACCGCCCAGAGAACAGATATATTATCTGCGGTAAAAATGAGGGAGGCTACATAGGCGGCAAGATAGATAATGGCTCCCGCTGCGCTGATCGAAAACTTCCAATTTTGCGAAGGGAGCATCTGCGAAACTTTAAACACATGAAACAACAGCTGCACTATCTTGACAGCGGCAAAGGAGAGCGCATTGAAAATAAAAATGATGATTGCGGGGGAGAGGTTAAGGAAAAGACTGAACATGGTAGAGATCAACTCGTCGCTATACAGACGAACAGACTGGCCGTTTTCGTCAATGCGACGTGCCGATTCTAAAAATGTCCGCGTTTCATCTTTTATGGTTTGCCACAATTTTTCAAGCGTGGTTATATCCAGCGAGCCGTATTCCTTGTAGATCGCGATAGAAAAAAAGATTGCAAAAGTGAGAGCAAGGGTTAGGGAAGCTGCGCAAACGGTTGAATTGCGAGATTTGAAACGGTAAATACAAAGGGCAATTACAGCGGCAGCAGGAAAATACAGCAGAGAAGCGATGGAATCCACCAAAGATCTTGAAAGAAGTAGCGCCAGACCGTAGGATGTTATCGGCATGAGAATAACTAAGGGAGAACGGGTCAATATCAGGACGGTTGCGGCACTGGAACAGGAGATGATTAAATAAGCAAAAGCGGTAATATCATAAAAACCAAAGGTGGTCCATAGCGAAAAAACAACAGCCGCAATGGATAACGAAATCGCCGATACAATGGACAATTTTGGCAATTGCGTCCGGTCAATCCAAGGATTAATATCTGTTTTGTTGCTGTCATTTAAAATATTGCTCAATTTATGCTGCTCCCTTCGGAATAGAAAGTGGATAGAATACCGCTATTGTACATTATATTATAATATTATATCAGACAAGCACGACTTTGTAAACAGATTTTCGGTTGATAAAGTCAACCGTTTTCTTGTTTTATAAATATTATAGCCCTTTTCCTGTAAAGTTTGTAATAAGTCGCATAGATAAAGACGGTTCGCACCATCCCCCCTATCTGTTGTTCACCCGGCTGTCCTTGTCCGTCGCCGCCGTTCTCTTCTCTGCCGAATAGTTGATCCTTTGTGGTTGCACGTCCTTTTTTATTGTTTCTATAGAATATTACGCACTTTGTGCAGTTTTCAGTACAATATGTCATCCCGCCGGGAGCTGTTTGTATGATTGTTCCCTGTTCGACATTTATTGTAAACGAATTTTGAATTATATTAACAATGCATTGCGATGCTGTTATGAATGTGCTATAATGGCTCAAAACACAGAGTAGATATATGCGCGTCAAGTGCTGCGAAGACGGGGAGTTGCTTCGCGGACGAAAGCATCCGAAAAATTCGGATAGCTGCGGTGTATATATCGCATCCCGCTGTTGCATACGGTGTCTTTTAGTGGGAGCAATATGCAAAGCGCAGGTTATAATCAACCGGCCTTGTTGTGTGTTGCTCCTTATCTTGTAGCCGCCCGGATGTACACAGAGTGGAATGTGTATGTATTTATTGGAGGTTACATAGCAGACATGAAAAATTTGTTTCAAAAAAATGACAGAGTTTTTCCCCATCCCTTTTCTCTTGCATATTGGAAAACGGCGGCAAGTGAGCTGAACAACCTGAAGATCATTGTTCTTGCAAGTATGCTTATCGCTCTCGCTTCGGTATTAGGTACCCTTCAGATCTACATTACTCCTTTAATTCGTGTTCAAATTTCCTTTTTGATAACCGGTCTGGGGGCTATGATCTATGGTCCGGTTATTGCAATGATCGGGGGTGTCATATCGGATATTGTTACATATCTCCTATTTGCTTCAGGTCCGTTCTTCCCCGGCTATACCCTCAGCGCTCTGCTTGCCGGACTTGTTTTTGCGTTATTTTTATATCGGACAAAAATATCCCCCCTTCGCATAATCGCCCCAAAATTTATTATCAATGTTTTTATCAATACCCTGCTTGGTTCTTTATGGCGTGTGGTAATGGGCTCCACCGGAAGTAAGGGCTATTCAATCTACGTTGCAACAAGCGGTATCAAAAATTTGCTTCTTTTGCCTCTTGAGGTAACGCTGCTAACCCTTATTATCGGAGCGGTGATTCCTTTCCTTTCAAAAAAGAAGATCATACCCAAAATTGAAGGGGTGAAACTGACCCCTACCTTTGTTATTGTGTCCCTGATCTTGTCCGCTGCCAGCCTTGCCGCTTTTATTTACTGTCGTTACAATCTGCCGATTTTCACTAAATAACAAATTGCATTATAAAGAGAGAGCATCCGGCTTGCCCGATGCTCTCTCTTTGTTCTGTCATATTCAATTGCAAAATTTTATATAATATTGTGATAAAGCAGAAATCAGGAGGGATTGCTATGGAAATTATGGTTGAGGAACAGATAAAAAAGGAGCTGTTTACCCGAGAGGGCATCGAGCTTTTGGAAATCAACATAAAATATCCCTCTTTTTCTGACGAAAAAGAAAAGCCGAGAACCTTGAAGGGAATAAAGAAAACAAACAAGTTTTATGAAAAAATCACGCAGCATTGCTTTGATTACGCTAAAAACAAGCTTTTACCCCATGCAGAGACCGAGTATGAAAACAATCCGAACCCCCGCAAAAGATTTACCAATCGCCGCTATATTTATACCTTAAATTATAAGCTGACCCACAAGGCGGGGAATATTTTATCGCTGATTATCGATGTAGCGCTGCTCCACGGCGGCAGGAGGCTTCGTTTCAAGCGAATTGCCCATACCTTTGACCTTCAGTCGGGTCGGCTTTGCCCACTTTTCCTGTTCGCCGATTCGGATAAAAGGACAAAAAAGGCTTTAAAAGAAAAGGAAGCCGGATTTTATCTCCGGGAAAATAAAGCTGTAATTTTTACAAATCCGGCAAAGGACAGAAAATATCGGGAATTCTCGGTTCCAATACGGAACAAAACTCAAGAGAAAAAGAAAGCAAATAAATAATTTCCCCATTCTCCCCTTTACAATCAGGTTAGCATATTATATAATAATGTATACTATACAGAAAAGTTGATTTTGCGACCGACGCATTTTTCACAGCTACCAACTTTTTTAAGAAAGGCGGGAAAACATGAACGAAATAAAGTTCAAAATTGATATAGATTTCCCAGACATCTTTTCAAAAGCAAAAAAGATTGTCGCCGATGTTAAGAATGATATTTCGGCGGTTAGGGAGAGAGACCCTGCCGCACAGTCTGATATTGAGGTTTTGCTTTTGTATTCGGGCGTTCATGCGTTGCTTGCCCACCGTGTCGCCCACAAGCTGCATAAAAAGGGGTATAAATTAACCGCTCGCACAATTAGCCAGGCGGCGCGTTTCCTTACGGGTATTGAGATCCATCCGGGGGCAAAGATCGGCAAAGGACTCTTTATCGATCATGGCAGCGGTGTTGTTATCGGGGAAACTGCGGAAATCGGAAACAACTGCACCATCTATCAGGGGGTTACCCTCGGCGGCACAGGCAAAGAAACGGGAAAGCGCCATCCTACTCTTGGCGACAATGTGCTGGTAGGCGCGGGCGCAAAGGTGCTAGGCCCCTTTAATGTCGGCAATAATGTAAAGATCGCCGCCAATGCCGTTGTTCTTGAGGAAATCCCGGACAACTCGACTGCTGTCGGCATTCCGGCAAGGGTTGTCAAGCGCAATAATTCCAGGGTCGTATCAAAACCAAGCACCGAGCTTGATCAGATTCATGTTCCAGACCCTGTTGCGCAGGAGTTATGCAAGCTTGATCTCAAAATTCGGGATCTTGAAAAGGCTCTGCAGACCCTGCAAACACAGAAGAAATCCAAAAATAAAGAAACAAATGACGTTTAATGAGGTTTTCATGCAATTTTACAATACATTAACCAGATCAAAAGAAAAATTCATCCCCCTAACACCGGGAAAGGTGAGAATGTATGTTTGCGGTCCCACAGTATACAATTATTTCCATGTCGGGAACGCCCGTTGCTTTGTTGTCTTCGATATGCTGCGCCGTTACCTCGAATACCGGGGATATGAAGTGACCTTTGTGCAGAATTTCACCGATATTGACGATAAAGTTATTCGCCGCGCCGCGGAAGAGGGTATAACCTTCTCTGAGCTTGCTCAAAAATATATTGACGAATATTTTGTTGACGCTCAGGGACTGGGGATACGCTCGGCGACAATTCATCCGAAGGCGACCGAGAATATCGATACCATTATTGAGATTATTAAGCTCTTGATTGAGCGTGGTTATGCCTATCCTTCAAACGGAGACGTTTATTTTCGTACCGTAAACTATGAAGAATACGGCGCCCTGTCCCATATGCCCATTGAAGATCTCGAGTCTGGCGCCAGAATAGACATCTCAGAGCAAAAGGAAAATCCGCTGGACTTTGCTCTCTGGAAGGCAGCAAAACCGGGGGAACCCGAGTGGGAAAGCCCGTGGGGGCGCGGTCGTCCGGGTTGGCATATTGAATGTTCAGCCATGGTGCGCAAATACCTTGGCGAGACGATTGACATTCATTGCGGCGGGCAGGACCTTGCCTTCCCCCATCATGAAAATGAAAAGGCCCAGTCGGAGTGCGCCACCGGCAAGCATTTTGCCCGTTATTGGCTGCACAACGGATTTATCAATATCAACAACAGCAAGATGTCAAAGTCGGGAAGCTTTTTTACCGTTCGAGATGTAGCCGCAAAGTATGGCTACGCACCGATTCGCCATTTTCTCCTCAGCGCACATTATCGCACACCTGTTAATTTCTCCGAGGAAATAATCGAACAGTCTGCGGCTGCGGTGGAAAGAATTTATAACTGTTCCGAGAGCCTTGATTTCTATCTGAAGAACGCTCCCAAAACGCCTATGACCGATAGCGAACGGGACCTTATTACAAAGCTTGACGGGTATCATCAGCGATTTGTTGAGGTGATGGACGACGATTTCAACACCGGAGAAGGGATGGCGGTCATCTATGAGATGATTCGTGAGCTAAACTCGATGATCAACAAGGGCAACCCATCGGCAGAGGCCGTTCTTGCCGCTAAGGCAATTTATGATCCCTTGATCAAGCTTATGGGGTTTGAAAAACCCAAAGAGGAAAGCAGCGACCTTATAGCCGAAATTGAGGCTGCTATTGAAGCTCGCACCGCCGCAAAGAAAAACAAAAATTACGCCGAGGCCGACCGTATCCGAGCGGAGCTTGCCGCTAAGGGAGTAATTCTTGAGGATACCCCTCAGGGAACCAAATATCGTATCGAGTCATAAGACACCATTTTACTAAAGACCAACAGATTTATATGAGCACACAAACGCGGTTTGTGTGCTCATTTTTTGTGAGGACACCGCTTTATGCGGAAGCGAAAGCAAAACAGACACCCCCGCAAAAGACCGCTTAAGGTCCTTTGCGGGGGTGCAATCATCGAATACTATCAGTCATTAAGAAAGGGTATCTCTTCTTCCCAAAGAGCATATTGACAAACAGGGAAATCAAGGACGGACAGACCAATATGAGCAACAGGAAAATCGACAAATCCGGTATCCCCGCTCTTTCCGATAACATCGCCTTTTTTAACAATGTCTCCAACGTTAACAGATATTTTGCTGAGATGAGCGTACCAGCTCTTGAGTCCGTAGCCATGCTCAATCACCACAATATTTCCGGTATAATCGAATACGCCGGTATAAACAACCTTTCCGTCATTAACTGCAAAAACATCTGTTCCGACATTGACGGCATAATCAACGCCGTTATGGCGATAAACATCATTGTTTGTGGTAATGGTGCGATAACGACCGTATCCGGCTCTGATTACACCGTTTTTCAATGCCTCTATGAATTTACCGTCCCAATAACGTGTTCCCTCTCCGGTAGAGACAATCGACGCCATTGCCTGCTCAAAGGCAGCTATTGTCTGGGGAGTACGGGTTTTGTTAAGTATATCGGTAGTGGGGGAAATAATGCTTGATCCAAAAGTTCTCGGCTCCATGTTTAAGGTAAGGGTTTGCTTGATGGCGCCATATTCAACAGTTAGCTCATAGCTTGACTCCGTGCTTTCATAGGTGGTGGGAATAAGGGCGCGAACATATTTCCCATCGGTGAAAAAGACCGGCTCAAAGGTTTTTGATTCATGGGTTATCGGCGGATTTGCGGTAAATTTTAACTTTGATATGTCGGTTACGTTAAGACCGGTAAGAACAACGAACTCTCCCGGCTCGATAGACGTTTTACCCAAATGGAAGGTGGCCGGCGCCGAGATATCGGCTATAAATTCATAGGTTGCCTGACCGTAATAGTCACGGGTTGCGTCCTGATACCATTTGGCATTCAAAAGGATGTTGTAGGAGGAGCGTTCGGAGATCGAAAACCCTGTAAAGTCGCTGTAAATGCCGTCATAGATAAGCTCATCCCCCTTATAAATCTTGGCGGTAAGCATATCCGGCTCAATAGAAAAGTCAAAATCGATATCCCCCAGCATAGTATAGGTTGAAACAGAGGATTCTGTTTTGAGCTTGGCAGAGGGGGTATAATCATCGGATAGATTCCTATAATTCCAACCGATCGATTTCGGGGTAATCTGCGTATCCTCCGAGGTAAATAAAACAGGAGGGACAGAGGCGGAATAAAGACTCTGCATACACTCTAAAGTAACAAGCTGAGCGGCATCCTCGGCATTGATTCTATAAACTGTTCCCTTGTCGTCAAGAAAATAAGATTCGGTAGTGGAAAGGGAAAGGTAGTATTTATAAATTGCCTCTTTATTCCCGCTAAAATAGGAAATTTTAAAGAAATTGCTACCCGTCAGCTGATCGGGCAGGGCTGAAACAACGGTTGCCTGTTCGTTCAGCCGGTGCATAAAGTCTATCATTTCCTTGCCGTCCGTGTCCAGCGTATACTCAAACACATTCTGATGAAGATCATTGATTTCAATTCTATCGATTTTTTTGATATCAAGAGGAGCGTTTTGCTCGGATATATAGGCGACAACTGCGACATATGTGGGGATAAACAGCGCCAATATACATAAAACAGCAATGAATCTGCTTTTCATTTTTTGACATTCCTTTCAATTACTTCTGGCAAATTTAAAATATGTGAAAATTGCCCGAAAGCTCACAGCCTTGCGCAAACAATTGAGTCAGCAAGATTTAACGTATAATGTATCTGTGATATATCACAGATACATTATACGTTTTTTTTCGTCACAGGTCAAGCAGATATTCTGCCGATCAACCAAAGAAAGGACAATCATTGTTTTTTTCCCCGATTTTTTCAATATCATAAGGCGTTCTTTGATAAACGAAATAATTAAGCCAGTTTGAGAACAACAGGTTCGCGTGTCCTCGCCAGATATTGATCGGTTTCTTTGTGGGGTCATTGTCCGGGAAATAGTTGTATGGCATTTCAATATCAAGCCCCCGATTCAAATCGCGAAAATACTCGTGAGAAAGGGTGTCATAATCATATTCAGAGTGACCGGTTACAAAAAACTGGCGGCAATCCTTGGATGCGGCAATATATACGCCGGCGTGGGGAGAGTCGGACAGGATGTCGATCTGACCGGTGGCCAGCAGATCCTCTGAGCGTATTTCGGTATGGCGGGAATGGGGCGCCATGAAAATCTCGTCAAATCCGCGCAGAAGGGGATGCTTAAAGTTTAAAACCCGATGCTCAAAAACTCCGAAAATCTTTTTGGGCAGGCTGTGTTTTTCCACGCCATAGTGATAGTAAAGCCCGGCCTGTGCCGCCCAGCAGATATAAAAGGTGGAGTAGACATTGGTCTTTGTCCAGTTCATAATCTCGCACAGCTCATCCCAGTAGCTTACTTCGGTATAATCAAGGTTTTCCACCGGCGCACCGGTGATAATCAACCCATCAAACTTCATTTTTTTCACATCGCTGTAGCTTTTGTAAAAGGCCTCCATATGCTCAACCGAGGTGTTTTTTCCGCGATATGTTTCGGTGTGAAGAAGGGTCAGGTCTATCTGCAGAGGAGTGTTTGACAAAAGTCTGATAAGCTGTGTTTCGGTCGTTATTTTTGTTGGCATCAGGTTAAGGATGGCAATCTTAAGAGGACGAATGTCCTGATGAAGGGCGCGAAGCTCATCCATAACAAATATATACTCACTCTCAAGCGTTTCGCGCGCAGGCAGTGCAAGGGGTATTTTAATAGGCATAGTATCACCAAAGTCCTTTTTCAGAGATTAATGCGGATATGATTAGTTTTCGCCCAGAATGACATAAAAATTATAATGTCAAGCTGAGCGAAAATCTTCAAAATCAAGTACATTTTTTATATTATATCAAATTAATATTAAAAATGCAATAGAACATATGTACGGTCGGATCAGACACTGAAAAGAATGTCGCTGTAAACCGGATAAGGCCAGTATTTTGAAGCGGTCAACGACTCAATTTCGTCGGCGGCCATGCGTATTTCGCACATTTTTTCAAATATTGTTTTCCCGTAATATTGAGCCTTCGCCTCTGTCTGTTCAATACTCCTCGCCTCGATAAGCAGAAGATCAAGCTCCCCGCTCTTGCGGTACAGAAGGTCGGATAGACCGGAAAGCTTGGAAATAAGACTGCTTTCATACTCGCATGTGCCGATGCCGAGAGTTTTTTTCTTCAAGACATTATCGGTAAGATCACCGACATAGGCGGCGGCCGCCGGAAGAATATCCTTCTTTACCATATCCAGCATGGTCAATGCCTCTATGTTAATCGTTTTGATATAATTCTCAAGCATGACCTCGCAGCGGGATTCTATTTCCTCCTTGGTAAAAATCATATGCTTTGTAAACAAAGCAATGTTTTTCTCATCCTTAAAACGGGGAATGGCTTCATAGGCCGTTTTAAAATTGCATAAATTGCGCCGTTCCGCCTCCTCCTGCCATTCGGCAGAATAACCATCTCCGTTGAAAATAATGCGTTTATGGTTTTTATAGGTGGTACGCACAATTTCGGTAATAGCGGCATTCAAATCGTCGGTCTTCTCCAAAATGTCGGCAAACTTCGAAAGCTCCTCTGCAACAATGGTATTTATTACAATGTTTGCATCGGCAATGGAAAGGGAGGACCCAACCATTCTAAATTCGAATTTATTACCGGTGAAGGCAAACGGGGAGGTCCGGTTGCGGTCGGTATTGTCTTTAGGGAAATGGGGAAGAACAGAAACGCCGATATCCATCACCGATTCGCATTTTTTATCATAGCAATTGCCGTTTTCAATAGACTCGAGAATAGCTGTCAGCTCTGTG
Organism: Clostridiales bacterium; assembly: GCA_012519315.1. Classification (GTDB taxonomy): domain Bacteria; phylum Bacillota; class Clostridia; order Oscillospirales; family CAG-272; genus JAAYQM01. The sequence goes on along the minus strand of JAAYQM010000082.1, from coordinate 31,551 downwards.
CCGAGGAAGATGGAAACAATGGCGGGAGGTGCCTCACTGGCGCCCAGACGGTGATCATTGCTCGCCGTCGATACCGACACACGCAAAAGATCGGCATAATTGTCAACCGCCTTAATAACCGCCGACAAAAAGAGGAGAAACTGTGCGTTCTTCTCCGGGGAGTCTCCCGGCTCAAACAGATTACCGTTCGCTGAGCTTGAGATCGACCAGTTGTTGTGCTTGCCGCTTCCGTTGACGCCGGCAAAGGGCTTTTCATGCAAGAGACAGACAAGGTCGTGTCTTGCAGCGACCTTCTTCATCATTTCCATGGTAAGCTGATTGTGGTCGCACGCAATATTGGTGGTGGTGAAGATCGGCGCCAGCTCATGCTGACCGGGGGCGACTTCGTTATGTTCTGTTTTTGTGGCGATTCCAAGCTTCCATAGCTCCTGATTCAGATCTTCCATAAAATTTTTCACCCGGGTTTTGATGGAGCCGAAATAATGGTCCTCAAGCTCCTGCCCCTTAGGTGGCTTGGCGCCAAAGAGTGTTCTGCCGCACATTCTCAGATCCTTGCGCTTTTCATACATGCTCTTGTCAATAAGGAAATACTCCTGCTCGGCGCCCACCGTTGTTTTTACAGAAACTCCCTCAACACTGCCAAACAATGCCAATATTCTGAGCACCTGCCTCTCAAGTGCCTCCATCGAGCGGAGAAGAGGGGTTTTTTTGTCAAGAACCTGACCGCTGTAGGAGCAAAAGGCTGTAGGAATGTAAAGTGTTTTTTCTTTAATAAAGGCATAGGATGAGGGGTCCCAGGTAGTGTATCCTCTTGCTTCAAAGGTGGCTCTCAATCCGCCTGATGGGAAGGAGGAGGCGTCAGGCTCTCCCTGAATCAGCGCCTTGCCAGTAAACTCCATAATAACAGATCCGTTCGACTGTTCGATAAAGCTGTCATGCTTTTCGGCGGTGATGCCGGTCAAGGGCTGAAACCAGTGTGTAAAATGGGTTGCGCCCTTTTCGAGCGCCCATTCCTTCATGGCGGCGGCAACGGCGTTGGCTACCTCAGTTGTAAGAAGGGAGCCTTTTTCAATTGTTTTTTTCAGCGCTTTGTAAGTATCTCTTGGCAACTTTTCACGCATGACTTTGTCGCTGAAAACCATGCTGCCAAATATCTCCGGTATGTTTTTTGCATAAACAGACATTGGGTTTTTCTATCTCCTTATTGATTAAAGTGTGCATCAATACAAAAAAGCGCCGCAGATCCCTTTACTGCAGCGCCGTTGCTGATATGAGAATTATACACATTTGTGTGTTTTTTGTCAAGAGTTTGTTTTCATTTTTTTTGAAAAAATATCTGCCTATTTATTAAAGAACTATACGTTCGACAAAAGACGGGCGACAAGTTTGTCGCAGAATGCTGACAAATTAACTTGATTATGACGCGAGGGAATGGTACAATATAGTTGCAAAGATATATAAAGGAATTTTGAAGGCACAATCGAGTAAAGCAGCAGAGACAAGGACGAGAGATCATATTATTTGTAAGGCGGGTGATATCTTTGAAACGGGTGTTAATCGTATCAGAGGCGGGCAAGGGCTGTGATTTGTTGTACAATTTGATCGAGTCAACTTCAAATTATGAGATCATTACCGCACTGAGCGGGGGAGAGGCACGTCAGATTGTCTTCACGGAGGACTATGATATCATCGTCATCAACATGCCTCTTTCCGACGAATCTGGGCTTGAGCTTTCCGAGAAGATTGTTGCCGAAACGGGCGCTTGTGTGATTTTGATTGTCCATACAGAGCGGTATGATGAGATTTTATATAGATATGAAGAAAAGGGGATCGCGGTTTTGGAAAAACCCCTTTCCCGTCAAGCCTTCTTGCATACATTGCGGCTTATGACAGCTCTGCATAACCGGCTGAACAATCTTCGTTTTGAAAACAATACATTAAAAAGCAAGATAGATGAAATCCGCATGGTAGATCGTGCAAAATGCGTGTTGATTCAATATCTTGGCATGACCGAACCTATGGCACATCGGCATATCGAAAAGCAGGCAATGGATATGCGCGTTTCCAAACGCCGCATTGCCGAGGACATTCTCCGCACCTATGAGATGTGATCTCATAGGTGCTTTTTTATAAAAACACGTTTTTTAATTGTAACAATTACAGTAAGCTGCGACAAATTAAGAAAATAATCCTTATTTTTTTGCAATTTTACTTTCTTTCGAAGCTTGCTTATGGTATAATGGATAATTGATAAGGATTAAGATAACGCAAAGAAGGTTTATCTGAGGACAGTTAAACCTTCTTTGCTGAAAATTATGTATTTTGGATACCGGAAAGGCACTTTTATATGAATAATATCTTCCTGATACTCGAAAACGGTGCGGTTTTTGGCGGTAAAAGCATTGGCGCTCGTGCAGAGGTAACCGGAGAGGTTGTTTTTACAACCGGCATGACCGGATATATGGAAACTCTGACCGACCCGAGCTATTACGGTCAAATCGTTGTACAAACCTTTCCCCAGATCGGCAATTACGGTCTCATCAGCGAGGATGCGGAGAGCCGCCATCCCCGCCTGAAAGCCTATGTTGTCTATGATCTGTGTGATGAGCCCTCTAATTTTCGCTGCGAGGGAAAGCTTGAGGATTATCTCAAGACCCACGGGATTGTTGGCATCAGCGGAGCGGATACTCGCTCTATAACAAAGCTTGTACGCGAGCACGGGGTGATGAACGGCAGAATATCATATGTTCCTTATCTTTCCGAAAATGAGCTTGCGGCTCTAAAACAGCATAAAATCACAAAAGCGGCTGAGGCGGTTTCCTGCACACAGGCGTATACCTGCAAAAGCAAGGATGCGCAGTTTAAAGTAGCCTTGATTGACTACGGTGCAAAGAGAGCCATAAGCCGTTGCCTTTGTGAAAGGGGATGCGAGGTGATTGTTCTGCCTGCCAGCACCACCGCCGAGGAAATCCTTGCACTGAATCCTGACGGCATTTTATTATCCAACGGTCCCGGCAATCCGGCGGATAATACCGAGTGCATAGAGCAGCTGCGTCACCTTATCAAGCATCGGATCCCCACCTTTGGCATTTGTCTTGGTCATCAGCTGTTAGCACTTACCATGGGCGCAAAGACGGAAAAATTAAAATATGGTCATCGAGGGACAAATCAGCCGGTTGAGGACATCAAAACTGGGAAATTATATATAACAAGCCAAAACCACGGCTATGCCGTTATTAACAATTCAATTCCCACAAGCTCCGATATGCAGGTGAGCTTCATTAACGCAAACGATAAAACCTGCGAGGGAATCGACTATCCTGCATATAATGCTTTCACCGTTCAATTTCATCCTGAAGCGGCGGCAGGCCCTCATGACACACGTTTTCTTTTTGATCGTTTTATCGGTTTAATGAAGGAGGGCAAAAAGAATGCCGCTCGATAAAAGTATAAAGAAAGTTCTTATTATCGGCTCCGGTCCGATTGTTATCGGACAGGCAGCAGAGTTTGATTATGCCGGAACCCAGGCCTGCCGTGCCATGCGGGAGGAGGGTATCGAGGTGGTTTTGATCAACTCAAATCCTGCTACCATCATGACGGACAGCGAGCTTGCCGACCATATTTACATCGAACCCCTGGATCTTGATATAATCAAGCGCATTATCATTAAGGAGCGTCCGGACAGCATCCTTCCCTCCTTCGGCGGACAAACGGGTCTTAATCTTTCAATGGAGCTTGCGAAAAGCAGATTTCTTGCCGAGCAAGGAGTTCGACTGCTCTCAACCTCCCCTGAAACCATCGATATGGCGGAGGATCGAAAGCTATTTAAAGAGGCTATGGAGAGCATCGGAGAGCCCTGCATTCCTTCTGTTATCGCCACTACCGTCGAGGAGGCTCTTGACTTTGCCGAGGCGGTTGGCTATCCGATTATAATACGTCCCGCCTTCACCCTTGGCGGCACGGGCGGGGGTATTGCATCAAACGAAGAGGAATTGCGTCTGATTGCATCAAACGGCATTCGCCTCTCCCCGATTCATCAGATACTGGCAGAACGAAGTGTTGCGGGATGGAAGGAAATTGAGTTTGAGGTTGTCCGTGACAATCTCGGTAATGTGCTTACCGTTTGCTCAATGGAAAACTTTGACCCGGTGGGGGTGCATACCGGGGACAGCATTGTTGTTGCACCGGCTATGACCCTTTCCGATGTGGAATATCAGATGCTGCGTTCGTCTGCGCTGAGGATTATTACAAAGCTTGATATTAAAGGGGGATGCAACTGTCAGTTTGCCTTAAACCCGGACAACTTTGAGTATGCCGTTATCGAGGTTAACCCTAGGGTATCCCGTTCCTCCGCTCTCGCTTCTAAGGCGACCGGCTATCCCATTGCTAGAATTGCGGCAAAAATTGCTGTCGGATACAACCTTGGTGAAATAAAGAATGAAATAACCGGAAAAACCTGTGCATTTTTCGAGCCGGTAGTCGATTATGCCGTGGTTAAATTCCCGAAATGGCCCTTTGATAAATTTGTATATGCCTCAAAACAGCTTGGCACGCAAATGAAGGCTACCGGTGAGGTTATGGCTATTGGCGCTTCCTTTGAGGAGGCATTGATGAAGGCGGTTCGCGGCGCCGAGATTTCGCTGGACTGCCTGCGTAGCAGCTCTGTCCAAAAGCTTGATGATCAGCAGCTTCTCGAATCAATTTCAAAGCCTACCGATATGCGCCTATTTTATATCTTTGAAGCCCTTCGCCGGGACTTTTCCACCGATGAAATATACGAAATAACCAAAATCGATCGTTGGTTTTTGTCAAAGTTAAATCGCCTTATTTCGATTGAGAGGGAGCTTGAGTCGAGCCCCCTTGACGACGACCTGTATATGCGTGCAAAGCGTCTCGGATATCTTGACAGCACAATCGAGCGCTTGTCCGGGCAGAAAATTAAGAATCCTGCCCATGGGGTTTACCGGACGGTTGATACCTGTGCCGCCGAATTTTCCGCAACAACCCCCTATTTCTACGGATCGTTTATGGGCGAAAACGAGGCCCTTAACTATAAAACAGGCAAAAAAACGGTTGTTGTCTTTGGTTCCGGTCCGATACGCATCGGACAGGGCATCGAGTTTGACTATTCGGCCGTTCATTGCGTGCGTACCTTGCGCCGCCTCGGCTATGAAACGGTTATTGTAAACAACAACCCTGAGACCGTTTCCACCGACTATGATACTGCCGACCGGCTTTATTTTGAGCCGTTGACAAACGAAGATGTTATGCACATCATCAATACCGAAAAGCCAATCGGTGTTGTTGTAGCCTTCGGCGGGCAGACGGCGATAAAATTAACCAATTTCCTGGCAAAACAGGGTGTGAATATCCTCGGCACCTCGGCTGATAGTATTGACGCCGCCGAGGATAGAGAAAGATTCGATGCCCTGCTCGAAAGCCTTAATATTAAGCGGCCGAAAGGACTCAATGTCCGCACAAAGCCAGAGGCGCTGACCGCCGCCAACACATTGGGATACCCTGTGCTGATTCGTCCCTCCTATGTTCTTGGCGGGCAAAACATGATTATTGCCTGGAGCGACAGCGATATTGAGGAGTATCTCGATATTATCCTCGCAAGCAAGATTGACAACCCGATTCTGATTGACAAGTATATGTCGGGCATTGAGCTTGATATCGACGCCATTTGCGACGGAGAGGATATCCTCATTCCGGGTATTATGGAGCATATTGAGCGCGCGGGTATTCACTCAGGTGACTCGATTGCCGTTTATCCTCCATACAACATTGATCCGCGCATGATAGATACCATTGTAAACCAAACGGCAAAAATAGCAACGGCTCTAAAGGTGCGAGGTCTTGTCAACATTCAGTATCTTGTTTATGACAGTGAGCTATATGTGATTGAGGTCAATCCACGCGCCTCAAGGACGGTTCCTTATATCAGCAAGGTTACAAAAATTCCAATGGTAGATCTTGCGGTGCGAGCTTGTCTTGGCGAGAAGCTTACCGATATGGGATACGGAACCGGTCTTGCCAAAACGCCGCCCTATACCGCGGTTAAGGTTCCTGTCTTCTCCTTTGAAAAATTGGTTGGCGTTGATGCCCATCTCGGACCGGAAATGAAGTCAACCGGAGAGGTTTTAGGGATCGGATCTGTCTTTGAGGAGGCTCTATATAAGGGGCTTGTTGCCGCGGGGTGCAATCTTAACCGACGGGGCGGGGTGCTCTTCACCGTCCGCAATCTTGACAAAAGCGAGGTTGCCGATCTGGCACGCAAATATGCGGCTCTCGGCTTTGATCTGTATGCAACGGCGGGCACAGCACAGGAGCTGCGCGGCGCCGGGCTGATTGTTAAAACGGTGAAAAAGCTTCATGAGGGGGAGGACAACATCCTCCGACTGATTGAAAGCGGAAAGCTTTCTTATGTAATCTCCACCTCGGCGCGGGGACGATTGCCGACAGCCGACAGTGTGAAAATACGTCGTAAGGCCCTTGAGCACAGCATTCCCTGTCTGACCTCCATTGATACGGCGAATGCTGTTGCCGACAGCCTGCTCTCACGTTATTCCCCCTCCAGCGTCGAGCTTGTGGATATCAACAACATGAGAGAGAAGCGCAGAAAGCTGCCCTTCATTAAATACAGCGGTATTGGCAATGACTATATATACTTTGACTGCCGGGACGACAAATTGAAAATTTCAAGTCCCGAGGCACTTGCCATTCGCTTATCAAATCGCCATTTCTCAATCGGAGCGGACGGTGTCGTGCTGATTACCGATTCAAAGGTTGCCGATGTGGGGATGCGAATTTACAATCGGGACGGCAGCGAAGGCAGAATGGCCGGAAACGCTACCCGGTGCGTTGCAAAATATCTCTATGATCAAGGTTTTACACGCAGCAACATTGTTACCATAGAAACCCTCAGTGGCATAAAAGAGGTCGAGCTGCATATTCTGCACGGCGAAGTTATTGCCGCCACAACGAATATGGGCGCTCCCGAATTTTCACCGGCGGCAATTCCCGTTCTTTATGACGGGGCTCAAATGATCAACTCCCCTCTTGTTATCGGAGATAAGGAATATCGGGTAACGGCGCTTTCCCTCGGTAATCCTCATTGTGTTACCTTTCTTGATGAGCTGAGCAGCCTCGACATCGAGACCATCGGTCCTCTTTTCGAGCGTCATCAAGTATTTCCGCAACGGGTCAACGCCGAATTTGCAACCGTTATTAAACGCAATGTGCTGAAGGTTCGAGTCTGGGAGCGGGGCAACGGAGAAACCCTTGCCTGCGGAACAGGAGCCTGTGCCGCGGCTGTTGCAGCTGTCGAAAACGGCTATTGCGACAAAGGGAAGGACATTACGGTACGATTGCCCGGCGGCGATTTGCGTGTTAAATACACCGGAGAAACTATTTATCTGTCCGGTAACGCAGAAAAGACCTTTGAAGGGTTCGTAGAGGTTTAATCTGTAAACTTTAAAATAATATAAAATAAATTATTGAAGTAAGGAAATTATCCATGAAAAAGATAGTTTTTGTTACCGGAGGAGTCGTCTCCGGCCTGGGAAAGGGAATAACCGCAGCATCCCTCGGACGATTACTGAAAGCCCGCGGCGTTAAAGTTACAATGCAGAAGCTTGATCCATATATTAACATAGACCCGGGAACAATGAGTCCGTTTCAGCACGGAGAGGTATTTGTAACCGATGACGGTACCGAAACGGACCTGGACCTTGGACATTACGAGCGATTCATAGACGAGAACCTTGGGAAATATTCTAATATTACCACCGGAAAGGTTTACTGGAATGTGTTAACCAAGGAACGTCGGGGCGAATATCTGGGACAAACGGTTCAGGTGATTCCCCACATTACCGATGAAATAAAAAGTCGCATTTTCAGCGCGGCAGATGCGTCGAATGCCGATGTAAGTCTGGTTGAAATCGGGGGAACTGTGGGAGATATGGAATCGCAGCCCTTTCTTGAGGCAGCGCGTCAGATAAGGCAGGAGCTGGGAGAGGACAATTGCCTTTTCATTCATGTTACCCTGATTCCCTATGTGTTCGGGTCGGGCGAGTATAAGTCAAAGCCGACTCAACATTCGGTAAAGGAGTTACTCTCTATCGGCATACAGCCCGACATTCTTGTCTGCCGTTGCGATCAGCATATCGAAGAGGGTATGCGGAAGAAAATCGCCATGTTCTGCAATGTAAGCGTCGATTGTGTCATAGATAATACCGATGTCAACTCGTTATATGAGATCCCCCTGATGCTTGAAGAGCATGGCCTTGCAAAAATCGTTTGCCGCCGTCTCAATATATGCCGGGGCGTAGAGCCTGATCTTGTGGATTGGACAAGGCTGGTAAACGATATTCGCAAAAGCGATCGCAGCGTAAGAATCGGGCTTGTCGGAAAGTATGTCAAGCTTCACGATGCCTATCTTTCGGTTGCGGAGGCACTTTTTCATGGCGGTATCGCAAATAAAATCAAGGTTGAGATTGACTGGATCGACTCGGAAGATATTACAGCGGAAACCGCAGACAAATTCCTCTCTCAGTGTGACGGAATACTGATCCCCGGCGGATTCGGAAACCGGGGTATCGACGGAAAGATCGAGGCGATCCGTTATGCCAGAGAAAGAAAGGTTCCTCTCTTGGGCATTTGTCTTGGTATGCAGATGGCGGTGGTCGAATTTGCCCGAAATGTCCTCGGTCTCTCCGATGCTGACAGCGGTGAATTCTCAGAGACAACTAAGAATCCCGTTATTGATCTTATGCCTGACCAAAAAGAAGTTTCGGACATGGGGGGCACAATGCGGCTCGGTCTCTATCCAAGCCGAATTGTCGCCGAAAGCAAGCTCTATGATATTTACAAAACCGATCAGATCACCGAACGTCACCGTCACCGCTATGAGATCAACAATGCTTATCGCGATATGATGGAAGCAAACGGAATGGTGCTTTCAGCTCTTTCTCCTAACGGAAAGCTGGTCGAGGCAATAGAATTGAAGTCACATCCGTGGTTTATCGCTGTCCAGTATCATCCTGAGTTTAAATCCCGCCCCAATCGCCCCCATCCATTGTTTATCAGCTTTATCGCTGCTGCAGACGAGAAAAGGCGTCAAAACTAGATTGACTGAAAAAGAATAAATAATTCAACCTTCCCTAAACACTTCCTCAAATAAATATAATATTTCCGCGAATCAGCCGTTGTAAAAGCCAACAGCCATTGGTTTTTACAACGGCTGATTTTTTTGTTCGGTTGCACCCTTATTCCCTGCTCATAATATGATAATAATGTGCCCTTTATGTACAATACTCTTTAGCTTTCATGCGAATATTGTCATTAAATGCACAAATTTTTCCAACAAATAAATATATTGGTATGTTTAAAAATTGCCTGTTTGAGGCAAAAATAATACCAAGACAAGATAGACCGAAAAGGTTTTGAAAAAACAACTTTTTTCGTAGTCTAAAAAAATGGAGTGTGAACAAAAATGAGCATAAAACGCGGAGATATTTATTATGCGGATTTAAGTCCGGTAATCGGATCCGAACAAGGCGGTCTTAGACCGGTTCTTATTGTTCAAAACGACATTGGCAACAAATACAGTCCAACAGTGATTGCGGCTGCAATTACAAGCAAAATGGGCAAGAGTCGATTGCCTACACATATTGATATATACGCCGATAAGGTTGGGCTTGCAAAGGATTCGGTAATCCTTTTGGAGCAGATACGTACTATAGATAAAAAAAGACTTAAGGAGAAAATGGGACATTTGGATGATTCGATTATGAATGCCGTCAATGATGCAATCAGCATTAGCTTCGGCCTTGGTGAATCGGCGGAGACGGCATATAACGCACAAGGCGCACGCAAAAAGCAATCTATCGCGATAAATCCCGCTCCTCAGGCTCAAGGATAAAATAAAAGCTGTAATTTTTTCTATATATTGTTTTCTGTTCATTATTTATATTTAATTAACATAAAATTAGTGATCTGCTCTTGATTTTATTTCGTTTTCGGGGTACAATAATTAAATGGAATAAAAAGATGACAGGAGCGTAAAATAATGGCTTTAGTTACAACTAAGGAAATGTTCAAGGCCGCATATGCGGGCGGATATGCCATAGGGGCATTCAACATAAATAATATGGAGATTATTCAGGCTATTACCGAAGCGGCAGCCGAGGAAAAATCTCCGGTTATTTTGCAGGTGTCGGCAGGCGCCCGCAAATATGCCAAGCATGCCTATCTAATGGCTCTGACCCGTGCGGCGATTGAGGATACCGGGATAGATGTGGCACTTCATCTTGATCACGGTGAGGATTTTGAGATCTGCAAAGCTTGCATTGATGGCGGCTTTACATCGGTCATGATTGACGGTTCAAGACTCAGCTTTGAGGAAAACATCGAGCTTACAAAAAAGGTTTGCGACTATGCGCACGAGCGCGGCGTTGTCGTCGAAGGGGAACTGGGGAAACTGGCAGGCATTGAGGACGATGTCAATGTTTCCGAAGAGGATGCGATGTTCACAGATCCTGACGAGGTAGAAGAGTTTGTTGAGAGGACCGGCGTCGACTCTCTGGCTATTGCTATCGGAAAGTCATGGCGCATTTAAATTTAAGGGGGAAGCAAAGCTTCGTTTCGATATTCTTGATGAAATAGCAAGACGTCTTCCGGGATTCCCGATTGTACTGCACGGTGCATCTTCGGTAATACCCGAGCTTGTTGATGAGATAAATGCCTGTGGCGGAGCACTTTCCGGTGCCAGCGGCGTACCAGAGGAGATGCTTCGTCGTGCCGCAGCCTCAGCTGTATGTAAAATAAACATCGATTCAGATATAAGGCTTGCTATGACAGCCGGTATAAGACGTGTTTTGACTGCATCACCCGAGGTTTTCGATCCGAGAGGCTATTTATCCGTCGGCCGCGAAGAGGTCAAGAAGATGATAAAACATAAAATCCATACCGTACTCGGTTCAGGGGGAAAACTCTAAAGCAAGTACGGCGGGGAAAGGTTTAGTCTGAGAATAATTTTAAAACAAGCTGATCGGTGCCTGCATAAAGCCTGATTCCGGGCTTTATGCAGCACTGCTACGATGTTTTCTAATTTCTTAACTATTACGCCTTTCCCCGATGTTTTTATATTGCATTATTTTATCAGACCTATGTATATCTGTAGGGCTGACGTCATTGTTAACGGAGTGATATCAAATATGAAATGGACAGAAACCTTTAAAGTTAATTCTCATTTTACCGACGCGGATAGTATTGTGAGGGTATCCTCCCTGCTAAGATATATGCAGGAAACAGCTAATCTTCATCAGATGCGTACGTTGGGTCCGAGCAACAGTCAGCTAAGGGAAATGGGCTATGCATTTATACTTAGCCGATTGTCCATGAGTTTTTACAAGCCGGTATATGCCTATGAAACTATTGAAGTCCAAAGCTGGGCATGCGAGAGCAAAGGCTCCTCGTTTAACAGATGTTATCGTATCCTGCGTGATGGCATGATTGTAGCAGAGGCGGCATCTGTTTGGGGACTGTTAAGGATCTCAGACCGACGAATTATGCGGGTTGGAGACGTTGTTCTAAATTTTGATACCGACCCTGCCCTTGAGCTTGATATGCCGCGTCGGCTGAAAATACCCGACGGCGCCTTGATGATACTTGTCGGGGAGCGTACCGTAGTGTATAGCGATCTTGATCTTAACAATCATATTAACAACACCAACTATCCGGATCTTCTATGCGACTTTTTACCTGATATGTCCGGGAAAAGGGTTATTTCAATGCGTATAAACTTCTTGTCCGAGGCTATGCTCGGCGAGACTCTTAAGGTGTATTGCGCCGAGTACGACGGAACATATTTCATGCGCACAGTGAAAAGTAACGGTGCCGTCAATGTTGAAGCGGAAATTTTGCTTGAATCAATATAAATCTCAAAATCAAAAACTCCTTGACAGACAAAGCTGTCAAGGAGTTTTGCTTTATATGGAATATAGTCCAAAATCAGATATACGGCATATGTTACTCTTTATTTATGGTGACATTCCTTTTTTTACCAAGAGCAATAAGGCTGATTGCCGAGATAATTACCGCGCCACCGATGACAGCGCCCCATAATATGCCGTTATTTGCGGGCAGGGGATTGTTTTCGGACGCTTTCTTTCTTGCTTCCGCAATAGCCTTTGCAAGTGAGCTGCTGTCATAATTCTTGCTATGACCGGTTACTTTATAAAGCTCAAGGGTGGCGTTTTCCAGCCCCGACCCGGCACCTCTAACCCAAATTTTTATATATTTTGCAGTTTTCTTTGAGGTGAATGAGCTTAAATCCATGGTAAGGGTGACCTTTTCACCGCTGGTTACAATTGTATTAGCCTGAATTCTGTCAGAACCCGCTCCTATTGCAATAACAACCTCCAGTTTGTTCTCCGAACCGTCGGTGCAAATAGCACGAAGGTCTAGAGTCAGCCATGGGGTAAGGGACAGGTCTTCTGTATAGGGATAGATATGATAGGTTCCCATAAATTCCCTATACTCGGACGCGCCGCCGTTAAGAGCGCAGATTAACGCCTTCTCACCAAGTTCGGTGGTTGCAATTGTCAGCGAATCGCAATATTCACCCTGCATCCATCCCTCTGAATTTCCGGTTCCGGAAAAATCCCAGTAATCAAAGCTTCCCTTTATTCCGGTGGGCATATCTTTTGACAAGCTCACCTCCGAGAGTGTTCTTAAAACTACCCGATCGTGGCGAAAATCGGGGAAAACCTCCTCCCAGCTTGCCACACCGAAGGTCGATAAATAATCATTGGTGAAATCAACAGATCGCTCGGTATCTATATATTTAATCTGTTCTTTAAGGGAAAGGAAACCATGCCCGTCTCCGCTGGGAGATCCGAAAACGCTAAAGGAAGTGACAAATCCCTCAACTCGGTTAGCAAAGAGTAGCTTATAATAATTATAGGCATAGAGAGGGGGGAGCAATGAGCCTGTTTTTGCGATATCCGGTTGCCAAAAGTAGAGTATTGCCCTTGGTGTGGCAGGATATTTCTCCCCCAGTCCGTCGATAAAGCCGGCAAGAACTTCGATACTGTCTGTTCCTATATAGCCCATTGAAGCGGTATTTCTTGACTTTCGGTCGTTTTTTATATTGATGCTGTCCCCTTCGTATAATCCAAATGCATTGCGTTCAGAATGGCAGAGTAGCCGCCATTCAACCGCCCCCTCGGCAGACATAAGGGCGGTCATCGCTTCAACCAGAAGGGTGCTATCATATTGTTCTGAGAGAGTGCCGTATATAACATCCTGCCTCCATGCGTCGCTGATTGATGCATAGACACGCAGATTGGGATTGCGGATTTGTGCCGTTGTATAAACAAGCCGCAGGGCTCTTATATAGTTTTTTGCGTAAACATCCAGCCGGACATTCTCGCCCATATAGTTGTATTCGGTAGCGAGATCGATCTTTTTGCCGAGGATAAAGCCGCCGATAGCCATATTGTTTGTTCCGTTATATCTAAGAGAAAGGAAATCAGCCACCGCGTTGGCATAAAGCTCGCCCTGGAGATTCGAAACATTAAGGGCGTAATATTTCACATCGGGGCGGTTGCCGGCATAGGCATATTGCATTTTTTCATCACTTTCAGTAATGACAAGGTTTAGTAAAACCTCGGTACCGCTTGCTGTATAAGCACGAATTTCCCTGTCAAGGGAATCAACATAGGCAGAATCGAAGTAAATGTATTTCCCGGAAATCAGATGAAGATATCCGCTATTTTGAGAGCTTAGCAGCCGGTTTATCTCCACATCGATAACAACCTGACCCGCCCCCGCCTCCTGGACGCCTGAGAGATAGACGGTTTGTACCCCCTTATAAAAGTTGTTGAGCGGTTTTGTGTTGAGGGTTTCCGGGGCAAGGTTTGCTGTATTTGAGACGTATTTAGGATCGTCCACCAGAATCAGAGGTTGAAGAATGGAGCCGTTTCTATAGAGAACGATTGCATATTTTGACAGAACAGAGCTATAATTCGCCTCGCTCAAAGGAAGCTTAAATTCAAATTTTGTAGAGATAGGGTGGGTGGACGTGGGAAGCGTCGTCCTTTTTAAAACCGCATCAGTTTCCTCAAAAGAGGAGAGCTCATAAAGGGCTAAGGTACAATTTCGATATGCGGTAGTATTCTCATTTTTGACAGTTCCTTTTATAATAATGTATTTGCCGTCCTCAGAAACGGCACAGGTATTGATTGCCCCTATTTTCTCGGTGCGATCGGTATAGGCGCAGACCGCCGAAACGGAGGATATCACGATAGTTCCCTTTGAGTTGCCCGAAAAGACAATTTTCAGCTTTTTTATGCTTTCGGCTTCCTTTACGGGAGCTATATAGGAGACAAAATCGGCAGTCCGCTTAATATCAACGGCAACAGAACGAGCGTCGGAATAGTCCTCGCCTTCGCTGTAGGTATAATAAACTCGCATCGAGGTGGCTTTTGTATCATTTGACATTACAATTCGGAGTGCATTTGTATATTCTAAAGCAGGCTTTACCGTAACCCTCCCTTCGATTGAAGAATCGTTTTGAGTGGATACAATGACAAGGGACGTATTGTCTGCAGAAAACTCTGCCGAAGCGCCGATAGGAAAGTATGTCTCAGCCATAAACCGCTCGGACAATTGCCTGTCTATTCCACCGAAGGCTTCGATTTTGTATATATTGCAGGTAAAAGCCTGACTTGACTCACTGTCCACCACCTCATATAAGCGAATCTCCATCTCATCAACAGAGTCTCGGTTTGTGTATGTCGTGAGGTTAAAATCGACAGATGTCCTTTCCCCTGACATGAATTGAACCCTTGAGCTTTCCGCCGTCTCCCCGCTATAGAGTATAAGCTCGACATAATAGCGGATATTTGCTTTTTTATCGGTTATGATTTCAACATCTATGCTAAGACCGGGGTAGTAATACAGATCCAGCGGCGGATCAAAGTATCGGGACACAGCGGCAGGCTCGCTTGCTCCGCCAAAGGTGCCTGAAAAAGACAAATAACCTTCAGGTTTATCTGTATGAAGGGTACGAAGGGTAGGAGATTTTGCGCTCCCCTTTGCAGTCCAGTGAAGATCGGAAAGGAAATCGTCGATAGTCATCGTCCTGCTGTCCGAAGCAAAAATCCCTTCACCGGCTTGTATTCCTACACAAAGTAAAAGGGCGATCAAAAGGAACAAAGCCACGAGAACATTTTTTTTATAAGTAATTTTAATTGCCATAAACAATTTACCTAACAATGTTAATATTTGGGGTGTTTTTTATAAGTACACTTTTAATATACCATTTTGTTTGAAAAAAAGCAATTTTTATTTGCAAATTAGCCGTTTTCCCCTTTGCGAGTTTAGGCGAACACCGACAATTTACAAAATATTAATTTTTTATTTAATCGAATCATTGACAATAAAAAAATATTAGGTTATACTAATTTTATATAATAAACAACAATGACAAAGACTGTGATGGGAAGAGTAGCTTAAAAGGGTCGTTACAGAGAGCCGCGGTTATGGTGGAACGCGGTACGGATTTTTAAGTGAAAAACAACCCGGAGTCGCCGGCAGAAAGCTTTTATTAAAAGTGAGTAGATCCGGACGTGTTCGGCACGTTACAGCCGTTCTGCAGCTTGTCTGCAGAAATCAAAGTGGATTGCTTTGTCAATCTATTTGGGTGGCACCGCGGAGGTCTTTATGCCTTCGTCCCATGGGGACGAGGGCTTTTTGTTTTTCTTTTTAACTTTGATAAATATTCTTATAATGTGTTTTTCTATGAAATGGAGGTTCTATGAAACGTACAAATTACTGCGGCCGTTTCTCCGAGGCCGAGGTCGGCAAAAAAGGGACAGCCTGCGGCTGGGTGCTGTCAAAGAGGGATATGGGCGGTGTTATTTTCGTTGACCTGCGCGACCGGGAAGGAATTCTTCAGGTTGTTTTCGATGCCCGCAACCTTTCTGCCGAGGATTTTTCTCGCGCTGAGACCCTGCGGAACCAATCGGTCATCGAGGTGTCCGGTGAGATTTGCCTCAGAGACGAAGAAACCCGTAACGAAAAAATCCCCACCGGCACAATTGAATTGAGGGCAAGCAAGCTATATCTGCTTTCGTCAGCGGAGCCCCTTCCTTTCCCTATTGAGGAGGGGAGCGCTGTTCGTGAGGAGGTCCGGCTGAAATATCGTTATCTGGATATTCGCCGCCCCGAAATTATTAATAATTTAAAGTTTCGTCACAAGCTGTCTGGTGTAATCCGAGAATACCTTGAATCAAAGGATTTTATCGAGATTGAAACACCTATTCTGACCAAAAGCACACCGGAGGGGGCGCGTGATTATCTTGTCCCTAGCCGTGTGCATCCGGGCAGTTTTTACGCATTGCCCCAGTCCCCTCAAATTTTTAAGCAGCTTTTGATGGTGGGCGGCGTTGATAAGTATTATCAAATCGCCCGCTGCTTCAGAGATGAGGACCTGAGAGCGGACAGACAGCCCGAATTTACCCAGGTTGATATGGAAATGTCCTTTATTGAGCAGGAGGACATTCTCGGCCATCTTGAATCGCTCTTTAAACATCTTATGCAAAAGATGATGAATGTTGATATTAAAGAGCCTTTTCCCCGCATTACCTGGCATGAGTCTATGCTCAAATACGGCACAGATAAGCCGGATATCCGCTTCGGTCTTGAAATCAGAGATATAACCGATATCGCAAAAACCTGTAATTTTGAGGTTTTCCGTAAAGCTGTGCAGTCGGGAGGCGTCGTACGTGCAATAAATGTTAAAAACACCGAATTTACCAGGAGTGAAATTGAGGATTTAACGAAATTTGCGATACAAACCGGTGCAAAGGGCATGGCTTGGATCGCCATTCGCCAGAACGGAGAACTATATTCTATCCTGACAAAATATTTTTCAGAGGAAGAGCTCGACGCCATAATCACCGCTCTTGACGGAAAGCCGGGGGACTTTATCCTCTTTGGCGCCGACAAAGAGGCTGCCGTCTGCAAAACATTGGGCGCCCTGCGCCTTCGTATCGGTGATATGCTCGGTCTGCGCAAAAAGGATGATTTCAAATTCCTTTTCATCACCGATTTTCCCCAGTTTGAATATTCGGAAGAGGAAGATCGCTATTTAGCCATGCATCATCCCTTCACCATGCCCTACGAGGAGGACCTGCCATATCTGCTAAGTGATCCCGGCAGGGTACGGGCACAGGCTTATGACGTTGTTCTCAACGGTGTTGAGCTTGGCAGCGGAAGCATCCGAATCCATCGCAGCGATGTTCAAGCCAAAATGTTTGAGGCCCTCGGATTTTCAAAGGAGGAGGCCGAGAGCCGCTTTGGCTTTATGATCGGCGCCTTCCGCTACGGAACGCCTCCCCACGGCGGTTTTGCCTTCGGGCTTGATCGCTTGGCGATGCTCCTGCTTGGTGCCGAATCGTTGCGTGAAATCATCGCCTTCCCAAAAAACAAGGACGCCTCTTGTCCGATGACCAACGCTCCCTCTCCTGTTGATGAGAAGCAGCTGGAGGAGCTTTCCCTTACGGGAGCCGGTGCGGTTGAGATTGACAAATCGCAGAAAGCGGCAAAGCGGCACGACCGTAAAATTAATATTGACAAACTGGCGACACTTTCTCGCCTTAGCCTGGAAGATGAGGAAAAGTCAAAGCTTCGTGCCGATCTTGAAGCCATTGTAGATCTTGCAGACCAATTAAGTGCGATTGACACCGAAAATGTTAAGGCAAAGGAGCATATTCTTGCCATTCACAACGTATTTAGGGAAGATGTCGTTATCCCTTCACCAGACCGGGATCTCCTGCTTCGGGAGGCGCCGACAAAGGCTGACGGGTTTATAACCGTTCCTCGAGTTGTTAATTAGCAGCTCAATAAATTAACTGAAAATTTTTGAATAGGATGGATTTTTGCCCCGCAGGGCGAAAATCGGGGATCTTGTATGAAATTAATTGATTATTCGGTATGTCAGTTGTCTGAGCTTCTCAAGAGTCGGAAAATTTCCTCTCGTGAGCTTACCGAGGCATACCTTGAGCAAATAGAAAAAAGAGAGGGCGAGGTAGGCGCATTTATTACTCTTTGCGCTAACGAAGCCCGAAAAAAAGCTGATCAAATTGATAAAATGCGCGCATCAGGTGAAAAACTCACCCCCCTTGCGGGCATTCCCATGGGTCTTAAGGACAATATTTGCACAAAAAATCTAAAGACCACCTGTGCCTCAAAATTTCTTGAGGATTTTGTGCCCCCTTACGATGCGACAGTAACAGAAAAATTGTCCGATTCGATATTGCTCGGCAAACTGAACATGGATGAGTTTGCCATGGGCTCTACAACCGAGACCTCCGCCCTTAAAAAGACCTGCAACCCCCGAAATATTAACTATGTGCCGGGAGGGAGTTCGGGGGGATCGGCAGCGGCGGTTGCCGCGCAGGAGGCAGCCTTTACGCTGGGAACGGATACCGGCGGATCCATTCGCCAACCGGCGGCATTTTGCGGCGTTGTAGGTATGAAGCCCACATATGGCTCTGTCTCTCGTTACGGAGCGGTTGCCTTTGCTTCTTCCTTTGACCAGATCGGACCGATAACCCGCAATGTCCGGGATTCGGCGGCTGTGCTGAGTGCCATTGCAGGGCAGGACCCGCGTGATTCTACATCGGTCAATAAGGATTACAGTGACATCGGCGCACAAATCGGAAAAGAGATAAAGGGCATGAGAATCGGCCTTTTGCGTGAGTTTTTTGAAAAGGGCGCAGCAGAGGAGATTCGCACCTCAGTACTGTCGGCTGCCAAGAAGCTGGAGTCTCTCGGGGCGGAGATTGTTGATTTGTCGATGCCCAGCCTTGACTATGCGCTGCCAACCTATTATGTTATTTCAGCATCGGAGGCATCCTCAAATCTTGCAAAATTTGACGGAATCGGATTTGGTACCCGCGCAAAGCAATATGAAGATATTTACGACCTTTATTGCCGCTCCCGCAGCGAGGGATTCGGCGCTGAGGTAAAACGTCGCATTATGCTCGGCACCTTTGCCCTAAGCGCCGGATATTATGACGCTTATTACAAGAAGGCTCTTTGCGTGCGAGCCTTGATTATTAACGAATTTAAGACCGTTTTTGAAAAATGTGATGTCATTCTCTCACCGACAACACCGACAACCGCTTACAAAATCGGGGAGAAATGCGCTGACCCCATTGCCATGTATATGGGCGATATCTACACAATCCCCGTTAATATTGCCGGCTTGCCCGCTATCTCTATCCCTTGCGGGTGCAGCGCCTCAGGTCTTCCCATTGCAACCCAGCTTATCGGAAAGGCATTTGCCGAATCAACCCTATATCGTGTCGCCGCCGCTCTCGAGGATGAGCTTGGCGACTATGACACAATCTTAATGAAAGCAGGTATAAAAGCATGAGCACCGCTTATGAAATGGTCATCGGTCTTGAGGTTCATGTGGAGCTTAAGACCAAGACAAAGATATTTTGCTCCTGCTCCACCGAGTTTGGTGCTGAGCCGAACACTCAGTGTTGTCCGATATGTCTTGGCTATCCCGGCACACTGCCCGTCCTTAATGCCAAAGTCGTCGACTATGCAATAAAAGCAGGGCTTGCAACAAATTGCACTATTGCTAAATTTTCAAAACAAGATCGCAAAAACTATTTTTATCCTGATCTGCCAAAGGCCTATCAGATATCTCAATACGATCTACCTCTCTGTATCGGCGGCTGGCTTGATATCGAAACGAAAAACGGAAAAAAACGCATTCGCATAACCCGCATTCATATCGAGGAGGATGCTGGAAAGTTGATTCACCGTCAGGAGGGGGACATCTCCGAAACCTTATTTGATGCGAATCGCTGCGGCGTTTCCCTGATTGAAATTGTCTCAGAGCCCGATCTTCGTTCGGCGGAGGAGGTTGTGGCGTATCTTAAAAAGCTGCGCTCCACCCTGCTTTATACCGGAGTGTCCGACTGTAAAATGAATGAAGGCTCGATGCGTTGTGACGTAAACCTTTCTGTGCGCAAGGTCGGTGAGGAAGCCTTCGGCACACGTACCGAAATGAAGAATCTTAACTCCTTCCAGTTTATTGCGAGGGCTATTGAATATGAATTCAGGCGGCAGGTAGAGGAGCTTGAATCGGGGGGCAAGATCGTTCAAGAAACCCGCCGGTTTGACGAGGTCAGCGGAAAAACCTTCTCAATGCGTACAAAAGAAGACGCCGATGATTATCGGTATTTCCCGGACCCTGACCTATGCCCGATTATTATCTCGGATGAAAAAATAGCCGCTCTCCGCGCCGAAATTCCCATGTTGCCCGAAGAGAGGAAGGAGCGGTATATAAAGAGCTACGGACTTACCCCGTATGATGCCGAAATGATTACGGCAGAGCTGAAATTTGCCGACTTTTTTGAGAAGACCGCAGAGAAAACCAAATATCCTAAGCTTGTTGCAAATATGCTGATTTCCGAGATTTTCAGCTATCAGCTGGAGGAGGATGAGCCAATAAAAATTGGTGCTGAACATTTAGCTTCCATTGCCGAAATGCTGGGATCGGGACGAATCAACAGCAATACCGCAAAGAAGTTGCTCTCTGAGATCTGGGAGACAGGAGCCGATCCGCATAAGCTTGTAAAGGAGCGGAATCTTGAGCAAATAAGCGACAGAGACGTACTTCTTGCCTATGTGAGAAAGGCGATTGCCGACAATCCTAAATCGATTGCCGACTATTTCAACGGAAAGACCTCCGCTCTTAAAGCGATTGTAGGGAAGGTAATGGCGGCAACCGGAGGGAAAGCCAACCCTATCATTGTAAATGAACTGATCGATATCGAGATAAAAGAGCTTAGATAAAATCAATATAAAATCGCCTTGAAGGGGAATCCCTGTCAAGGCGATTTTATATATCAATAGGCTATAAAGAATGAACCGTTTTATCTATGCGTTGCCATCTTATTTGTTTTCACCGGCGTCCGACTTTGATTTTGTATAAATCATCTCAAGCTTGCGGCGGCGGTGCTTATTTGTAGTATAAACAACTGTAATTGCGATAACTATTATAATCGCAAGAATGAGTAAAACGGGAAGAGCATAGGTAATACCTACAAGCAGATCACCCATGGCAACCGCAAAGGACTGCCATCCCTCAACAAAAGCCGTTTCCATTCGATCTCCAAAGGTTTTCGGCGGCTCGCTGGTATAATCCAAAACTTCTCTAAGCTCGATTTTGACCGTCGAATAGGATACAAGATTGTCATATCGGCGAATCTTTGCGGTTAGAGACTCAATATTATATCGTATCGTTGCAAGCTTATCCTCAAGCTGAATAATATAGTCCAGAGATGAGGCATCCTTCATCATCTCAAGAAAGCGTTCCTCTTCAATCTGATAGGTTTTCAGCCGTGCTTCGGTGTCGTAATAGGTGTCGGAGATGTCCTGGGCATTCTCCTTTTTATCGGTAACGTTAAAATTAGCACTCACAGCGCCAACATAGTTGTCAAGGGCGTCTGCCGGAATGCGGATGACATAGGTTGCCGTCCGCGTATTGGGATTATATTGATAATAACTTGTTCCACCGATATCGGAGGACTCAATATAACCGTTATTGTCAGCTACAAACTGCTCCAGCATTTCTATGGCGTCATCAAACTTTTTGGTTTCAAGCTTAAGGGTTACCGTTTTAATGATTTTCCGGTCACTGTCAATGTCAGAAGAATTGATGGGCGCGCCGTTCGCGTTCTCCTCTTCCCGGACCTGCTCGTCATTATTACCCGAAGAATCCCCCTTGTTATAGCCAGGTTGTTTGTTTTCTGCGGAGCAGGCGAGGAGTGAGGTTGCCAGCAGTATAATCAAGAGAATTATTGCTAATAACTTGCGTTTCATACAAAAGAACCTCCCGGATTGTAAATAACTGCGAAAATTTGCAGTGATAATTTAGACATCGAGCTTTTGTATTGCCTCCTTAAGGGCTTGCAGAGTATCCTCATACTTTGCAAGTTTTTCCCGTTCGCCCTCCACCACCGCAGGCGGCGCCTTAGTTATAAAGCCGGTATTCGACAGCTTTTTGCTTAGCCTTTCGATTTCGGCAGTTGTTTTTTCAAGCTCGCCCTGCAATCTTTTTCTTTCAAGCTCCAAATCAACCATATCACTAAGGGGGATATAGATAGTAGCGGCGTCGGTGACAATCTGTACGGCGTCATCACGTGTATAGTCATCAACCACCTGTATGCTTGAGGCGGATGCCAGCCTGCCAAAAAATGCAGCCGCCTTTTCTCCAAAGGTGTCGGGGAACTTTGTTACAATAAAAAGATTTGCCTTTCTTGAAGGGGGGATGTTCATTTCGGCACGGCGGGCTCTGATAGCACGGATCGCACCGATAATGCGCTCCATCTCCTCTTCCTCAGCAGGAAAGCTAAGGGCAGGGTCATAGGTCGGGAACCGGCTGATCATGATGCTCTCTTCTTCATTTGGAAGAGAGAGGAATATCTCTTCGGTAACGAAGGGAATATAGGGATGGAGCAGCTTCAGGATACCGTCAAGCACATAGGCAAGCACGATCTGTGCTGTGCGGTTCTGTGGCGTGCCTTTGTCGGAAAGGCGGGTTTTGCAAAGCTCAATATACCAGTCGCAATAGACATCCCAAACAAAATCATAGATGTTGGACAGGGCAATGCCAAGCTCATATTTGTCAAGGCAATTGTTGACCGAAAGGGAAAGCTCGTTGAATCTAGAAAGAATCCATTTATCCTCAAGGGCAAGTTCACCAGCATCGGCAAGATCATAGCCTTCTATGTCTAAATTCATTAAGACGAATCGGGCGGCATTCCAAAGCTTGTTGACAAAGTTTCTGGCAGCCTCGATCTTTTCATCCGAAAAGCGCATATCATTGCCGGGAGAATTTCCGGTTGCAAGAGCAAAACGCAGAGCGTCCGCCCCGTATTTGTCAATAAGCTCTAAGGGATCAATGCCATTGCCTAGGGATTTCGACATCTTGCGACCTTGGGCATCACGAATGAGCCCATGTATAAAAACGTCGGGAAACGGTTTTTGTTCCATGAATTCAAGACCCATGACAATCATTTTTGATACCCAGAAGGTGATGATATCATAGGCAGTTACAAGAACACTGGTGGGATAATACCGTTCGAGGTCGTCGGTTTTCTCCGGCCAGCCCAAGGTAGAGAAGGGCCAAAGGGCGGAGGAAAACCAGGTATCCAGCACATCCTCATCCTGATGAACATTGTCAGAATGGCATTTCGGACAGGTTGTTACCGGGTCTTCACTGACAATTACCTCGCCGCAGTCGTCGCAATAAAAGGCAGGAATTCTATGTCCCCACCAAAGCTGACGGGAAATGCACCAGTCACGGATATTTTCCATCCAGTTTAGATAAATTTTAGAGAATCTATCGGGAATATAGGAAATTATCCCTTCTTTAACCGCCGCAATAGCCGGCTCGGCAAGAGGCTTCATTTTAACAAACCATTGCTTTGAGGCAATCGGCTCTATAATCGTGCTGCAGCGGTAGCAATGGGCGACATTATGGCTGCAGGCCTCTGTTTTAACCAGAAAACCGTTTGCCTCAAGATCGGCAACAATTTTCTTGCGCGCCTCGTAACGGTCAAGTCCGAAATATTCGCCGCCACGCTCGTTAATCCTTCCCTTATCGTCAATTACAATGATATTTTCAAGGTTGTGTCTCTGTCCGGTCTCAAAATCGTTAGGATCGTGCGCCGGCGTAATTTTGACACAGCCTGTTCCAAATTCACGCAAAACCATCTCGTCGGCGATAACCGGAATCTCTCGCCCCACCAGGGGAAGAATAAGGGTTTTGCCTACAAGATGGGTGTATCGTTCATCCTCAGGGTGAACGGCGACAGCGGTATCCCCAAGCATGGTTTCGGGACGGGTGGTGGCAACAATGACAAACTCATCACTGTCCTTGATCGGATATTTAATATGCCAGAAATGCCCCTCGCTTTCCTTATGTTCAACTTCGGCATCCGAGAGGGCGGTGACACAATCGGGGCACCAGTTAATAATACGGAGCCCGCGGTAAATCAATCCCTTGTTGTAAAGGTCGAGAAAGACCTTTTTTACAGCAAATGACAGCATATCGTCCATTGTAAAGCGCTCACGGGTCCAGTCGCAGGAGCTGCCCAGCTTTTTCAGCTGATTGATGATGGTTCCGCCATATTTACGGCGCCATTCCCACACAAGCTCAAGAAAGGCCTCCCGTCCAAGGTCATGGCGGGATAATCCTTTTTCTTCACGCAACATTTGCTCTACCTTAATCTGAGTGGCAATTCCCGCATGGTCGGTTCCGGGTACCCACAAAACATCATATCCTTGCATTCTCTTTGTGCGGACAATGACATCCTGCAGGGTGTTGTTGAGAGCGTGCCCCATATGAAGCTGACCTGTGACATTCGGTGGCGGAATTACAATCGAGAAGGGGGGCTTGTTATCCTTCGCTTTCGGCGTAAAATAGCCCTTCTCACACCATCTTTTATAAATTCTGTCCTCAAATTCGGCAGGCGAATAGGTTTTTGGCAGTTCTTTTAACATTATAAAACCTCCGTAACTGTTGTTTA
The DNA here is from genome assembly GCA_012519315.1 of Clostridiales bacterium. Lineage (GTDB taxonomy): Bacteria > Bacillota > Clostridia > Oscillospirales > CAG-272 > JAAYQM01. The sequence goes on along the minus strand of JAAYQM010000082.1, from coordinate 6,922 downwards.
GAATATAAAACTGTATTGCAGTATTAAAAATAAAAAATCCACGTCCGAATCAGGACGTGGAAAACGCGGTACCACCTGACTTCGCGCCATTGACGCGCAACTCTGCGGGGACATCAATCCCCCTCTCCTTGTAACGTGGGAGAACACGTCAGAGCCTACTTTTGAAAGGTTGCTTTCTGTTCGGTCTGCCGCTCCGAGGCTACTTCGGCATAATTATATCCACGGGGCTCGCACCACCCGCCCGCTCTCTTAAGGATAGTGAATTAGCCTACTTCTCCTCTTCATCGCATTTGTAGTTAGTTTATCACAAAATTATTACTATGTCAACAGGATTTTATACAGAGGATATGCGTATACAATATAGATAGGTGGCTATTTTGCATAAAAGTTATACTTATGCACAAATACCCTTGACTTTTTTGATATTATGAATATAATTATACATATTGATATTATATTTATACACGCGAGGTACAATTATGCATAAGATTTTCATTGACTGCAAGGAAGGAACTACCGGATTGCGCATTTATGAGAGATTTGCCAATCGATCGGATATAACCCTTCTTACCATCAGCGACGATCTACGCAAGGATCCGCAGGAGCGAAAAAGACTTATAAACGAAGCTGATATTGTATTTTTATGTCTTCCGGATGCCGCCGCAAGACAAGCCGTTGCTCTCTGTGAAAATCCCGACGTACGTATTATCGACACCTCGACGGCCCACAGGACCGCTGACGGGTGGAGTTACGGTTTTCCCGAATTATCGACAGGTCATCGTCGTGCAATTGAGACAGGCAAGCGCATCGCCGTTCCCGGCTGTCATGCCTGCGGATTTATCGCCCTTGCCTATCCCCTTATAACGGCCGGCATTCTTCCCACCGATTATCCGCTGGTCTGCTATTCGGTAACCGGATATAGCGGCGGCGGCAAGTCTATGATTGCGCAGTATCAGTGCAAAGACCGGTCGGTCGAACTGAACAGTCCGCGTCAATACGGTCTGACACAAAAGCATAAGCACTTGCCCGAAATGCGTACTGTTTGCGGTCTCGCGCAGGATCCTATTTTCTCCCCCATTGTCGCAGACTTTTACAGCGGCATGACCGTCTCCCTTCCTATATATACAAATCTTCTGTTAAAATCGGTCAGTCCAGCCGACATTCACGAGATTTTTGCAAGACATTACGAGGGAGAAAAAATGGTAAAGGTTCTTCCCTTTGATTCAAACGGGGAGGGCGGTTTTCTCGGAACAAACAATCTCTCGGGCAAGGATTATCTTGAGATCCTTGTTTCGGGGAATGAAGAGCGTGTTCTCTTATGTGCAAGGTTTGACAATCTCGGCAAAGGCGCATCGGGAGCGGCTGTTCAGTGCATGAATATTATGCTCGGACTTGACGATGCAACCGGGCTATACCTTGAATAATTCACACAATCATGAAACGAAAGGTTGACATTATGAAATACATAAAGGGCGGCGTTTGCGCCGCAAAAGGATTCGAAGCCGCCGGTATTCACTGCGGCATTCGAAAAAATAAAACAAAGCGGGACCTTGCCCTGATTTATACAAAAAAACGTGCGGCGGCTGCCAGCGTTTATACTCAAAACCTGGTAAAGGGTGCGCCGATTCTCGTCACACAGAAAAATCTTGCAGACGGATATGCCAACGCCATTATCTGCAATAGCGGCAACGCCAACACCTGCAATGCAAACGGCATCGAAATCGCTGAGGAAATGTGTGCTCTTACCGCAGAGTCGTTAGAAATTTCCCCCTCCGATGTGATTGTTGCATCCACCGGAGTTATCGGTCAGCCTCTTTCCATTGAGCCTATCAAAAATTCGATGAAACGGCTGGCAGATGCACTTTCTGCCGACGGCAGCGTATCGGCGGCCGAGGCGATTATAACCACCGACCTTGCTCTTAAGGAGGTTGCGGTCAGCTTTACCCTTAATGGGCTGATGTGCAAGATAGGGGGAATCGCAAAAGGGTCGGGAATGATTCATCCCAACATGGCTACAATGCTTGCCTTCATCACAACAGATGTTGCCATTACCCCCCTAATGCTGCAAAAGGCCCTTTCCGCCGACGTTCAGGACAGCTTCAATATGATCAGCGTTGACGGAGATACCTCCACCAATGATATGGTAAGCATTTTAGCAAACGGCGAGGCCGGAAACCCGGTCATTAATAGCGAAGGAGAAGCCTACGATATTTTTTGCAAGGCTCTGTCAATGGTTACCCGCTTTCTCTGTCGTGCCATTGCGAAGGACGGCGAGGGCGCTACCAAGCTTATTGAATGCTCGGTCACAGGGGCAAAGGATAAGAATACCGCGCGGATAGCGGCAAAATCGGTGGTCTGCTCCAGCCTTGTAAAGGCGGCGATGTTTGGCGCCGACGCCAACTGGGGAAGGATTTTATGCGCCCTCGGATACAGCGGCGCCGAGCTTGATGTAACAAAGATAGCTGTTGCTTTTTCATCCGACCCCGGCACGGTTGACGTCTGCAAAAACGGCACCGGCATACCCTTTTCGGAGGAGAACGCAAAAAACGTGCTCTCGGCCGACGAGATAAAAATTTTGATAACTCTTGGCGATGGTGATGCCTCCGCTGTTGCCTACGGCTGCGATTTAACCTATGATTATGTAAAAATCAACGGCGATTACAGAACCTGAGGAGATATAACAATGAATTTATCAAATGCTCAGAGGGCGGAGGTGCTGATACAGGCACTCCCCTATATAAAGAAATATTATAACAAGATAATCGTTATCAAATACGGCGGCAATGCCATGGTCAACGAGGAGCTGAAGCGAGCGGTAATGGGGGATGTTGTTCTTCTTTCCCTTATCGGAATTAAGGTTGTGCTGATTCATGGCGGAGGGCCTGAGATTTCCGATATGCTTACAAAGGTGGGCAAGAAAAGCGAATTTGTAAGCGGACTGCGAGTAACCGATGAGGAGACGGCAGAAATTGTCCAGATGGTATTGGCAGGGAAGATTAACAAAGGGCTTGTCAATCTCCTTGAAAACATCGGGGGCAAGGCCATCGGTCTCAGCGGCGCCGACGGCAGTCTCATAGAAGCTAGAATGCTGGATGAAAAGCTGGGCTATGTCGGAGAGATCACCAACATTAATCCAAAGCCGATACATGATCTCCTTGAAAAGGGCTATATTCCGGTCATATCCACAGTAGGCTGTGACAAAGAAGGTCATATTTACAATATCAATGCCGATACGGCAGCCGCGCGGATTGCCGGCGTTCTCGGTGCCGAAAGCATGATTTCCATGACCGATATTCGGGGAATTCTTAGAGATAAAGACGATCCCGAATCACTGATTCCCGTCGTCAATGTCAGCGAAGCCCCCCAGCTTATTCGTGAAGGGATTATCTCAGGGGGGATGATACCAAAGATCGAATGCTGCATTGAGGCGATCCGCCGCGGGGTTAAAAGGGTGTTCATTATCGACGGTCGGGTTCCTCACTCTATATTAATCGAGGTGCTCACCGACGAGGGAATAGGAACAATGTTTGTTTAATGTTGCTGTAAATTTCCGTTTTTTACTGCATAGCGACGTTATATATGCGAATTTTATTATAAAGGAGAGATTTATCAGGGATCGCGCAACCGATAAATCCCGATTTGATTATGAATATTTTTGAAGAAGACAAAAAATATATTGTCAATACCTACAAGCGTTTTCCTCTTGCTCTTATACGGGGTACCGGTGCTGTGGCTTATGATGAAAACGGGAAAAAATATATTGATCTCGGTGCGGGTATCGCCGTCAACACCTTCGGGTTCTCTGATTCCGAATGGGTAAAGGCGGTTTCCGATCAACTTTCGGTGCTTCAGCATACCTCTAATCTTTATTATACAAAGCCGCAGGTCGCGCTGGCGAAAATGCTGTGTGAACGAACCGGCATGTCAAAAGTTTTCTTTTCAAATTCGGGCGCCGAGGCAAACGAATGCGCTATCAAAGGCGCAAGAAAATACTCAAGCGACCGGTACGGCGACGACAGAAAGGTTATCATAACACTAAAAAACAGTTTTCACGGACGAACGATAACCACCTTGTCGGCAACCGGTCAGGAGAGCTTTCATCAGCATTTCGGTCCCTTTACAGACGGTTTTGTTCATGCCGAGGCGAACAATATTAAGGAAATGCGTCAATTGATTAGCCGGCATCCCTGCTGTGCCCTTTTTATCGAGCTGATTCAGGGCGAAGGGGGAGTTAATGTGCTGGATACCAATTATGTCAAAGAGCTGGCAGAGCTTGCACGGGAGAATGATCTATTGCTTATCATTGACGAGGTGCAGACCGGAAACGGGCGAACCGGCACCCTTTTTGCCTATCAAAACTATGGTATCTCCCCTGATATTGTCACCACCGCAAAGGGGCTTTGTGGCGGACTTCCTTTTGGCGCAACCCTTTTTTCTAAGAAGGTGTCTGACGTACTCTCGTTTGGGGATCACGGCTCCACCTTCGGCGGAAATCCTGTCTGTGCCGCCGGCGCATTGAATATTTTATCCCGAATCGACGATGCCCTTCTCGCAGACGTACGCCGCAAGGGGGAATATATTCGGTCAGAGCTAATAAATCTTCCAAAGGTGAAGAGCATATCGGGCATGGGATTGTTGCTGGGGATAAAAACTGTCGAAAATGCCGCCGATCTTGTGGCGCGCGGGCTTGAGCGCGGAATCATCATGCTCACCGCAAAAAACAAGCTGCGCCTCCTTCCTCCGCTGAACATCTCGGACAGCGATCTTAGCGAGGCGGTCTCTATTCTCAAGGAACTGCTTTCTTAACATTCAATAATAATGACATTAGAATACACAAAGGAGCACATTCTATGAAACATCTGCTAAAACTTCAGGATCTGACGGGGGATGAGATTCTGTCTCTCTTAAACTATGCAGATCAACTGAAATATGAAAACAAACATGGCATCGAGCATAAAATCCTAAAGGGGAAGACCCTCGGCATGATATTTAAAAAGTCCTCCACAAGAACTCGTGTCTCCTTCGAGGTGGGGATGTATCAGCTGGGAGGGCACGCCCTTTATCTTAACTCCAATGATCTGCAGATTGGGCGCGGCGAGCCTGTAGAGGATACGGCGCGGGTCCTATCCCGTTATCTTGACGGGATAATGATACGCACCTTTGATCAAAGCGAGGTTGAGGCGCTGGCAAAGTACGGGTCCATTCCTGTGATAAACGGACTCACCGACTATGCCCACCCTTGTCAGGTTTTAGCCGATCTTATGACCATCCGCGAATATAAGGGCGGATTTAAAGGTATGAAGCTCTGTTTTATCGGTGACGGAAACAATATGGCAAACTCTCTGATTGTAGGTTCCATTAAAATGGGGATGTCCTTCTCAATTGCCTGCCCGAAGGAATATATACCGGATGCCGACATTATGAAATGGGCGTATGAGGCGGGTAACTTTACCTGTACCGAGTCGATTGAGGAAGCTGCCGCCGACGCCGATGTCATTTACACCGATGTCTGGGCCTCCATGGGACAGGAAGACGAGTCGGCGAAAAGAAAGGCCGCCTTTACAGGATACTGTGTGGATGTGCGGGTGATGGCCATGGCAAAGCCGGATGCGATGGTTTTACATTGCCTGCCCGCCCATCGAGGAGAGGAAATCAGCTCGGAGGTGCTTGAAGCCCATCAGCATGAAATCTTTGACCAGGCCGAGAACCGGCTACACGCCCAAAAAGCGGTTTTGGCAACCTTAATGAAGTGACCTCAAAAATTTATTTTGTGGATATTGTTAGAATTTAATCAATAATTATTGATTATAAATGCTTTTTGTGTTATATTATTGTTATGTAATTTATTTTTGAGGTGTGTGTTATTATGTATAACAAGAGGACAATCGAAGACATTGAGGTTTCCGGCAAGCGGACTCTTGTTCGTTGTGATTTCAACGTACCGTTCGCTGACGGAAAAATTGCTGATGATAAGAGAATCAGAGAAGCAATGCCCACGATTAAATACCTTGCTGATAAGGGGGCTAAGGTTATTCTTTGCTCCCATATGGGCAGACCGAAGGGAGAATTTAACGAAAAGTTTTCTCTCGCCCCTGTGGCTGTCCGTCTTTCCGAGCTTCTGGGCAAGACGGTTACCCTTGCTACCGATGTAATCGGAGAGGACGCAAAGAAAAAGGCGGCCGCTCTTTCTGACGGCGATATTATGCTGATCGAAAACGTTCGCTTCCATAAGGAAGAGGAAAAGAACGATCCCGAATTTGCAAAGGAGTTGGCATCCCTTGCCGATATCTTTGTAAATGACGCATTCGGGACAGCGCACCGCGCTCACGCATCGACAGCCGGTGTCGCAGACTATCTGCCTGCCGTTTGCGGCTATTTGATTCAAAAAGAGATTAGTGTAATGGGCGATGCCCTGAACAATCCGAAGCGCCCCTTTGTCGCTATTTTAGGCGGAGCAAAGGTTTCTGACAAGATCGGTGTTATCAGCAATCTGCTTGAAAAGGTTGATACGCTGATTATCGGAGGGGCCATGGCATATACCTTTAAAAAGGCGCTTGGTCTTTCGGTGGGAACCTCCCTCTGTGAGCTGGACAAGGTTGATTTTGCCCGACAGCTGATGGAGAAGGCGAAGGCTAAGGGTGTCACTTTCCTTCTCCCTGTTGATAACAGAGTCGGGGATGCATATGATCCAAATTGCAAAACTATGATTTCGGACAACAATATTCCGGACGGTTATATGGGTCTTGATATCGGGCCGAAAAGCGAAGAGCTCTTTGCCGAGGCTATCAAATCAGCAGGAACGGTTGTATGGAACGGACCTATGGGTGTTTCCGAATGGGAAAACTTTGCCTCAGGCACTCGTGCCGTTGCAACCGCTGTTGCCGAAAGCGGCGCTATTTCGATTATCGGCGGGGGGGACTCG
>JAAYQM010000119.1 GCA_012519315.1 Clostridiales bacterium | reverse complement strand
GTGGCGGAGGTGGTGGCGGTGGGGTTGCAACCTACAAGGCCCCCAAGAAGCCCAAGCCCAAGATACCGATGTTATCCCTTGATGAGATGATGGACATTATCAATCGCCGGGTGGGGTTGATGATTGACCCGCAGATCGAGGCGCTCCGGCGTGGGCTGGAAGAAGAGAGATTGGCCCATGAGCGCAGGGTGGGTGATGTGGGTGCCAGTTATGAAAAGGCTCGGGAGCAGTTAAGGAAAACTGGCCAGCAGCAACAGCGAGAAGGTGCCTCGTCTATGCGTAAGCGTGGTCTATACGATTCTGGAATAGCGCTGGATCTTGCCAATAGGATTCAGCGTCATATAGGTGAACGTCAGGCCGAATTAGAGTCAGAGCAGGCTCGAGCATTGAGCGAGCTTGCAGATTATCTTGCACTTCGTGAGCGACAAATTGGTGATGAGATAAAGGAGTTCGAGGGTCAGCGTGGCCAATGGTCGCAATCCTTGCTGGATGAGATGCAGCGACAGGAACGTAGCCGTAAAGACAGTTTGGAGCAGCAGGCTTTTGAGAACTGGCTAGCTGAGCAGGCCATGCAGCACCAGATTTGGCAATCGAATCAGGCTGCAAGGGCCGCTGCGGCACGTTCTGGTGGAGCCCCGAGGGCTCCTACGTTCAAGGACATTCTGGATCAGGCCATGATGCAGACGTTCGCGACCATGCCCGGTCAGCAACAGCGTCAATACATCATGAGCCAAATGTTTCCGCAACAGCAGATGAGTTACGGTGACCAGATAGACCAGATGAGGTTGCAAGCGTTGCGGAGAATGGGCCCAGAACAAATATTGCAATATCTGTTCCCAGGTGCATCAACGCCAAGCGACTTTATGCCTTAAAGGGGGAATATGTATGTTCGGTAGCGGTATGAAATGGCTGCCTCTTGCCTCTTACAAAGACGACGGGGAAGAGGAAAGAAGGAGAAAAGACTTAACGACACAAACCGCTGGTAGGCCTTCCTTGACTAGTCATGTACCCATTTTGAAACAGTTGGAGGACATGCTTATTCAGAAAATTTCCCCGCAACGTGCTGAGCCTCAGACCCACGTCGTTCGGCCTGGGGATACTCTTTGGGGCATGGCCGAGCAGCATTTACCGGGTGGTGGTTCTCAGTGGCCGGACATCCGCGATCTGAACATTCAGACTCTCCAAGAAGGATTAGAGCGTTTCCCTAAAGATGATCCCCGTCGCAAAAAGGAATTAGGGCACTGGATATTCCCCGGGCAGGAATTTCAGTTGCCCATGCCGGGGAGGGAACCTGAGCCCGAACCTGAGCCCGAGCCGACTGGTCTCATGGAGGAAATCCGCAGACTGATCGAGAACCCCCCGAAGCGCTTTTCCGAAGGCGATCCCGTGATGGCAAAAGGCCGAGAAACCCTCCCAGAGGCCCCAGCGTCCCCTACAGTGCGATTGGAGGGCGATGAAGGTATAAAGCATCCTCTTTCGGCTGAAAGCGTCGCACAGGACCCGTTTTTCAAAATGGGTGGAGCTGTAGTGGAAGATATAAAAAGGAGAGCCGATGAGGCTAAAGCACCCCCGAAAACGGCTGGGAAAGATACGGATATGCTAGTTGAGCAATATCTGGAATGGAATTTTGGCCGCAAGGGCAAATCCCCCACCGAAGAAGATGTGGCGACGGCAATCCGCAAGGTAACGGAATACCCTGAAATGTATCGGAAAGGTTTTGCCAACGAGGCTCCCAAGACAGCAGCGGGCAAGGTGGGGAGCTTTATAAGTAGAATGTTCGAGGCTGGGGCCAATGCTTTTACCCTAACCGAGGGCGACATGCCTATGGATACTACAGGCAATGCAACCGCCGATGGTATTGCCGAGACAGCGGGGAGTCTCATGGGACTGCTTTCACCTGAAGGCCCGGTGCAGGCTATATTTGGCTATATGGGGCAAGTGTTTTGGGCCATAGCGCCTAAGCTGGCGACAATACTTAAAGTCCCTGTTAATCTGGTCCAGCGTTCTCTAACTGCCAGTGGTGGTATGGCCGTGCTGGGTGGCTACACCGCAGAATCCCCCAAGGAAACACCCAAAGAGATGGGCAAGGGGGCTGTTGTTGGGGCGTTTATGGGCGTGGCTGAGCATATTGCTGGCCCGGTTATGAATGCCGTTAGCAAAAGATTTGGTGTCCCGGTGGGCTCTAAAGCAGAGATGGCCCTTGAGGTAATACATACGCAGGGGACCTCCATGTCTGCTTTGAGTGCAGGTTACGGTATTCTTGAAGGAAAGTCTGCTAAAGAAGTGGCCAAAGATGCCGTAACTGGTTACGCCCTAGGTGCATTGCTGGGTGGAATAAGCGTAGGATATAACGAAGCAAGGTTCAGGATGCAAGGCAAAGGATTTACCATGAAAGGCCAGAAAGGTCAAGACATAAACAAAGTAATTAAGAAGATGATGGAGGATGGTTGGGTCCAGGTTCGTCCGGGTGTATTTGAGCACCCCAACCAGCCACCTGGCTATCATAGGACCCTTGAGGTTGAATATAAAGGTGAGACCATATCGCTGTCTCGTCTCATGAGGCAACATGGTGGAGAAATTCCCAAGGGGACCATATTCCCCGAAGGTGCGGGTGCGCCGGGTGTCCCTGCGGAAACCCCCAGAAGAATATCTGGATTGATGGGTGAGGGTGGAGAAGTAACCCCAAGAACAACGGAAGTTACCCCCACCGCCCCTGCTACCACAGCTGTAACAGAGGGCAAGATGCCCCAGGCCGCCCGGGATCTTGTTGTCCGCACCAAGAACCCCCTCAAGAAGGAATACGGCAGGGGGATCATAACGTGGCTTGAGGGTGGAGAGAAGCCTCCTATTCCTGAAGGCTTGAGTGAAGCCGAGGCCCAGGATATAGAGACCAAGCTGGTCAAGATGGCCGAGCGTGAAGGGATAACGCCGGCAGAAACTACCCCAGTAACCCCCGAGCCCACCGAAACCGAAGCGGCCCCGCCTCCCGAGGGTGAGCCCGCCGGAGCCGAGAAGCAAATTCAGGACTGGCTTGATAGTGTTACTGCTGACTACCCTGCGGAGAGTAAGAAGTCTGTGCAGGAAGGTATCATGCGCTTTATTGCCGAGAACAACGATACCGTGAGGAAGCAAGGATTGGAAGCAGTCCCGAGGCTTGCAGCGGAGGCCGGATATATCGAGAAGGCCCCGGTTGTGGAGGTCGCGCCGAAGGAGCCGGAGAAACCGCCGGAGTCCGCGAAGGAACCCTGGCTGATGACAAGGGATGAATTTCTGCAAGAAAAGCTCAACAAGTATCCCAATGCTCCCAAGATGCAAATGGAAGCCTGGGAGTCTCAATATGACACCGCTCTTGCTGATTCACCCCGTGATGCTGATATTCCGCTACATGTATTTGATACATTAAACCCCGAATTACAAAGACATTTGATGAAGTACAATTCTAAGTTAGAAAAGGCTGTATTGGAACGTGAGGCAAAAAAAGGGTTGGAGGGAGATAAGAAGAAGCCTGCCCCCGGGGCCAAAGTTCCTGATCAGGTAAGGTTAGGACGATTCATCACGCATAAAGGCACAGAGGGAATTGCTTACAAGGACGACCGGGGCGGATATAGAATGAAGTTTGAGGGGTCGGATATTGAGTACAACTATAGCCTTAATTTTGTCAAAGAGTGGATAGAGGAGCCTGGAGATAAAAAAGGTTTGGGGGAGGATAAGGAAAAGAAGCCTGCATCTAAACCGAAGAGCCTCACCATCTCGGATTATGGCCTTCACATCGAAAAGACCAAAACCGCAAGAGGCAACCCCGTATGGGAGGTTAGTGGCAATACTCACCAGCACAAGGATGCCCTAAAAAAAGCTGGTGGCAAATGGTATGGCGCTAAAAGGGTATGGAGCTTTTATGGGGACAACGATCCAACAGGCACATTACTTGATGTCCTTGCAGGAAAGGAGGTAAAGATCAGCGATGTTGATACAGGAGAAGCTGGAATTACTGAAACAACAGGATCGGGCAAAATCACCGGACTTGACAGCAGAATACCTATTCAACAAGCGGAAAAGGCCCATTACGGGCAATTTCTCATTACTCGGGGCGGAATCCCCAGCGATGCCCAAAAAGGACCAGGAAATGATCCGGCTATTAGCAAAATTCTAAGACCCCACCAGGTTGATGGTGTAAATATGGCCGTGGCCGCTATTGACCAGTATGGTGGCTTTATCCTTGCTGATGGTACTGGAGCGGGAAAGACAATGCAAATTGTTGCTACCATGAACCATTATGCAAAGCATGGGGAGAAAGTCCTTGTCGTCGTACCCAACAGGACAATTATAAATGATGCCTACAGGCGCGATGCGGAAATGCTGGGCATTGAGTATAACGAAGTTAAAAATGGGGTACTAGAAAGCGGAAAAATTAACATTACCACCTACGCAAGTCTGAACAAAGTGAGAGAAGCCCCCGATTATGTGGCATTTGATGAGTCCCATAGCTTGAAAAATGTTGATGCTGCAAGAAGCAAACTTGGTCGGAGGATGGCCATTAATGCAAAAGGGGCGCTATTTGCTTCAGCAACACCTTTTGACAAGGGGGAACATCTGCCATATCTGGAAAAGACGGGTATATTCTCCATGAAGTCGCATGACCAGGTTATGGTTAGTCTAGGTTATAAAAAAGATACCATCAAAGTTAAAACATCCTACGGGGAAAGGCAAGTTACGGTATGGAAGCCCGACGCGCCACTGGAGTCAAGGGTTAAGCGCATGGATATGCTCTTTGATGAAATTGCAGATCTGGGGATTATGGTTAAGCGCGAAGTGTCAATGGATAAAGTTGCTGTTGGTTATTGGAACATAAGCCTGCCGGCAGAAGCCCATGTGAAGATGAACGAAATTGAAGATTTTTATCTTAACAAATATGAAGTGGGGGACGTTTCTCAACTGTTTCCGCTTGCCAAGGCACAGATGCTTATGGCACAGCGAAGATTTCAGGAACACTATAAGGTTGCAGATGTTTATGCCTTGGCCAAGTCGGAGATCGATGCCGGCCGACAGGTTATCATTTTCGCCACAAGAACATCCCCATCGCATTTGAAAGAACAGGTTTACGCTACAATGGGCGGAAAACGTGTATTGGTGGATGAGTTTATAGTTGACACCTCCCCTCCAACTCTTCCAGACATTGCAGAAATGTTTGAGAAGGAAGGTTTTAAATGCTCCAAGATTTACGGGAGTGGCAACGTGGACAGTGAGGTTGCGAAATTCCAGAAAGGCGAAACGCGAATTGCTCTTGCAACGCCGGAGAAGGGTGGTGCAGGTCTATCGCTTGACGATACTGTTGGTGATTCTCCCAGGACAATGATTGTTATGACGCCGTTATTTTCTGGAACAGATAATGTGCAGTTACCAGGTCGCATTAACAGGATGTCTACAAAGAGTCCAAGTAGGGTGGTTTATGTTCTTGCTGATACCGCTATTGACGAATGGAACAAGGGCATAATTACCGAGAAGATGAAAACCCTTAATGCCGTTGTCCGTGGGGATATTAGCAAGCTCGATCTGGATGATATGGATAGGGATGTAGGTGCCGAAGCGCTGCCGGAGCCGGAACGGATAGGGCGGGATGTTGCCTTTAGCAAGGATGCAACGTATAGCGGGATAAAGGAATTCGAGGCAACTATCGATCTCCCCGATGGGAAGGCGAGACTGATTATTAGGCAGTCCGCTAAGGGTGCAAAGACATGGAATATCTACCATGAGTATTATTCGGGGGGCGTAAGTGAGGGCAAGCGGGACCTTCTTGCACAAGATTTGAGCAGGAAAGAAGTGAAGGAAAAGGCCAGGGAATTACTTGCCACTGCCACGGATGTTTCCCCCGGCGGTAAAATAACCTTTGGGGAACAAGGAACCAATCCCAAAGTCCCGAAGGCGAAAGCGAAGAAGCCTACTCCCGAAGCGAAGGTCCCGTCCACCGAACCCATTGCAGGCTACACCGAGCTCACCATGATGGATACAAAGACCACCGAAGAAGTTACCCTTCGCCGTGAATATCGTATCCACGAACCCTCTCAGGACGCAATGGACGATTTAATAAAGGCTGGCACCCCGGAGAAGAAAGCCAAGCTGCCCTACCATGTTCAGCAAAGGGTGCTCAAGGATAGCAAGGTTGAGGAAGATTGGAAGCTGATGTCTTCGTTTGGGGAACTGAAGGATGCCCGTGAGTATGTAGCAGGTGTTGACAATATCGTGGCTGTAGATTCTGACGTTGCGGAACTGACCAAGAAAGAAGCACCGAAAGAGAAGGTCGAACCGCTAAAACCGTTTAAGCCTATTGCGAAAGGTAATAAGGACTTCGCGTTTACGGAAACGGAAAACATTAAGATTGAGTTTGAATACTGCCTAACGGAAGCTGACGATGTAGTTACATCCTTTAAGGATATTCATGCTCCCAAGCCTAACCCGGCATACTATCAAGATGAGCCAGGTCTGCAACCAAGAAACATAGAACGTAAGGCTACCGAGCACAGGATAAACGACTTTGTTGCAAAGCTGGAGCCTCTCAGGATGGGCGAGAACATCGAGATAAGTAAGGGAGCGCCGACCGTTGGTGCAGATGGGCGTGTGGAAATAGGCAACCATAGAACCTGGGCATTGATAACCGCCTATAAGAAGGACTTACCCCTAGCTGGGAAATACCGCGAGTGGTTGACCAATAACGCCGAGAAGTTTGGCATATCTAAGAGTGATGTGGAAGGTGCGAAGGAGCCTATCCTTGTTCGGCTGAGGCTGACCGAGATAGACAGAGCCGCCCTTGCCAAGAAGGGGAATGTGCCTGGGGAGCAAAAGATGAGCGCGGCCGAAGTAGCGGAGTTGGATGCCCTGGAGATAGATGATGGGCTTATGGCAACATTTGTCCCCCATGATGAGGGCAGGGTAGAAACCAGGGCAAATAAACCTTTTATCAGTAAATTTATTGGTGAGGTTGTTCCTTCTTCCGAACGCAATGATATGATGGCTGGTGATGGTAGTGGTCTGACGGTAGATGGTGTAAAGCGTATCAAGAACGCTATTCTCGCCAAGGTTTACGGCAACACCAATGCACTTATTAAGTTAATGGAAGAATCAACGCCCAACGTCAGAAACATCATGAACGCCATGAACGCAATCGCGCCTAGGTTAATGCTCCAGAAACATGAGATGGAGAAGGGCAATCTGTTCCCGTTGGACTTGAGTGAAAACCTATCCCGGGCCATGTTGAAACTATCGGAATTGCGGGATAGCAAAATGACCGTGAAGGAATATTTTGATGCGCGGCAGCTATTTGGGGTTGAGTTAACCAATCTCGAGAAGGACATATTGGCTATTCTCGATGAGAACAAGTTTAGCGCAAAACGTATTGGTATGATTTTCAAGGAGTATATGGATGGAGTGGAAAAGCTCGGTAACCCTAAACAGCTAAGCATACTATCGAAAACGCCTCCAACTAGGGCAGAGCTTCTTGACACATCTGTTGAGTTAGCAAAAGAGAAATGGGAGTTGACGAAGAGTGAAAAACAAGAAAAAGCAGGGCAATCTACGCTTTTCCAAGACCAGGAAGTGGATGGTGAGGGAACTACTGAGAAGGATAAGGGAGCCGAAAAAGGCTCCGACGACGACCCCGAAAGCATAAGCTACCAGCTTAAACGCGAGGCCGAGACCACTGTGGTTAAGCCTGCGCCGGACAACTATACCCCTCCGAAGAATACTGTCATGGCTTACAAGCTATGTCAAACTAACCCTGACCATCCCGGTAAGGTATTTCCTTTATACGTCGAGGCCGAAAATGAATTTCCGATAGGCAAATGGTCCATAGGTGAGTTTGTCCATATCAAGAAGGGCAAGCAGAAAGACATGGATCTGACCTACCGTCCCGGCCTTCATGCTCTCTGGAAGCCTGACTCCAAGCACATTCAGATGGAGGGTAAAGTCCGCACCAAGGTAGGCAATCGTGTAAGGCTGGTTAAGGCCCCCCGCGTGTGGACACTGGTAGAGCTGTCCGCCGATGTCAACTGGCAAAGCCTGGCCGATACCACGGAAACTAAAGATATACGCGCCATGATCCCCCGCGGGGGTTATTATCTGTGGAAGCGCCCCCCGAGGCAGGGTGGGTATTGGTATATCGCTGGTGAGATGAAGGTGCACAAGGTATTATCCGATGCTGAAGTTAATGACATAATGTCGAAGATAACGGACAAGGATTTCCCCTCGATAGAAGCGGCAAGGGCGCAGAGTATTGCCCCCAACCCCGAGCGGGTAGGCATAGTCAATTTAGCCAACGCTTCGTGGGACAACCCTCATCTATCGCCGAAAGAAGTCCAGTATGTCTACACTGAAGAGAAGCGGATCGAATATCTGGATAGGAAGGAGCTTGATAAGCGTGGCTACCACCACCTCCCAGAAGGGAGATACCAAGTCACGGGCCTCACGGAGGTATTACCTGGCGAGCCCCGGAAGGTCCTACTCTACCCTGGAGCATCTAAGGACACTCTGCTTGAAGAAAACACCCACGTCCTCTACGACAAGCTCAACGAAATAGACCCCGAGCTCAAGAAGGATATACTCGGGTGGGAGGAAGCCGTCGCCGCGAAGGCGGCCAAGTTGGGCATACCTATCCCCAGTAAGGGATAATTATTCGCGAAGGCGTTTACCTTTGCCGAGATGGGCTATGCCAAGGAAGAGCCGGAGCTGGCGAACCTCCTATCCATACCTGAGAGTATAACGAATCGCTTTTTAAAGATTCTGGGTGCAAACAAGAAGGGTATTAATAGCGCAGAATTGTGGCGTGGGCAGGATATGCCGGGCGTGCCTCGTGAAGAGCGGGGCCTGCATGTTGACATGGATGAGATTGGCAAGGGGGAAATAACCACTTCAAACATAGAGAGCCGAGCCTATCAGATTAAGCGAATCAAGCCCAAGATACCCGAGAACGAGAAAGCCGTATCCTCGCTGATGGAGATAGCTGATCACCTATCCATGCTTCCCGATCAGAGACACAAGGTCCCCGCGTATCGCAAAGCTGCGGTTAACATAGCCAAGCAGGGCAAGTCTGTAGCAGAGTTAATCAGCAAAAATGATCTTCGCAAAGTCCCTGGGATTGGTCCCTCCATTAATGCCAAGCTGGAAGAGCTAAACAAGACAGGCAAGATAGACTACCTTAACGAGCTCAAGGAGAAATCCTTTACAGAGGAAGTAATATCCCTAGCGCATGACTACCAGCGGATGGCTGGTGGGGATGTTAAAGATCATCTCAAGAGTGCGCAGAAGGCCCTGGATCCTGGCAAGGTAAAAATGAGTAAGCAACAGGAAAAGGTTGCCAAGAACAATCAGAAGCGGGCGGAGCTGGAGATAAAGAACATCGAGCGGCGTATTGAACAAGGTTATCGCCCCATTTACGAATCGGAAATGTTAGCGAATGCCGGGTTGCCGGTAACGCCTGAGAGCAGGCGGAATATGGTGGGTTATCTCTGGCATGATGATATGTTTATCCCCAAGCCCAAGGAGGTGGACCAGTGGTCCAAGCAGGATATGACTGCGCTTGAAAAAGCCCCGAATATCCTCGACAAATGGGTGAGGCCCCTTTACCGCACTCTGATAAGAGAGATGACAAACGAGGGGACTATAAGCAAAAAGCAGATCCACGTTTACGTCAACAAGTATATAAGCATTGTTGACAAAGCCACGAAGGGTTTTACCAGGGCCGAGATTTTCAGGACGTCTGCCATGCTGGAGGGGTTAATGAAGGCTGAGGGTAAAGAGGGTAAGGCGGCCAAGACAATCCGCGAGCAATTCTTTGACCCTCTCTTCAAGGAAGCTGTTGACGCTGGTATTTTGAAGCCCGGCCAATACGTAGAAGACTACTATTCCCACATAGTTGAGAACGTTAAAAAGATAAGCGGGGATAGCATTGACATGGGCAAGGCATGGTTTACCCATGAGAGAACCGGCGATCTGAAGGATTACAACCGGGACGTTCGGGAAGTGGCCTATATCTACGTAAATGCTATGGCCAAGCGGTTATTTGTTGAACCGGTAATACAAAAATGGAAACCGGCTATGATGGAGATGCACCCAGATAGAAGAAAGATGGCCGAGGACTTCTTCCAGGAGATATTAGGTAGGCCATTGGGTGAGG
>JAAYQM010000081.1 GCA_012519315.1 Clostridiales bacterium | reverse complement strand
TGGCACTACATTAGTTAACCTTTGGCACTACAGAATTAAACGCCTTATCATGTCTGTGCAAAAGGTTAACTAATGTAGTGCCAATCATTATATTTGTCAATAACGGAGAAAGCCCCAGTAAGTTTGAAATACCTACGCCTATACTAATTGCTATAAGAGAGGCGATTTGATAATCATCGTGACTCTTTATTTTTCTTAAGACTATTGTCAGAGCCAGACCAATAACAAATCTGGCAAACAGTGACCCAAATATTTCAATGGATAGATCGGTTATAAGTGTAACAAAGGACGGCGTTATGCCACTGACCGACATTTTTGCCAAGGACATAGCAATGCCAAAAGCCATTATTCCAAGGATGTCATCAAGAGCTACTACCGGCAAGATCGTTCTTGTAAGCGGTCCGCTTGCTCGGTATTGTCTAATTACAAGAAGAGTTGCGGCAGGAGCAGTTGCGGCAGACATTGACGCGATGACAATACTAAAAGCAAAATCCTTGCGGAAAATAAAATACATGACTGAAAAAACAACTGCTATAGCACCTATTACTTCTGCTACAGTAATAACAAATATCTTCTTGCCATATTGCTTCATGTCTTTTATAACAAATTCGCTTCCTATACTGAAAGCGATAAATGCAAGTGCCAGCTCACTGATAATCTCCAGTGATTTTGCATCTGATGTGCTAACTATATTGAAAAATGATGGACCAAGAAGTAAGCCAATTACCAGGTAGCCGGATACATTAGGCAATTTTACTAAGCCTGCCAGTTTGCCTCCAAGGAAACCTACCGCTAAAACAATGCCTATTTTAAGAATGATGTCTATGAAAATCTCCTCCTATGAATTTGTGGTGTCTTGCGCGACCCTCAAAAAGTGCACAAAAAAAAAGTGCAATTATATTGCAAATGCGCTTGGAGCACTCCTATGAGGTTAGCTGACGGGTTAGGGCATCCAAGTAGCCCTTCTAAAATTTAGATTAACCCCAAATCCGACTGGTTCCCCCACTATTTTCAATATTCGGAGATAACTATTAGCTGTGGTAATTATAGCATAGATTAATGATTTTGTCAACTTATCCTGTTTGTCAGGCGGTAGTGTCAAGAGCAGTACGCAATTGGGACTGGATAAATGAAAGAGGCAACCATTTGCAATGTTTGAGCAATCGTTGATTTGCCGAGACAGGCCTGTAAAGCTGACCGATCTGATGCAGGATTGGGGAGAATTTCAACAACTTTTGTATGCCTTCCTATCTCTTTTTAAGCCGCTCCAACATATTGGCAGAAAGTACGGCGGGCAAAAGGCAAATCTCCTTCAGATGTGCTACGAACTCCGCCTTGTCTTTATGTGAAACCATGTGCCGGGATATTCCGCATAAAATGCACTTCATCTGCTTGAATCCGGGGGACTAAATTGCCTGCGGAGTACCCATGATCCGTATAGGCAAACACACAAGGCTATGTCTACCATCTTTTCTTTGTATAAAGAAAATCACACGCTTTGCGTATGGTTCAGACGGTCGACATAAATCGACAGTCTTTCTGCATTCCGCTGAAAAAAAGATGCCGCTTCGGCGCGGGCGAAAAAGCAAAACGCACCCACGAAAGTGAGTGCGCGCATGGGTTGCGGCGAGTCGCCGCTGGTGCGGGTAGCAGGACTTGAACCTGTACGAGAGTAATCTCACTAGAACCTGAATCTAGCGCGTCTGCCAATTCCGCCATACCCGCATATTGCAGACAGCCATTTTATTATAGCATATCTGTCTGCAAAAATCAATATAGTTAATAAGATAATTTTAAATTTTCTATCAAATAATCGAGAATTTCGTTTTCTGCCCCCCGATCGATGTCAAACCCCGGCATTTCAGTCGAGAAGATGATTTTAACCACCGTCTTGCCGTCGGTAATCAGATATAGATATTCCCGCAGGCTGAGATAGTTTTCATTTGCCTCAGGAGAATAGATTTCGATAAATTCCTCACTCATGCCGTGATAAAACTCATAAATTTCATAACCATAAGCAGATTCTATCACTTTATGATTTTCAAGGGGATAAACAGCTCCCGCGCTCCAATATAGCGAATTAAAAAGGTGAATAATATCGTCCGATTTCTCGATTTTCGCCATAATGTCATCATAATCATAGGCGACAATGCCGAAAGACCATTCCCTGAGGATGATCTCCTCGATAGGATAATTCTTATCCCTGGGCAGGGGCATTTCTACCGTGAGCATTCCCACCGGCTCCATGTCGGGATAAAAATATCCCCATTGATAATCGAAAACTTTCATACCGATACGGAT
Organism: Clostridiales bacterium; assembly: GCA_012519315.1. Lineage (GTDB taxonomy): Bacteria > Bacillota > Clostridia > Oscillospirales > CAG-272 > JAAYQM01. The sequence goes on along the minus strand of JAAYQM010000081.1, from coordinate 779 downwards.
ATTCTGATCAATATCAATACTCCGGATGGTAATAGGGAATTCTTCTTGATCTGTCGTGTCCGGAGTTGTTGTAACCGCCTCGGTTGCCCCCTCGGTTGCCGCCTCGGTTGTTTCTGTGTCGTTTAATGCGGTTGTAACAGAGCTGCCGATGTCCGCTTCTGTCGTGACGTTGTCCGAGGTGGGCTGAACCGTAGTGTCCGAATCCTTACCGGAATCAATCGTTGCATCGGCAGGCCGGCAAGAGGACAAAACCAAAGCAAGGGCAAAGCCGAAAATCAGAAGACGCGCCTTCATTGCAGTCTTTCTCCTTTTACATTCAGTATAATAAATCTAAAACGTGTGCATTTTGGTTGCATGTTTTTCCAAAAAAGGAAAATATGAGGTTGCACTTCTATTATAAGCCTTTTTTGCTCTTTTGTCAAGATAAATTAACCATATTCTAATATGCCCCAGAATCAGGATCCTAAAACCAAGAAAGATAATATTTTTAATCCGAATCCTGCTTTAGCATCCGAACAAGACCGGTATAGCGTAAAATATGGCGGTTGTTCCTCACCATTTGCTCAACAATCGACCTTCTTCCCACAAGGATAACCATGCTTTTAGCACGAGTAACAGCGGTATAAAGCAGATTACGGGTCAAGAGCATAGGCGGGAAGGAATACATAGGAATAATAACAATAGGGTATTCGCTTCCCTGACTTTTGTGAACGGTGATGGCATAGGCATGCTCCAGCTCGTCAATAAGGGAAAAATCGTACTCGACTATGCGATCATCA
>JAAYQM010000080.1 GCA_012519315.1 Clostridiales bacterium | reverse complement strand
TTATTTTAGACCTTGACTTTTAATAGTTAGTCTTTCTCTTTAGACTGTTCATTACACTGCACCTGAATTATTCTGCTCAATAATACAATCTTTCATAAATCTCCGACGCTTTTTTCACTTTTTTAACATATTCTCGCGTTTCTTTATAAGGAATTGATATCAAAACTCCGTTTTCGTCGGCATACTCTTCATTTTTCTGCCATTCCTTCACCCGGGCAAAACCGGCATTATAGGCTGCCCATGCCGTTTCCCAAAGACCAAATTCCCGGTAAAGATAGGAAAGAAAGTAAGTGCCGTATTTTATATTTGTTTCAGGATCATAGAGCATTCCAACCTCATAATTTTCCCGCAAGATGGTCATTAGCCAATCAAAGGTATCCGGCGTCATCTGCATCAGCCCGAGGGCGCCGGCCGTTGATTTTGCATCACTGCGGAAATTGCTCTCGATTTTGATTACCGCATATATAATATGCTCGGGCACCCCATATTCAGCGGCATAACGGGTAACAAGTTCTCTGTATTCCTGCGGATGCGCCTTGCGGTCAAAGACATCGCAAATATATTCGTAGGCAAATCCCACTCCAATCGAAAGTGCGATAATTATTAAAACGGTCACACTTCGCATCAATACTTTTCTCATACCAAAAACCGCAACGCCGCCTCAAAAGCACAAAGAGACCGGCATCTATCCTTATCCAAAACTATTCTTACAAAACTGATATGCAAAAATACCCATAGCAAAAATACCCATAGAAGAAAATCAAGGGGAAGACCCTAGCCACCTGCCTGAAAAATCTGCCTCATGATAGCGTCGACCTGTCCCGCAAGCAGATCAATGTGACCGTCATTATGAATAACAAAATCCGATCGCTCAATATAATAGCTGTCATCCTTTTGCGCATCAATTCTGGCAACAGCCTCAGCCCGCGTGATAAAATCCCGGCGCATAATCCGATTAATCCGCGTTTCCCTATCGGCCACCACCGCAATCACATAATCGCATTCCTTTTCAAAGCTCGCCTCAAACAACAGGGGAGCGTCTACGATGCAGCCGGTAGCCCCACGCTCCTGAAAATGATTCATACTAATGCGACAGCTGCGCAGGATATGCTTATGTGTGATCCGGTTCAAATTTGCGAGGTGGATTCTCTGCTCCTCTCCGCCGCAGAAGACGATATCCGCAAGCTTTTTCCGGTCAACCCCACCGTTCAAATCAAGAATTTCCTCGCCAAAATACGCAACAAGCTCACTCACGCAAGGGGATGGTGACTGGATCAGTCGTCTGTAAACCTCATCGGTATCTATTGAAGGGATCCCTCGATCATTAAAAAGCCTTGACACTTCTCCCTTGCCCGCTCCGCTCGCTCCGGTGAGTCCGATAACAATCATAGCCGCACAAATCCCTTTCTAGTATTTTTAAGAAGGAATCAACTCTTTTATACAAGCTCTTATTAGTAAAGCGCAATAATTCCGGCAACCGTATCCTTGATATTACCCGGTTTCATATATCTACCCATTTCCCCGTCTCATCCGAGTGATAGGCCGCCTCCATAACACGCTGTACATAGGCGCCATCCTCAATCGACGGAGAAAATCTTGACCGTGCATGAACCGCACTAAGAAAGGAGCACATACTCATAACATGTCCGCGAAGCCAGCCTATCGATGCCTTAGGGGACGGAAAACCACCGGCGGGCGCCTCATATCTGCCGATACATTCGATCCGCGTGAAGCCCCGCTCACCGCCGAAGGGCACGGAGGGCTTTGTGACATCATAAAACCAGAGCCAATTAGGCTCAGTCAGATCAAATTTCAATGCGCCACGTTCACCATGTATCTCGATGCTCAATTCATCATTGGTCCCGGTTGAAATTTTGCTCCCCTCAAGGGTTCCGCAAGCGCCGTTTTCAAGGGTGGCTAACATATAAAAAGCCTCATCTCCGGTAACCGGATGCAGTTTGCCATCCTGCCCTCTCCGCAGAGGATAGGCAATCTGGGTTTTCGCCGACACAGATGCAATGCCTCCGCACAGCCAGACCAAAAGGTCGATAATATGAGAACCCAGATCAAAAAGCACCCCTCCGCCGCAGATATCCCGACTTTGCTTCCAGGCGAGGGGCGCGTCAGGGGAGGCACAGCCCGAATGCAGATACCTGGCACGAAAGCTGAGAACACGCCCGATTCTCCCTTCGTCAACAAGGGTCTTGGCACGCAGAGTAGCCGGTAGAAAACGGTTATTAAAAACGATCCCTCCGACAATATTTTTTTCGGCTGCCAGCTGTGCTATCTCGTCAGCCTGAGTTCTGCTGATACAGAGGGGCTTTTCACAATAAACGTCCTTGCCAGCGGCAATTGCTTTTTTAAGTGTCTCATAGTGGCAAACATTAGGAGTGCAGATATCGATAACATCAATATCAGGGTCATAGATCAGCTCATCCTCGCTCATTGCCGCTCGCCCAAATCTGAAGGTCTCCACCGCCGCAATAGTTTTCTCCCGGGTACGGCTGTAAAGACCGGCAATTTCCGCTTTAAAGGGGAGGTTTTCGCAATAATGATCCAATGTCGAGACGGCATAGGAATGTGTCCTTCCCATTGCTCCGAAACCAAGCAGTCCTATTTTTATCTTATCTCTCATCTGGCAATCAATCCATAGCCAAACAGCCTGCCAAAATGACTCTCTTTATAAAAAACAAGTATATACTCATTCTAAAATACGGCATACTTAGGCTGATCGGCTGTTTCCTTATTAATTTCTTTGTCGGTATTAAGAGCCGCAAGGCAATTTTACCCTGATTATATGCTTATATCAATAATTATAAGGGATTTTCGCTTTTTTTGCAAGAGCAATAGAGAAATATATGCATATGATATAATGATACCACGATAGGGTAACGCAATTCGCCGCTGGCGAATTTAGAAATTTGCCGCACAGTGTAACGCAAACCGGTATGTTACTGCAAATTTATGATATAATAGACAAAAGCCAAAAGGAGGTCATACGGTGTCATCCTCATCACCGACAACACAAAAATTACGTTATTTCACCGCTTCAAACAGCGCCGGCGGATTTACCAGCTATTTTGACGATATTTTTTCGTCAAAAAAGTTTGATCGGCTATATATAATAAAAGGTGGACCGGGAACCGGAAAAAGCTATCTTATGCAGCAAGCGGCAGCAAAAGCGGAAAAGAACGGGTATACCGTCGAATACTTTTATTGCTCCTCCGATCCGCTATCCCTAGACGGCATTGCTGCCTATCCAACCGGAGAGGCGCGCGCCCTTTACGGTAACAGTTTTATAAAAAAATCCTTCGCCATTATAGATGGTACGGCACCTCATGCCCGCGACACCCTCTTGCCGGGGGCAGGCGATGAAATCATCAATCTCGGCAACTTCTGGAACTCAAATCTTCTGATAGCAAAAAGAGTAGAAATTGAAGCCCTCAACACCCAAAAATCCGAATTCTTTATCCGCGCATATGAATATCTGGAAACGGCAAACGAGCTTGCCCTTCAAATCAAGCGACTGATCCTTCCAGCTGTGGATCATGAAAAGATGCAGGGCGCACTTAACCGCATTTTTAAAAACATCAAGCCGGGCGAGGGCTTTATCTCCGCCCCACGCCTCCGGCACGCCCTGAGCATGGCGGGGAAGGCGTCCTTTGACACCTTTAAAAATTGCGCAAAAAAGCATTATTATGTCTCTGAATGCATCGATTCTGCCCACCTGCTCTTTGCAAGGGTCATGAAAATGGCGGAAGAAAGGAATCTGCTCACCGTTTATTCCCCGTCTCCCCTCTCACCGCAGCATCTTGACGGGCTCTATCTGCCGGAGGCGGGCATCGCCTTCTCCCTGTGTGAGGGACGTCCGGAGCTTGAGGAAAACGAAAAAATCATCAACATGGAGCGCTTTGTCGATCTGCAAAAGTTAAGAGACTCCCGAACACGATTGCGACTTTCAAAAAAATATCAAAATGCCATGATCCACTCGGCGTTTGAATGTCTTTCGGACGCACGCCGCGCACATTTTGCTATCGAAAAAATCTACATCTCAGCAATGAACTTTAAAAAGAAGGAGATTGCCACCGAACAGCTGCTTAGCAAAATCATCCCCCAATAAGTTGCAAAAGACCGTGATTTATGATATAATTATCCTGGAGACAGCGTATAATTCTTTATTCATTTTTACAAATTACAGACAACAATAATATTCCCGAAAACGGCAAGGGCGTTTTCGGGAATATGGTATTTATACTATATTACGAATTCAATGCGCTGACAATTTTTTCGGTCTCCGAGGCTATGACAAGCTCCTCGTTTGTGGGAATAAGATAAACCTTCACCTTAGAATTCGGCTTTGTAAGGCAGACCTTATCGGTAGCATGTCCCACCCCGTTGTTGACCTCAAAATCAAAGTCAATACCCATAAACTCCATATCTCTGCAGGCCATTTCACGTACGATCGCTGTATTCTCACCGATTCCTGCGGTGAAAACAACAGCGTCCAGCCCATTCATGGCGGCGGCATAGGAGCCAATATATTTCTTAATCTGATAGCCCAAAATCTTAATGGCGAGCAACGCTTTTCGGTTGCCCTCTGCAATGGCGGCGGTTAAATCGCGGCAATCGGAAGACAGCTCCGAAACACCGAGAAATCCGCACTTTTTATTCATAAAAACGTTCATCTCGGACGGGGTGAACCCCTCTTTTTCCATAATAAAGGCTACAATAGCAGGGTCGATAGAACCGCAACGAGACCCCATAATAACGCCGTCAAGAGGTGTAAAGCCCATACTGGTATCAATGACTTTTCCGCCCTTAACGGCAGCAATGGATGAACCGTTGCCGAGATGGCAGGTCACGATTTTCGTCTCTCCCTTAGGCTTATCAAGCAACTTTATCATCTCGCCGGACACATATTTATGAGAGGTGCCGTGAAAACCATATCGGCGAATCTTATATTTTTCATACATTGGGTATGGAATGGGATAGAAATAGGCCTCCTCCGGCATGGTCTGATGAAAGGCCGTATCAAAAACCAACACCTGAGGGATATCGGGCATAGCATCAATACAACCGCGGATGCCCATAATATGCGCTCCGGTGTGAAGGGGTGCCAAGTCTCTGCAGAGCTCCAGCTTTTCAAGCACGGCATTGTCAACAAGCACCGACTCGGAGAAATATTCTCCGCCATGAACAATACGATGTCCCACCGCCTCAATGTCGCTCATATCCTTGATACAACCGATACTAGGGTCGGTAATGGTGCGCACAAGAATCCTTGTGGCATCCGAATGATTTTTCATGGCAATTTCCTTGACGTAGTCCGGTCTGCCGGCCTGTTTGTGAACTATCTTTCCGTCGATTCCAATACGTTCGCAGATGCCCTTGGCCAAAACACTGTTCGAGTTGGTATTAAACAGCTGATATTTTAGCGAACTGCTTCCCGCATTCACTACGAGTACATTCATTCTAAACTATAACCTCCAAAAGCTACATATAATAATACAATACATTTCATTATAACTCACAAAAACAATAATTACAACATCTATTTGTATTTTTTTCAAACAATTGCGCTTTTTAGCTACCCGAATATGTTTTTTCAGATTTGGAAATTATAAAAAGGATAGTCAAAATATGAAAACTGCTGTCATTATCAGCGAATACAACCCCTTTCACAACGGACATCAATATCAAATCGACCGGCTCCGCACCATGCTGGGCGAGGTATGCATCATTGCCATAATGAGCGGCAGCTATACCCAGCGGGGGGAACCGGCTATTTTCCCAAAGCATGTCCGGGCACAGGCCGCCGTCGATTGCGGCATTTCCCTTGTTCTGGAGCTGCCCTTTCCCTATTCATGCAACAGCGCCGAGTTTTTTGCCGAGGCTGCCGTCAGTATCGCCGATCGTCTCGGGGTCGTTGACTACCTTTGCTTCGGCTCCGAATCAGGGGAGCTTAGCTTAATCGAGACGGTATCGGACAAGCTTAGCTCCGAGGAATTTCGCACTCGGCTCTTTGCCATGCAAAGGGCGCCGGAAAACGCCCATCTCGGTCGTGCCGCCCTCACCCAGCAACTATACGCTGCGATGTATAATGCACCGGAGCAAACAGCCCTGCTCTCCCGACCGAACGATATCCTTGCTATTGAGTACTTGAGTGCGCTGAAAAGACAGAACAGCTCTATTCGCCCTCTCCCTGTCCGCCGATTCGGCGCCGAGCACAACAGCACAACCCCGCCGGAGCCACAGCTCCTATCAGAAAAACCCGTTGAAAACCATTCTGCCATCGCATCGGCTACCTCACTACGCACCCTTCTTCGCACAGAGGGAGCCGAAAAAATCGCGCCCTATGTTCCCGAAAACGCTTATCTTATCTATCGTGAATGTATCGAAAAACAAAGAGTTGCGGATATGGATAATCTAACCGAGGCAATTCTTGCCTTTTTCCGATTGACCGATCCCGACTCTATCTCCGACACCGCCGAGATTACCGGCGGGCTGAATTACCGGCTGTGCTCTGCCGCAAAAAAAGCGACCTCACTAGAATCATTTTTCGCCCTTGCGCATACCAAGCGCTACACCCTCGCCCGCATCCGCCGCGCCGTTTGGAATTGTCTTCTCGCTGTCACCGAAAAACAGCTAAAGACGCCGCCCGCCTATACCCAACTCCTCGCAACCGACGACAAGGGGAGAGAGGTACTGCGCCGAATGAAAAAGTGCGCATCGATTCCAATCCTTACAAAACCCTCTGACTACAAACTGCTGCCCGAAAACGCCCACCGGCAGGCCGCTGTCGTCCACAGAGCCGATGCCCTCTTTACCCTCGCTCTTGCAAAATCGGCCCCTGCCTTTGATTTTATCACACAATCGCCTTATATGAAAAAATAGATAGTTTTGTTCCAAAAACATCCATGTGTGTAGTAATGTTGTCATATTTTATAACAATTTTTGCATAATATTTGGATGATATTTACAACATTTATGTGTTCTTCAATCTTTTGTTTACAATTAAAAAGTTGACATTCGCCACATGATATAGTATGATATAAGGAAATAGATTTTACAAATAACGTTGAAAGGAGAAGAATATGAGCTATGTAACCACAGTGAAGGGTAAATTTCTTGAATACAAGGGAAAACCTCTGGTAAGAGAAAATAATACCATATCCTACGGCAACATGACCGATGAATATATTCTTTTTATGCTAATATTATCGTATGAAAAATTTTTAAATACTGAAGTCCCTTCAAGGATTTTGATACAAATTCTATCCACCGATCAGACACTCTCTCCTCACGACCGTATATTGAAGCAAGGTGAAAAAACCAATTTATTTGATGCTTTTGACATCGGTATGATTTGGTTGGAAAGGGCATTGGCATAACACGTAATGTTAAGCTGCAAAATTTTTATCAAAACTTCTTTTGCTCTTACCTTGACATTTCTTCTTATACTGGCTGCCGGCTGCAACTCCGATGCCGGCAAAAGTCCAACCGACACCACCGGCGGCGATGTTACAACGACCGCCCAAAATCCCTCTGAAAGCACAACGGATTCCTCCACTACTACCGATACCGACACCACCGAAACCGAACCTGACAACGACAATTTGCCACAATTTATCAATCCGTTGACCGGTCTTGCCGCTGATAAGGATTTAAGCGATATTCGCCCGGCTGTCATATCCATTAACAACACATCAAGAGCGCTTCCCGCAGTCGGCGTCTCACAAGCCGATATCCTGATAGAGGTTTCCGCAGAGGGGGGAGAGACCCGGCTTTTAATGGTTGCTCTTGATTATGAAAACATCGGAGTTATAGGCTCCGTTCGCTCTGCTCGTCATTATATGCTCGATTTTTCCGAGGATTTCAACGGTATCTTTATACATGCCGGCGGAAGTCCTCTTGCCAATTCAGATATTTCCCAAAAAGGAATCAATAATATTGACGGGGTCAACGGCTACACGCCTGTCAACGTTGCGCAGTATTTCTACAGAGACAGCGCCCGTATCTCAACAATGGGTCTTGAGCATAGCCTGATGATAACCGGCAAAAACCTCGCCACCGCCATAGCAAAGCGCGGATATAAGACCGAATTGTCCGACGGCTTTAAGTTTCCCCTTGAATTTATCGACTACGGTAAGGAATTTATCCCCACCGGCGCCGACGCCACCAATGTGGTTATTCCTTATTCCCTCAATTACCGTATGCAGCGCCTTGCTTACAACAAGGATACAAACTCCTATTTCCGCTATCACAACATTTCGGCGCCATATATCGATGCGGCAAACGACGAACACCTTCAGTTTACCAACGTTATCATCATTTATTTTGATACCTGGGTGATCAACAGCACAAGCGGTATTCTTGATATGGAGCTTACCGGAACAGGCGACGGCTACTATATCTACGGCGGTAAGTCCATGCCGATCAAATGGACACGGCAGGAAACCGGCTCTCAGATGCGGCTCACCGACCAAAACGGCAAGCCCCTTGCCATCAATCGCGGCAAAACCTATATCGCCGTTGCCAGAACCAATATGTATCAAGGCACCGAGCTGAATTCAAACAAAGGTCTCTCATAGTCTTTATGACTTCTTTCTAAAAGTAGCCCCTTGTAATACCGAGTGGTATTACAAGGGGGCTGTTTTTCTTTTAGCTTAATTTGTCAATTACGTATTATTTTCCGATTACAATGCTTTTCATCCAGCGAACATCCTGACGACTAAAACAGCCGGTAAGAACAGTAAACATAAGATATAAAATGGCGGTCAGCACAATACGAACAACAAGACCGGACACACTGTATAAAAGCAAGCTGCCCGCAACCCTTGAAACAATCTGAACCATCCAGTTAGCCAACACAATGCAAACAAGGGGCTTTATCAGCCATTTCCATACTTTCGGCCTCAAGTCGGTTACAGTAAGCAAGCGATATACACTAAGGGTTGCATTAATGATTTCTGCAATATAGATTACCGCAACATAGCCGGGCACTCCGTAGGAGGGCAAAAGCAGATAAACAAAAACGATGCTCAAAAATGCATCAAAGATATTAACACCCATTGAATAGACCTGTTGACCCAATCCTTTGAGCATAGCATCGGTAGAGATGTCAAGGAACATCACGGGCACCAGGGGCGCCATCATGCGGATAAAATCCCCCGCCTCCCGACTGTTATAAATCGTATAGCCGAGATCATACGAAAAGCTGATCAAAATACCCGCCGTTCCGATGGCATATACAAGCGTAAGATGAAACACCCGCGAGACGATATACTCGATTCTTCTTGTGTTTTTCTGCGCACGGCATTCGGCAAGTTCAGGAACGAGCAATCCTGCAAAGGCGCTTGAAATCGCCGAGGGATACAGCACCACAGGTATCACCATTCCATGCAGAATACCATAGGATGCAAGAGCCTGTTCCCTTGATCGCCCGTTTTTAGTCAGGCAAAAGGGGATCAGCATATGCTCAACGGTAATCAGACCGGACCGTAAATAGGCGCTCAGAGCGACCGGCAGAGAGATACCGAGCATCGATCGGGTAAGGCCTTTGGCAACCTCTTTGTTCTGCGTCTCTTTCAGGTGTCTGCGCTTGTCGAACAAAAACTGAGTATACAAAAAAAGAAAGGACATAAGCTCTGCCGCCGCCCCTCCCCCAACCAGAGCTATACAAGCATATTCAATACCGTGAGGCAACAGCAACAAAAGCCCGTATACGCACAAAAAGATTTTTAACGCCTGCTCAAACAATTGGGTGGCGGCATTTTTATATACCCTTCTTACGGCGGTAAAATAACCGTTAAGCGCCGACGAAAGGGCAATAGGAGGCAGGCTCAACGCCAAAAGGCGAATAGAAGGGATCGTTCGGACATCCCCCAGCAAATAGGTTCCGATTTTCCTTGAGAAGGTAAAAAGGACAAGACACCCAATCGTACCAAAAAAAAGACTGTAGTTTATACACCGCCGAATAACTGCCTTCGCCTCCCGCGGGCGTCCGCGTCCGAGAGCCTCTGCCACAAGTCTGGTGGAGGCAAGATTCACCCCGGAAGTGGCAAAGGTTACCGCAAATATATATATGCTCATAATCAGCGAATAAAGCCCCATACCCGATGCGCCGATTTTCACCGAGACAAATGCATTAAAGCTGACACTGATTGTTCGCATCAGCAGGGACACACCTGTCAGGAGCAATGCATTCGCGACAAAGCGCCTTACATTTTGCATATTGTTTGCCTTCCTGTTTTTTATATGAATATGCCGATGTCAGGATTTTTATGACAAGCCGCAAACAGGTGGCACGATAACAAAACCGACATAATAAAACGGGATCCCCCTTTCAGATAAGGGAGATCCCGTAACACAACCTATAAAATTATGGCTAAGATACTCTGAAGTCAGCAACCTTTTATTTTTCTGTTTCCTAAATGAATAAATTATGTTAAAATAAATTGATGACAGCATTCCAAACAAGCTCAAACCGAAAGATAATATACAAATAAATACCCGCCCACAATACCCCAAGGGCGGCCACAGTAGCAATTATTTTTAAGTGTTTCGTTTTATGCCGAATAAACTGCAGAATAATAAACATAGCCGGCGCACCTCCGACAATTGCGGTCAGAAGAAGGGTTCTCTCCCGAATACGCCGGCGAGGATACTTTTTTGCCGCGATTTTATCATAGATGCTAATTGTTATAGCATATATGGATAACGCGCCCAGATAAACGAGCAGAATAATTCTTGTTTTTTCCATTAAATCTCCATCCCAAAATTATTGCGCAACTGAATTTAGCTAAACTATATTATATATTACGAGGTCGTTATGCACAAGGGATTAGATGAAAATTTTAACCATAAGCTTTCCGCAAGGATCAAGGAAGGTCTAACAGGCGCCGCAACTAAGGCAATGCTTGATATCCGAGATACGGTAACCTCGACAAACGATATTGCAAAAGCACTTGCAAAAGCCCCGAAAGGCGTTGACGAAGGATATACCATCATTGCATCCGCCCAGACAAAGGGGCGCGGAACACAAGGGCGCTCCTTTTATTCCCCGCCTGACACAGGCATATATATGAGTACAATCCTGCCCTCCGATATTTCTGTTGATGATCTGCCCCACATAACTCCTCTATGTGCCGTTGCCGTTGCAAGGGCTGTCGAAGCCGTCTCTCACTCTGAGTGCCGGATTAAATGGATCAACGACATTTTTGTGAGGGGAAGGAAGATTTGCGGCATCTTAACCGAAGGTGCAATAGGCAACCATGGTCGACTGAATTACGCTGTTGTCGGAATCGGAATCAATCTGGCGCCTACCGTCTTTCCCGATGCGCTGAAAAATACCGCCGGCACCCTTCTCAAAGAGATGCCATCAGATTTATTATCAATAAAAGCCGACACCATCGCTCACGTTCTAAACCATCTATTTTCGCTGCTGCCCGACATCAAATCAAGAAGCTATCTTGACGAATATCGGCAACGTTCCCTTTTAATCGGCAAGAAAGTAACCGTACTAGCCGATGATAATAGTGAAAAATCCGGAATAGTTACCGGGATAGACGAAAACGCGGCACTGTGTATCAATCTCGAAAATGAATGTTTGATAACCGTCAAATCAAGCTCGCAACTGCTTTCATATACACTATAATTTTTTTATTTTTATGTTTGATATACATCTCAATTATATTTATCGAATACCGAACAAAAGTTCCAGTTATTTTTTTACATTTCATTTTTTCGACCCTTTTCTCCTTAAAATGCAGCCGATCCACCACATTGATATTATTTTCGCCAATATATTACGAAATATTAGGGCACTTGCCGCCACTTTTCAACATTAGATATTTATCAAACTCAACCTTTAAAACGGCTGTTTTATGCATTTCTAATATTGAATTAGATTTATGTAATGTAAAACTTTCATCATACCTTCTCTTTATGACTGTCAATTTCATCGGTTAGATTTGACGTGCATAAAAGCAATTGAGTATATTTTTACACAAACAAGGAGAAACGCCGCCCTTATTGTGGGTGGCGTTTCTCTGATCTTTATCTTGAGCGGGCGATAGTCGTATTATCTATTGTACGGTCACCAAGCTCTTTAACAGGGTTCGGCTGCGACTCGGCACGATAATCAACGTTATACTTTTGCTGATGCCGGGCGATAACCTGATGGCTTGCCACCGCACCAACATCATGGTTAACCTTCTGCTGATAAAAGAAAAACTCATGATTCTCGGGCAACTCGCATACCGGCGTATATTGTTCCCTGTTCGCAGTCAATAAAATCTGCTGACCGAGGATTTGCCGGACATAATCGCGGGTATCATGAAATCTTAGCAATTCGGGGAACGAGCCACCGGGTATCACCTGCTGCCAATCTTTATTTTCATACTGCTGCAGAAGCTGTGCCGCTTTGTGCAGGTGAGCAATCTCCTGTTCAAGATGCTTCTCCCAAATCGCTTTCACATGAGAATCTGACTCATCCTGATAAAATGAGTAGTAAAGATAGCATTCGGTGTATTCGTGAAGCAAAAGATTTTCAAGCCATGTGCAATTTGGGTCAAGCAGAGAGCCGTAATGGCTGACATGCTGTTCCTCAATCATAGCAATTTCAAGATAGAGCTTACGTCCTAAATCATTGTAATAGGTGTTGCCGATGTTCATATAAAAATTCATGGTCTGCTGCTCACCGGCGGTAATAATCAAGGTGTTCATTTTAGTGCGAATGTCGGCCGTTTTAAAATCCAGATGATTCTTAACCGAATCAAAGGGAAACCGATGCTCCGCAATTGTAGGGCGCCCCGGTGTAATATCCACATAACTTTTTACAAGCTGATGCGCCGGAATCTGAGTGTCCAGATCCAAAAGGTTGGCATAACGGTAAAGATGATCAAAATCCTCGAGCAGAGCAAAATCCAAAGCCTGCTTTACATAAG
>JAAYQM010000079.1 GCA_012519315.1 Clostridiales bacterium | reverse complement strand
TTATTTTAGACCTTGACTTTTAATAGTTAGTCTTTCTTACCTCTCCACCAAAAATAAAATGAAAATCCTCCACCAAAAATGCGGCTTTGGATTTTCATTAAAGCACAAAAAACTCACATCGTCCTCACCGGTCGGCTCTTGCCCCGCACTTGCATAATACAGACAAAACAAAGCTCTAAGCTTTGCCCATATTGGAAAGCAGGTCGGACAATTTATAGATATCCCCAGCCCCCATGATCAATAGAACATCCCCGGGCATAAGCTTTGAGGCAAAATAGTCGGCAGCATCCGAAAAGTCGGAAAAATATAAAGCGCCGCCCACCGCATCAGCCAGTTTTCCCGAAGATATGCCGAAGGTATCTGTTTCCCTCGCTGAGTAAATGTCGGTAAGCACAACCTCGTCGGCAGTACGCAACGCGGATGCAAAGCTGTCAAAAAGCTCGGCAGTACGTGAATAGGTATGGGGCTGAAAAACGCAGAGCACCCGATTGTACCCCATCCGCCTTGCGCTGTCAATCGTGGCAGCAATTTCGGTAGGATGATGGGCATAATCCTCATACAAATCGGCGCCGTTCAACTGGCCCTTATGCTCCATTCTGCGCTTTGCCCCTGTAAAGGTTCCCAGCGCCGCAGAAATCATCTCCCCGGAGATCCCGCATAGCCACGCACAGGCCGCCGCCGCCAGTGCATTATAAATATTATGATAACCGGGAACGGCAAGATTTGCACGGCAAAGCAGATTTCCCTTACAGATGATATCAAAAGAGGCGCGCCCCCTCGAAAAATCAATGTTTTCAGCATGAAAATCAGATCGGCTGTCATGTACCCCAAAGGTGATAAGATCCCACCCATATTCGGCTGCGCATTTCATCACATGGGGATCATCCGCATTCACAACACAGACGCCGTCCTCTCCGGTCTTATTCATAAAAGCGACAAAAGAACGGTATATTTGATCCATGCTTTTGAAATAATCCACATGGTCCATCTCAATATTCAAAATAACGGCGATGGTAGGATAAAAGGACAAAAAGGAGTCCATATACTCACACGCCTCAAAGATGAAAAATTCATCCTTACCGATTCGATAGGAGGCATTCAGCGCAGGTAGTTCTGCCCCCGAGAGAATGGTCGGGTCGGTCTCCCCATCGATAAAAATTTGTGAGACAATGGAGGTACAGGTGCTTTTCCCATGCATCCCGGCAATGCCAATGCGATTTTTACAGCGTGTCATAATATAACCGAGAAAATCAGCACGGGAAATACAAGGAAGCCCCTCCCTCTGCGCCCTTTGATATTCGGGATTGTCGGGCGGTACTGCGACAGTATAGACAACAACCTCGTATCCATCGAGATTCTTCTCGCAGTGACCGTATTTCACATCAATTCCGCTGTCGGACAAGCTGCGTGTAAGGGCCGTTTCTGTTCTGTCAGATCCGCCCACAATATACCCCTGATCCATCGCAATATGGGCAAGAGCGGACATATGCACTCCCCCTATTCCGATGAAAAAAATACTCCTTTTTTTGTACAACATTCGAATAATTTGCTCTGCGCCATAGCGCGTATTTGGTGTTGACAAATAGATACCCTTCTTCCATAATTTATAAATTTATAAAAGATTAACAATTTGTACATCGTCTGTTAAAGAAAAAATTCCTATTTATTTGAATAATCTTAATAAACTTAATGTATACTAATAAAGTGAACAAAAACTTTTGACTTTACAAACTCGACTAGGGGGACTTGCAAAAATGGAGATATCAGATATTAAAATCAGAAAGCTCTTTGATGAAGGTCCTATGAAGGCGATTGTATCGGTAACATTTGACAATCAACTCGCGGTTCATGACATCAAGGTTATAAATGCCCGGGACAAGTTCTTTATAGTAATGCCGAGCAGAAAAAATCCGGACTCAACCTATCGCGATATCGTGCATCCTATAAATGCACAATTTAGAGCGTCACTTGAAAGTGCGGTTATCGATGCATACAAGGTCGAGCTTGAAGCGGCGCAAAAAAATGCCGAAAATGCAAATACTGAAACGCAAAACACCGATGAAGCCGATATATCTAACGAACCTGCAGAAGCTAATAACGAAACTGTAGAAAATAACAACGAAACAACAGAGGCAAGCAACGATATCACAGAAACAAATGACTAATCTAGTTGCGCACCTGTCATTTTTTCGATTACTTTCCTGCAAGGGAGAAAACACAGACTGTTCGAGGTAATATTCGAACGGTCTTTTTCTCATAACATATTAACATGACAAGACCGATTATGTCAAGCGAAATTTGACAGACCTCCCGTATCGGCGATATCTGCTTATCCCCCGCAAAAGGTCTTTGAAACTGTAAGAATATGTATATATTATATTGCTTTTTTCGCTTTTATAATCATTTTTTATAGAATATAATATTAGGCAAAATCAGCGAAAGCTGATGACGCAAAGCTGAGTGTCTAACACAAGTGGTGTTTCCCTTGGATAATGCCATTTTGAAATGATCGACTGGCCGCAATAACAAACAGTATGCCCTGTCTTGTTTTGCGGTTTTTTTGTTAAATCTTTATCACGCTTGAAAGGATGTGACATTATGAAAAAATCGTTATTTGGCTACAATATCAAAAAAACAGATGAACTGGTAAGCGCTTTACAAAACCAAAATGATATAATGACAACCAAGCTTTCAACTCTTACCGAGAAGCTCACTGATGCTACAACCGAACTTGAGGCTGCAAAGGCCGAAATCGAAAGGCTTACCGAGCGCTTAACGCTTACAAATACGAGCGACCAGAGAATTGATGAGCTAAAAGCCCGGATTGAAAAGCTTGAAAAAGAAAAGATCGATGCAAAAAACGAAGCGGAACAAAAGCTTGCAGCCGCGGAGGAGAAAATCAAGGTCTTAAGCGAGCAACTGAATGCCGAAAAACAGAGGGAGGATACCTCTCCCGCCGAAAACAGCTCATTGCAAAGGCTGGTGGGTTCGATATGCGAGCGTGCTTATATCGATATGGAAAGGATGCGCCAAAATACCATTGAAGAGATGGAAAAGCAGCTTGCCACCTATTCAGGCATCATAGAGGAATATGCCGACCGAATGCAAAGCTCCATTTCAGACATTAAAAGCGAGCACGGCGGCATTGTAAACGATATATCAAAATCATTGTCAAGCATCTTTGATAATCTGAAGACCATTGAATCGGCAACCCAAAAGCTTGAAAGCAATATCTATCCCATGAAGAATCTTTCAAAAGAAATGACGACCAAGCTCAAAGCTGTTATCGATTCAACAGAGGGGGACTGTTGTCCTATTAATCCCCTCAAAACGATGGCAACATCCAAAAATCCTTTCCAGAGCAGTGATGGCAACATACTGTATTCCGACCCTTCGATTAAAACCGATGCCGAAAAAAGCGACAAGTCCACTATCGATAAAATCAGGATTAAAATCGATAATATTTTAAACAACAAGTCTTAAAACCTTCATTTTTGATAATCCCAGAAAAATTCACACATCTTTCGATTGTTTCAAAGAGAGCAGAATACAAAAGAAATGTTCCATATGCAAAGATTAGGCAGAATTATGAAAATCCTTTATATATCTAAAAAACAGGAGTCAATTTCTCACAGTTCAATGATACTGTTAAGAAGTTGACTCCTTTTCGTTCTTGCCACCTACCGACAGAAAAAGCTGTATTCCACAGAAAAAAACCAGCCAATGCCACCAGCCCTCAAATATTAGATGACCTTGCAATGCATGGCGTAATCCTAACGAAAGAAGATAATCCAGCGTTCCCTTTTAATGAGACGTTCAAAGGAATTTTTGAATAAAGTGAAAAAATCCGGAGCTTCTGTTCCAGCTTTAGTTCTCGCGTCTGTAATCTTGAATGTCGATAGGAATTTGCGCCTTACTGTAATCCACTGACAAAAAATATACCGCCCCGGCGTGGGCGATAAAAATAAAACGCACCCACGAACGTGAGTGCGCAACTTGTCCGCGGCGACTCGCCGCTGGCGGAGGGGAAGGGATTCGAACCCTTGTGAGGTTGCCCTCAAACGGTTTTCAAGACCGCCGCGTTATGACCACTTCGCTACCCCTCCGTGGCTTTTATTGCATCTGTCGCAACGATATTTATTCTAACATATGACACGGTAGATGTCAAGCCTGTTTTGTGCAGGAATTTCTCTGTTTGTGCAAAAGCTTTTATTACAATATTCCTTTTCTGCTTTCCTCCTGTCCGACAAAAACAAAACTACCCGTGAAAATAGTTAATTCAACATTAAAATTAAAACAAAGCCGACTTTTTCTACTGCTAATAAATTTTTTATTTTCTTGCTAGAATCGACCCTTCCTCGGTTTTCAGCCAAGAATGCCCCGGCTTTACCGGGGCATTCTTAACTGAATTAAATTTTTCTAAGGTAATTGCATATATGGCGAATCCTATCCTTAATGCGAAAAAGCTCCGATTCCTTATTGCGGGCACGCCACGCTGCAGCATAACGATAGAACCACAATTCGAACTCATCAGCAAGCACCTTCGGCTCAACTATATAAGGAACATCCTGATTGAAGCCGTGCCTTTTCATAACAGGCCCCAATGCGATCATCAATGCACAGCCATAGGCGCCGACCTCCATATCATTGATGTCGATTTTGTTGTCGTATATCCTGATATCCTTAGCATCAGACAGTATTTTGGTACGAAGGGCAAGAATTGCCTGATAATCGTTTTCAATGGTTTTTATCGGTGTGTTGACAATATCGGCCATCCGTGCTTCTTCATGATTTATGCCAAGCTGCCAGGTCATAAAACTCTCAACATTATTCCAGGTGATGTGCATATGCCTTGATATTTCACGGAGGGTGCCTATAAGATCAAGGGCGGTTGTCCCGTATTCAATAGCAGAAACAGCCTTGTCAAACTCATCGTCATCCCGCAAATCAAAGGGATTCCAGGAAAGACCCGCTCCCAGAATCATCCCGCATTTTGACAGCGCGGGAGCATTGATATGCCCGTAATCTCCCCAGTCGGTATTGAGAACGCCGCATCCGCCATATCGGACGGTATATTCCACCATTTTGCGGATATTGGAATTGGCGACATCCATTTTCGGAACAAAAACGTTCCAGCTGTTAGTTCCCGGGCAGGCATACCAGGACAGACCGCTTTGAGCAATGATTTGCGCCCTTTCCTCAGAGGGATTGGCACGATATTCCCAGTGCAGGCAAATAACGTCCTTGTCGATATATTTAAGAAAGTCCGGATCCTTAACTAAAATATCACTCCAGAACATGGGACGTCGGTTATGCACCGTTTTAACATGATCGATAATCTTGTTCAAAAACTCAACATAAATGAGACTTTTTCCGCCCTTTTGATCTGCATATGCCTTTGACTTGCCATTACCCAGATCAAAGGTTTCGTCGCAGGTGATATTGCAGAATTTCGAACGGAACAGAGGAATAAACTGGTCAAGAATGCTTTTTACAAGCTCAAAACTGTCAGGATTTGTTACATCAACGGTGTGGTGTCTCATACGATTGATCCAAGCAAAGGGCTCCTCAACCGTCACATCGATCTCGCAGAGATGACGGTAGGTATATGAATTTAAAAAATGATACATATGACCAAAGCAGGCAACAGACGGAACACAATCAATATGCCGCTTTGCGCAGTATTCATCAAATTCCATAATCTCCTCTGCAGTAAGAGGATCCGCGCCATACCATCCCTCGTTAAGCCCCTCAAAAAGATAGGTATGCTGAACATACAGTTGAAGCTGATTAAGCTTGTAAAACGCCGCCTTATCAGCCAGATCCTTCAGCTCATCAAGAGTAGGTACTCGTCCGCGGGTAACGTCAAAGTAAAATCCGCGATGTTCAAGATAAGGTTTATCCTCGATTTCCACATAAGGCAGACAGGCCCCATATTGCAGAATTATTTGTCGCAGGGTAACAACCCCGTAAAACAAGCCGGCCTCATCACCGCCGGTAACAACAATACCGTCGCCGGAGACAGAGAGCTTATACGCCTCCCTCTCACCGGGGGCAACAGAGAGGGTAACCGCTTTCGGTGAAGCATTCCTGCTCTTTGTAACAAGCAACTCAAACCCAACGGTCTTTTTAAGATCGTCATTAAGCTGTTGAGCGCATTCAAGAGCATTATAACCGCAACCATCCGCAAGCAGGATTTTAGCGGCCGGATCTATATAAAGAAAGCCGTCCTTTTGTTCTATTTTTTGAGGTTGGGGGATAATATGCATGTTCATTTTTCTCCTTTTTGATTTTGCCTATTTACAAACATTCTACTATAACAACCGGAATATTTCAATAAGAACGCAGAGAACACATTCAAATATATAATCCTTTATTCTGAAAAACTAATAAATTCAAGCTCATCGAAGCATATCAAATCTTCACAACAGCAGAGAGAAATCAAATACCGATCCCCCTCTATAAAAGTCCGATATTCAAAAAAGGTCAGCCCTGCCGGCTGCAAAGCATTGACCGAGGAAATCCTGCCGATTCCCTCTCCCCTCAGCTTTAGGAGACTTTCCTTTCTTGTCCAAATTCTTGCAAATGCTTCACATCGATCCTCCGACCGCTCAATAAAAGCATTTTCGTCCGACGAAAAAAAACGTCGTGCTATTGCCGAAATTCGTCTTTCGTCATCCGGAATCACCTCAACATCAACGCCAATCGGTGATGCCACCTCCCCGGCGCCACAGCGATTGAGGGCGCAGACAACAAGATCCCCCTTATGGGAAATGCTGAACTCAATATGAGGCATTCCCGATATATAAGGCTTGCCCCCCTCATGCTCTGCAATCTCAAGAGTCTCTCCTTTCACTCCTTCGCTGTCCTGCCTCCTGTTTATCATCCGCCAAAGAAGGAGCAGCCCCATAAAACGCTGCCGACCTGCAAAAGTGCCCTCCTTTTCTAAAGCGCGCCTAAAAAAGGAGGGCGGCAGATACTCACCGCTCCGTTTTATCATACCTTCGCTAATAGATCCTTCAATCTTTGTAGCGCACAATTCTATCATAACGCCCTCTCGACATTCAATCTTTTGTGATTTGCATCCGTTTTATCCGTGATTTCATACCCTTCAGTGCCTTCAGCATACGAACGGTATCTCGCAGAACACGAACCTTGGAGGAGCCGTGGTTAATAACCTTGACAGGCATCTCTTCTATTTTCAGACCGAGCTTCTGGGCAATTAAAAGAATCTCAAAATCAAAGGCGAAGCCGTTCTCCTGACACAGAGGGAATATTCGCCTTACAGCATCTACGCGAAAGCCCTTAAACCCGCACTGTGAATCGGAATTTTTAAGCCCGCCCACTAGCTTAAGAAATTGAATATAAGCCTTTGACGCCAATTTCCGCACAAAGGTATAGCCTTCATAGCCATCGGCTCCCGCATTTCTTGAGCCAATCACAAGATCAACCTCCGGCATCTCCGCAAAAATCTGATAAAGCCGCTTTATTACCTCGGTACCATATGCAAGGTCAGCATCGGTAAAAAGCATAACATCGCCGACAGCCGCCAACATCGCGGTACGGACAGCGCATCCCTTGCCTTGATTTTGTGGGTAGCCAACCACCCGAATGTGATCAAACCCGAGGTCACGCACAATATCCGCACACCCGTCGGTACTCCCGTCATCTGCGAAAATCACCTCATAATCCTCAAAATTTGCGGCCATATAATCATTGAGAGTTCTCGCGGTTTTTGCAATAATCTTTCCTTCGTTATACATCGGAATGCATACAGAAATTTTCATAATATTGACTATCCCATCTTTTGCTGCCATTGTTTTAAATAATGCCAGTACTTTTTTGTTATAATTTAAATAAAGTTTCCCTGTCGGCGCTTAGAAAAACTGTTTTTTTTAAAAAGGATGATAAAAGTCTTTTGCCCCGATAGACCGGGGCAAAGGCAGAAAGCATTTATATAAGCCTTATGTAAATTTATGAGTGCGCTATTATTTTTCTATACTGATAAGCCGTGCGTGAACGGAATATCTGCCATCCGTCGTAATATTGTCACAGGTAGAAAGGGTAATCAAACGATCATTTTCGGTAATGGTGACATCCTTTTTCCAGATCGACCTGCTATGCATATCCTCTGCAAAGGCTAGAAAATCCTCGGTTGATGTAAAATGAGTACGGAAATACGGGTAATACGCTTTTACACGTGAGACCGAAAAGGGCTCATAAGTATAGATACCGTCAAAGGTGTATATTGTAATTTTTGTTTCGTTGAAAAAGCTTTCGGATCTGATAAATTTATCAATATTGCTAAACATCGTATTATCCGCTTGATTATGACCGTAAATCACTGTGTTCATATTTTCGGCAAGAGAGGGACCGTTTCGATAATCGACGAAAATAGAACCGGCCTTGAGAAAATCTCCGCTAGGGGTATGATCGAGATAATATGTATTATCGGCACCCTGAACCAGAGGATAATTTATTCTTGTATTGTCAACCTTAATCCAACCGTATATATCGTTGTTTTCAGCATGAAGCTCTGCCAGCTTTGCCTTTATCCGCTCATACTGCAAATTGTGTGTTCCGTCAATAATGGAAACTGCGGGAATGCCTGATCCAAGCTTCTTCAAGAACGTCTCATAGTTATACAGATTGGTGCTCTTTGCGCTCTGTGAGAGCTTACTCACCGTTGCAAAGTAATTGTCAGGCTCGATATTAACCTCGTCAAAAAGCCCTTCCGCAATATTGTTGTAATAATCTCTTGCTGCTTTGTATTGATACAGATTATAAACTATATACACCATGCAACCGACGAAAACGAGAGCGCAAGCACTTATAATCAAATATCGTACGATATTGAAAATTCGATCTCCCATTGACAGCTTTGCTTTTTTAACAGGCGGGGCAATATCATCCGGGGTCATTTCATCAAGTGAATCAATAAAAGGATTGACATAGAGAGGGCCCTCGGTCTGCAATTCAACAAAGCTGTGGTGCATTTCGTCCAAACGAACTGCCTGTGCAGCCCTGCCTTTTCTAATATACATTGCCTTCTCCTCGCGAAATACTCACAGACACAAAGCAACACTATAAAGGGTTATGTAACGCATATTGCCCGGAGTATAAATTATGTTTTTTATACACTGTATAATCTTGTAAATATATAATATTATATAAAGACTACACCACAATTATATATTTATTCTTACAAAAAGGCAATAGCATCGCCAATCAATTATTATTTTATTAAAACACTTTTTACAAATGCACGGTATAAAATGGAAACGCCCCTTCCCTGTCTGTCATAGTTTTTCAGGGGGCGCCTTTGCCCCCTGTTTAAATCGGTCAGTCATTCTGCCGAATTAATACCCGTATTGATACGTTTTACGCAGCAAATCCAAAAGTGCGGTAAAATTATCAGGCAGTTCACCTTCAAAGTGAAGCTGTTCCCCCGTTTTCGGGTGCAAAAAATGCAACTCTTTCGCATAAAGGCACTGACCCGAAAGGAGGCGGGAATGCTTCTTTTCGAAGGCCGTTTTTCCGCCACCGTAGACCAGATCCCCCACTAAGGGATGGCCAAGGGAGGATAAATGTACTCTAATCTGGTGAGTCCGACCGGTCTCCAACCGAAGACGCAGATAAGTGAAGGCGCCAAATCGCTCAATTACTTCATAATGCGTCACAGCGGAGCGTGCCTTTACCCCTCCGCCGGTGGTGTCTTTAATAACCGCCATGCGCTTCCGATCAACCGGATGTCGCCCGATCGGTAGATTAATTGTTCCTCTGTCTTCCTTAAGATTACCGGTTGCAATAGCGTGATATATCCTTTCTATCCTGTGCATTTTTATCTGCTCCGAAAGAAAGAGATGGGCTTCATCGTTTTTTGCAACCACCAGCAGTCCCCCCGTGTCCTTGTCAATGCGATGAATAATGCCCGGACGCTGCTCCCCGCCGATACCGGACAGAGAGTCACGACAATGAGCCAACAAGGCATTTACTAAGGTTCCGGTATAATTACCGGGCGCCGGGTGAACCACCATGCCTACCGGCTTATTTACAACGATAATGCTGTCATCCTCATATATGATATCAAGGGGGATTTCCTCTGCCGTCACACATGAGGGTGCTGCCTCGGGAAACTCAATATCTATCTCATCGCCGGCACGCAGGCGATAATTTTTCGCAATCGCCCCTCCCCGTTTTGTAACAAATCCCTCTTCAATCAAACGTGCCGCCGCCGAACGGGTAATTCCCTCCCGCTCGGAAACAACGACATCAATTCGTCTCCCGATATCATCCTCTGTGTACTTCAGCAGCATCGTCCGCCCTCTCCTCTTTTGTAAAGATCATATAAATAAAAAGCAGGACGGCGCCGATGCAGACCCAGGAGTCGGCAAGATTAAAAATTGCAAAATTAATCAAGGTAAAATCGATAAAATCGACTACATAACCCTGTACAATGCGATCAATCATATTGCCGATACCGCCGCTGATAATCAGAGACAACCCAATCCCCATAATTTTATCTTTGGGACGATATCTCATAAGATAATAGAGCATGGCAATAATAGCAACACTTGAGATCAGCATGAATACCCAACGATTGCCCTTTAAAATGCCAAAAGCAGCCCCGGTGTTTTCAAGATAAGTGAAATGCAAGACTCCCTCCCACAGCGGAAAGGAAGGATTGCCCTTCAACTGCACCACGGCAATCCATTTTGTAACCTGATCAAGGATTATCCCGGCAACGATTATCACAAAATATAAAATCATATTGTTCCTCTGATAATAATTAGTCATCAATCTTTCTCTGTCATCGCACTAAAGTCTTATTTCGGCAAAGGCAAAATCCCGAAAAATTGCAAATCCCGCATTTGAAAAAGTTTACAAAAGGGGCATCGCAGGATGCCCCTTTATTCTTTAACGGTCGTCATACGATCCTCATCGGTCGCCATACGAACCTTAACGGTCGTATATGATCCTTTGACAACGCGAACAGATGAATTGATCGTCGATCTTATCCCCGTCGGCTGAATAGGTCCAGCAACGGTCACATTTATCGCCGTCTGCCGCCTTTACTTCAACACCGATATCCCACACAGTATCATCAAAAACTCCGGTCGGTATGGCTGAATTAACAACCTCGGTCTGGGAAACAATGAAGATCGTCGAAAGCTCGCTGCCAAAGGCGGAAAGGGTCTGATATATATCCTTATTTTCTGTATAAATAACAACCTTTGCATCAAGAGATTTGCCTATCAGCTTGTCAGCACGGGCAATCTCAAGGGCACGAGTAACATCATCGCGAAGATCAAAGAGCTTGTTATACCTTTCTTCAACAGCGAAAAGCTCCGGATGCTCGCCCTTCTCAGGCATTTCGTTGAAGGTGACGCTCACGGCATTATCACTGTCAAGATGGGAAAGAGACATCCAAATCTCCTCCGCGGTATAAGCAAGAATCGGAGCCATAATCAAGGTCAGCGAACGCAGGATTTTGTACATTGCGCTCTGTGCCGACCGTCTGGCACGGGATCTTTTCTTTTCGACATAAAGACGATCCTTCGTTATGTCTATATAGAGTTTTGACATATCAATAGCACAGAAATTGTGCACATCATGGAGAATGTTGTGGAATTCGTAGCTCTCATAAGCCTCACGCACACGGTTTACCAATCGATACATACGCGCAAGAGCCCATTTGTCGATATCAAAAAGCTCCTGTTCATCCATCATATCGGTGTTAGGGTCAAAATCGGATTCGGGATCACCAAGATTCCCCAGCAGAATACGGGCGGTGTTGCGTATTTTGCGATAGATCTCAGACATCTGCTTTAAAATATCCTTAGAAATACGAACATCCGAGGTATAATCCACCGATGAAACCCAGAGCCTGAGCACATCGGCACCGTACTCTTTAATAACATCCAGGGGATCTATGCCGTTGCCAAGGGACTTCGACATCTTCCTACCCTCACCGTCCACAACAAACCCATGGGTGAGAACCCCTTTATACGGGGCGCAGCCACGGGTCGCTACCGAGGTCAGAAGAGAGGATTGAAACCATCCTCGATACTGGTCATTCCCCTCAAGATAAAGATCGCAGGGGAAAGTATGCCCCTCCATTTCATCAAGAACATAGGCATAGGAACTACCCGAGTCAAACCAAACATCCATAATGTCGGTTTCTTTTCTAAATTCCTTATTTCCGCATTTAGCACACAGAGCAAGCTCACCGAGAATCTCGGTCGCCGTATATTTATACCATGCATTAGATCCTTCTTTTTCAAAGAGCTGTGAGACCCGGTCAATTGTCACTTTGTTAATCAGGTGCTCTTCGCAGCTCTCACAGTAAAAGATGGGAATAGGCACGCCCCAGTTGCGCTGACGGGAGATACACCAATCCTTGCGCTCACGTATCATATTACCGATACGAACCTCTCCCCAGGCTGGCATCCAGCGAACACTGCTCACCGCCTTTAGAGCGGCATCCTTAAAGCCCTCAACCGAGCAGAACCACTGTTCGGTCGCACGGAAAATAACCGGATGCTTACAGCGCCAGCAATGAGGATAGGTATGAACGATTTTTTCGGTTGCAAGCAGAGCGCCGCTCTCGCGAAGATCGGCTAAAATCGCATCATTTGCCTGCTCGGTTGTAAGTCCCTGATATTTGCCTGCCAGCTCATTCATGCGTCCCTTCCCGTCAACCGGGACAATCGTCTCTATAAAAGGATAGTTGCGCACGACAACAAAGTCCTCAACACCGTGACCGGGCGCCGTATGAACACAACCGGTGCCGCTGTCAAGGGTGACATGATCGCCGACAATCAGATGGGAATCACGATCAAAGAAGGGATGACGGCAAACCATTCCCTCAAGCTCGCTTCCCTTTATTTTATAAAGAATCCGGGGATTCTCAATCTCCGCCTTTTGGCATACGGCCGAAACAAGATCGGTGGCTATAATATAACACTCATCACGCTGTGTATCCTTGATTACCGAATATTCAAAGTCGGGACCGACACAAATTGCAAGGTTGCCGGGCAAGGTCCAGGTGGTAGTTGTCCAGATAACCGCAAACACCTTTTCAGTCTCGCCGATATTGGAGTATATTTTCCCCTTGTCATCGGTAAGGGGGAATTTTACATAGATGGATTCGCAGGGATCCTCAGCATACTCAATCTCCGCCTCGGCTAAAGCTGTCTCGTCATGGGGACACCAGTAAACCGGCTTCATGCCTTTATAGATGTAGCCGTTTTCAGCCATCGCGCCGAAAATCTGTATCTGCTTTGCCTCAAAGCGGGGGAGTATAGTCATATAGGAGTTTTCCCAATCGCCGATGGAACCGAGCCTTTTCATCTGAGTCATCTGCTTTTTGACATTTTCCCGCGCAAAATCAGCGCATAATGCTCTGAAGCTAACTGCATCCATCTCACTCGGATGAACCTTATGCTTTTTTATCATCTGATTTTCAATGGGAAGCCCGTGGGTATCCCAACCATGAATATAGGGCATCCGATAACCGGTCATATTCCTCATGCGAACAATAAAATCCTTCAGTATTTTATTGAGGGCATGCCCTATATGAATATCGCCGTTTGCATAAGGAGGGCCGTCATGCATGACAAAGAGGGGCTTGTTGGCATTGTGCTTTTGCAAGCTGCCATAAAGGTCGATCTCTTCCCAGTATTTATATATCTCCGGTTCCCGTTTTGGCAAATTAGCACGCATCGCAAAGTTAGTTTTAGGCAGATTCAGCGTATTGGTAAAATCCTCTGGCATAATCCTGTTAATCTCTCCTTAGAGTATTTGTTGATCCCATATTAAATACGGAATTACTTATATAAAACAATAAAAATGTTAATTTTTTCGGTATTCATAGCACCTCTTTGATGCTCATACCTAAGTAAACAAATCTGTCTGAAATATGACTTTCTCGGCAAAACCGGCATAAGAACCACTACCATCAACTGATATCGATCAAGTCCGGCGCCAAAGTCGATATGTTCCCGTCATACGGAAAATTTATCTCTTTCTTTTCTTGTCGGTATCCCGCTCCATAAATTTAAGCGGGAAAATTTCAAGGGTCTGGCTTCCCTTCAGCTCCTTTGCCGCATTTCCTTCAGCCGAACGAGGTGTCAACGGCTCCCGGACAATGTTTAATCCGAATTTTTTGCTGCTTGCAACATCGTCCTTTGTGTCACGGACCTCTGCTACCGGCTTTGCAGTCTCTTTTACCGGCTCTGCTTGCATTGCAGTTTCTTTTACCGGTACTGCCTGCTTTACAGTCTCTTTTGCCGGTGCTACCTGCTTTATTTCAGGCGCACGCTGCACTTTTACTTCGGATAGCTCGGCCTCTTTAATCTGATTTCTCACCTTCTCGGCGTCATTGGTCTTTTTTTTAACCACAATATCCTCTGCAGCCTTGTCGGAGCTTACATCCCAATCAATGTCGGGCAGAGGAATCTGCTCGATCATGGTAATGTGGTTGCTGTAAGTATCAAAAAGCTTAAGTTTAAA
Organism: Clostridiales bacterium; assembly: GCA_012519315.1. Taxonomy (GTDB): domain Bacteria; phylum Bacillota; class Clostridia; order Oscillospirales; family CAG-272; genus JAAYQM01. The sequence goes on along the minus strand of JAAYQM010000079.1, from coordinate 3,843 downwards.
GGAATCGATCTCCTCACGCAGACGTGCGTATTGGCGACGTCCTTCGGCAATTTTTTCCCTGATTTCTGAAAGCTCGCCTTCCTCACTCGCCGTCTGACCGACAACCATAGTGTTTCTGATCTTTTCCGCCTTGCTCATTGCCTCGGCGATAATTCGCTCGCTTTCTTTTTTTGCGGCCTCAAGCAGCTCGTTTGCCGATGTTTCGCTTTTCTTCTTATTCTCAAGTACAGTCAATACCGACTTAAGATTTTTTTCCAGCTCCATGTTTTCCCGGCAAAGGGTGTCATACTTTTCGAGCAACAGTGCAATATAATCCTCAACCTCATCAATATCATAACCACGCCTAGCCCGGGAAAATTCTTTGTTCACTATTTCATCCGGTAAAATCATTATTGACCTCCCCCTGATATCAAGCACCATATCTATACAAAGCCTGATACAGGTGTTTTACGTTTTTATATTCCTAAAAATATAATTATTAAGCGATATGCATTTTTTTAATTGAATACTGTTTTGAGTCATTAGACAATAACCGGCGGTAGTATTGCCTGAATTAATATAAGAATCAGCATCGCCACAAAAAAAGAAATATCAATCGGCATATTCCTGGCCCATCTGAATCTCTCCAGAATCATTCTTACAGGCATTACAACAGGCTCGGTAACCATATACAAAAAATTAGCGATCTGATTGTCCTCCCCAAGGGGGAGCCAAGAAAGCAATGCGCGCGCCAACATTAAAAACTGCAAAATTATTATAAAATAATTAACAACCCCTGTGATTACATATATAATCTGCTGCAAAAGTCCGTCTACCTCCTTGCAATTCAAGCATAAAACATTACCGTATTTCTCCCTTGGCATAAGTCATGGGAGATGTATCCCGCCTTCCCCCTGTCGGTAGAAAAATTGTATGCTTATCAACATACCGACAAAAAAGGCGGCTCCGGCAAGAATACCTTACCCGGATAAGAAAATCACAGTTTGCAAAAACGCAGAAGATTTTACAGCTTGCATTTTCTCATCCGACTATAAGTAAAAAACAGCTCTGCTTTGGGTTGCGGCACCATTCTATCAGACAGCGGGGGAGCATTTCCCCCGCGATTGTCGATGACATAAGTAATATTTACAAGGAAACAAAACAAGATCAATTGCCACAGCAAAATCAGCCTATCCCTTAAGCAAATCGGGCAACTGATAAAGCAGCTGGGGAAGGTGTCGTCATATAAAAAACTAAAATCCCACACAACCAGACGGAGATTAAAGGATACAGACAGTTTAAAAAACAGGGACACGCAAAGCACAAAGCATACGCACCACAATTATAAATCAGGTGACGCCAAAAAAACTATAACAGATCGTTATAAAAATCATTAGAGTTTGTGGTATCGGACTGTGCGGGAGCCGCCTGTTTTTTATCCCGCATATGATCGCCGCTGACATCCACATTGCTCGGAGTAATCACATAGGCATTGTTCGCAACTCTCTTAAGCTGACCCTCGATGGAATAGGCTACACCGCTTAAAAAATCGATAAGGCGGCGCGCTGTTTCCTTATTTGTTGCCTCAAGGTTGAGAACGACGGTACGGCGGTTAAGCAAATGGTCGGCAATCTGCGATACATTCTCAAACTTTTCGGGCTTTACAACCTTCAGCTCTATTGCGTTGCCATTGAGACTCATACCGGAGTTCATAGCCGATCCGATATTTGCTCCAACGCCCATCATAGGCTGTGCCGCAGTGGCAGTTTGAGCCGCGTCGGGCTGGTCGCCCTGAGCTTCCGATTCGTAGCCGTCGTCAAACTCGTTGTAATAATCGTCCTCATACAGATCCTCGTATTCATTATTACCGGTCATTTTTCTCAATTTATCCATCAGTCCCATTTTCATTTCCTCCAATTATTTTCTCTTATACTTTACGGGAGCCATTTTACAATAATCTAATAATTATTACTATTTGAAAAAACTGCGCTGCCTACTCTCACGATAGTGGCACCTTCCTCGATTGCAATATCATAGTTGTCGCTCATACCCATCGATAAAATGGGTCTCTGTATATTATGAAGTTTTTTTTGTGAAATGTCAATAAAAATTCGATAAGTTTCTCTAAAATATTTCCGATATTCGGATTTTTCGTAGCATTTCGGCGCCATTGTCATTAAACCGCATACCCGTATATGTTGGTATGTGGCAATATTATCCATAAAATCATCAACTTCTTCAGGCATAATGCCGCCTTTGTTTGCTTCCCTTCCGATGTTAATTTCAACTAGCACATCCATCACTCTCCTTGCCATGGCAGCGCGCTTGTCAATCTCCTGCGCCAGGGCCACACTGTCCAGAGAGTGAATCATCGACACCTTGTCAACAATATATTTTACCTTGTTTCTCTGAAGCTTACCGATAAAATGAATGCTCAAATTTTCCTTATCAAGCTTGTCATATTTTTCAAGCAGTTGCTGAACTCTGTTTTCACCGATGTGAATCATACCATGTTTTTGAGATAAATAATTGATAATGTCCGCATCGGCACCTTTTGTAGCCAGAAGCAAGGTGACATCGGCAGCCGCATTAGGGCTTTTTTGAGCAATAGATATTGTTTCCTTTATTTTAGCCAGATTTTTGTCAATATATAAGTACTTTTCCATAGAATATCCTCTTAATGTTCACCCGATATGCTTGCCGTGATACAAGCCTACCCCCTCAACTACAACATGATCATTTTGCCGAAGCCCCTGGCAATAGATTTCATTTCCCTCAATGTCATCATCAGCGAAAAGAGTTCTCCCTTCAATGCCCGCTCGAATATAGCAATAGCCGTCAATCTCCCCTACAATCTCAGCAATTTTAAAATAGATGCGGCTTCCGTATTGCACATACACGCCGGTGACACCGTCCAAAATTCGGATGGCTGAGGTGGGAATTTTATAGCCGGCAAGAGGAGTTGAATAGGAAATCTCCACCTTCTGCTTTCTCAAAAAGCTAAAATCCGGAGGGATGACGCTACTTGAGAAAATCAAAACAGCATCGGGGTTGCCATCCTCGGTTACAATACGATAGAGCGTCATGGAAAGACTCATGTCCCCGCTATACGGGAACACAACCGAATAGACCCTTCCCTCCGCGTATTCGCTCAAAATCTTCTTGTCAACCTTGCAGGCAATATACCAATAATGACCTTCGGCTACCTTACCGACTCCGTACCGGTTTTTCTGGAAAAAAACGCTTTGATCGGGCGCGCTTTGTATCATTGAGTTAAACTCGGATACCGTCATAGTATCGACCTTATCGGCGGCAAAGACATACTCATACCCGTCGGTCATGCTATAAAAGTAGCCGGCAACCGGCGCCCTCACTTTTTCAAAGGCTCCGGTTTGGTTAGAGGCAAGGGCCGCTTTCTCCTGCTTGAGAAGGGCGATTTCATCTTTGAAATCACTCTTTGAGGTGGTGATGAGCTGCCTGCGATTCATTTGAATCAAGAGGGATTCCTTCGCCTTTGCGGCATAATCAAATTGATTGTTAAAAATATGCTCTCGGATGGCAAGCAGCTGACCGGCGATCGCATCATCGATCCCTGATACCCCGGCAACGGCGATATTGTCACCTATATGACTTGCCTCAAGCAACTGAATCTTTTTATCAATATCAATAATCCGCCGTCTAACCTCACTGCCGGGACCGTCGCTGTACACATCGGCAATATCGGCCGCATACCCCAGCTTCTCCCCGTCGGTAACATGGTAATTGATAACCCCGCCATAGCCGGAATAGATCGGCTTCTCATTGCGCAGGATATAGGCCTCAAGAGAAAGTGTTGCCTGTTTGGTGCCGTATTCCGCCACAACG
>JAAYQM010000009.1 GCA_012519315.1 Clostridiales bacterium | reverse complement strand
GATATTCTCTCCACCTTTTTTGCATATCCGCCTGAGATACGGCGAATTATATATACGACGAATATCATTGAGGGATTGAACCGTCAATTTAGGAAAATCACAAACAACTAACCGTCATTCACTAATGATGATTCATTAAAAAAGATGCTATATCTTGCATCTAAGAAAATTGTCGAACACTGGACCTGCAGATGTCGAAACTGGGACAAGGTTTTAAACCAGCTAAATATCATGTTTCAGGATAGAATCGATGGGTGATTAGCCTTTAAAATAGTATTCCCATGGTGTATCGTCGGCATTCATGTCTGACGACATGCATACCTCCGTTCCACCCTGGGATACCCACCAATACAGGCTAAGCAACCGTCCGATTTCATTTGTAAATCCACAGATTATTTCCCTATATTCTTGTCTGAATCGAACAGCTGTTTACACAAAATTTTACGGCGTGCTAATTCAAGCCGTGTTGAATGAGGTCAACCTTGTCCTCCATCACATAGCCGATGAGTCGATATACCTTAGGATGTGATCTTGAGGAACCAAATCCTCAATGCAAATCATTTCTATTTGTCTTGCTTTCTCCTGCCTGTTTTCGCTCAGCATCTTTTAAACGCTCCTTTTTATTCTTCTTGCCTCTTTTTTTAATTATATTATATCACTTTTCGTCTCTAAATAAAACAAAATCCACTCCGAAAAGTGGACTTTGTCTTCAGGTTGAAGCGGTGCCGTTTCTTAACAAATAAGAAACGGCATCGCTTTATATTATAATTATGTATACCTGGATATCAATTTTAATTGTAAGAGCTTTGTGTTTCGGATGCGATCTCTATGTTTCCGAGATAGGTCTCTATGGTCATGCCAAGATAAGTTGCAAGTTCACGCATCTCCGCCAGAGTGTTGACATTCACCTCGATACCGTTTTGAATGCGGTCGGCATAGGCAAGCATCTCCTTTTCTCCATGAGTGTAAATCCGCGCGGCGCCCTCGGCTTTTGGCGCGTCCCGCAGTTGTTGCAAAAAGACCAAAAGATGCTCTTCAATTTTGCCCGATTCTCCGAATATTTTCGGATCGACCGCAATAAAGCCGTAACAGGTGCCGCCCTTTCCGTCAATATGCGTGAGATTGGAGGTCAACCCCATGGAAAGAATGGAGCTGAAGATTTCGCAAACCATGCCGTACCCATAACCCTTATGCCCCCCGGTTTGCTCAATGTCGCCGCCCAGGGGCATGATACCGCCCCCCTTTTTACCCACGATGTTTTTAAGAACCTCAGCGGCGTTTGTGGTGGGTTTGCCGTTGGCGTCCAGCGTCCACCCAAGCGGCAGGGGTTTTCCCAGCTTGTTGTAAACCTCCAATTTTCCGCGGGTAACCACTGTTGTCGACGCATCAAAAAAGAAGGGATAAGGTTTGGCAGGCATGGCAACGGCAATGGGGTTTACTGCCCAGCATAGCAAATGAACTGTATGTGGGTACCATGATAGCCTCCGAGTTTGTCATGGCAATGCCCATCAGCCCCTCGTCACAGGCCATTTTAGAGCAATAGCCCGCAATGCCGAAATGGTTGGAATTGCGCACAGTAACAATGGACACACCCGATTGCTTTGCCTTTCAATTGCCTGTTTCATAGCAAAATGGGCAATCAACTGCCCCATGCCGTCATGCCCGTCGATAACGGCGGAAACCGGCGTTTCAAATACAATTTCGGGCTTGGCATCAACCTTAATCAGTCCCTTTTCTATACCCTTGTGATAGCGAACAAGGCGTTGCATGCCATGAGATTCGATACCGTAAAGATCTGACTAAACAAAACATCTCTGATAATTTCACTTTCCCCTTGGGTAAATCCAAATTTGCAAAAGGCATCCAGACAAAACTTTTTAGCAGAGGATAACCGAACTTCAATGAAACCATATTTCTTCCTCCAATTACCCGCTCACGGGCTAATAATATTTAGTTTTTCATCACTCTACAAATCTCCTGAATCTTTTCCATACTCACCTTCAACTCATTCTCATTATAAGCATCAAGTCCGTTTGTTAAGATGCATTTTAGCAAAACTTACACATCCTGTCAATATATCTGTGCCTGAAGTATGTCCCAAATTATCCGATTCGTTCAGCTGTACTTTTAAAAGCATGCCGGTCTTCGCAAAATGCAGATATCGCCAATCTCTCCATATCAAATAAAACACCCCTGCAAGCGCACTTACAATATTTTCTGCTTGCCGGATATTTTTTTGGTTATGAGGATATATACACCTCGAAAGTGCTGAAAAACCACTATCAAAAAAGGGAACTCGGTATTCGAGCATGCTCTTCGCTAAAAACTATAAATATTTATCGACTTTCTTGTTTTCATATGATATAATTTATCTGAATTTTTTTAACTGTTACTAAGATTTTAAATCCTATTTAAAAGCAAGGAGAAATCAAGTGGAAAAGATTATTGAAATCCATGATCTGCATAAGTCATACGGCAATGTAAAAGCCGTTAACGGTCTTGACTTTTATGTGGAAGAGGGTAAGCTGTTTGCCTTTTTAGGCCCTAACGGCGCCGGAAAATCCACTACTATTGACATCATCTGCACTTTCTTAAAACCTGACAGGGGCACTGTTAAGGTAAACGACTTTATTCTAGGCAAGGACGATGTAAAAATCAGAGAAATTATCGGTGCGGTATTCCAGTACGGACTCCTTGACAATCTGCTGACAATCGAGGAAAACTTAAAAATTCGGGGCGGCTTTTACGGATTACACGGCAAGGCATTAAAGGACGCTGTCAAGCGGACCGCCGAAATGACAGGAGTAACCGAATATTTAAGTCGACAATACGGGAAACTGTCAGGCGGTCAGCGCAGAAGGTGCGATATCGCAAGAGCACTGATAAACACGCCTAAAATACTGTTTTTGGACGAGCCGACAACAGGGCTTGACCCACAGACAAGAAAGACTGTTTGGGAGACAATCACAACGATTCAAAAGCAGAACAATATGACAGTTTTTCTTACAACACATTACATGGAGGAAGCAGCCAATGCCGATTATGTTATTATTATCGACAATGGCGAAATAGCCGCAAAAGGAACTCCCTCCGAGCTGAAAGAGACATATTCCAGCGACAGGCTGATACTAACAACAAAGCATACTGAAAAAATATCGGATCTGCTTGACGGCATGAATTTCCCGTACAGAAAAACGACAGACACCTTTGAAATTGCTCTAAAATCGACACTGGACTCTTTGCCTGTCATTGATGTATGCAAGAATTACATAACCGGATTTGAGGTTGTAAAGGGCACAATGGATGATGCTTTTATCACCATAACGGGAAAGGAGCTTAGAGAATGATCAGTTTTTCTATTAGAAATTTGAAGGTGTTTTTCAAAGACAGGACATCGGTATTTTTCTCCCTTTTGGCTGTTTTCATTATTATCGGATTGTATGCCTTGTTTTTGGGAGATGTCTGGACCAGCAGCTTTGAGGGGCTTACGGGAGTTCGATACTTAATGGACAGCTGGATTATGGCAGGATTGCTTGCTGTTACCTCGGTAACAACAACAATGGGCGCTTATGGCATAATGGTGGATGACAAGGCAAAAAAGATCAATAAGGATTTCATCGCATCCCCGGTTAGGACACGTTCCATTGTCGGAGGTTATGTTACGGGCGCTATAATTGTAGGCATTATTATGAGCTTTGTTGCCTGTGCGCTGGCAGAGATTTATGTGATTTCAAACGGCGGGCGCCTGATGGACATATTCACTTTTATTAAAGTTTCAGGACTCATCATCCTATCAACAATAACAAGCTCGTCGATTATATTCTTCGTTGTCTCATTCTTCAAAAGCAACAACGCCTTCGCAACCGCAAGCACGATTATCGGAACGGTAATCGGATTTTTAACCGGAATCTACCTTCCGATAGGTCAGCTGCCAAGCGGTGTTCAATGGGTCATTAAGGTTTTCCCCGTTTCCCATGCCGCTTCTTTGTTCAGACAGGTTATGATGGAGGACCCTATTTCAAGAACATTTGCGGAAGCGCCGGCTGAATCTGTTGCAAATTTTGAGAAGCTGATGGGAGTAAAGCTGTTTTTCGGCGATACGGCGGCAAGCCCCCTTGTCAGCATATTGATTTTGGTTGTAACCGCGGCTATATTTTATATGTTGGCAATTTTTAACGTTTCCAGAAAGACACGATAATATTAATTATCTATATAATTGCTTCCCATTTAGCAGTGAATAACACCGAAAAAGCGTGTCACCTTTAAAATCGAGGTGACACGCTTTTTTTATTTATATAGATACCTGCGAATTATCACAAGAATGTTATATACCCGCTATTCGTTGCCCATCACTTGAACTGCTTCAAACTCTTCGCAAATTTCCTTTGACGGCTCCTTTGTCAGCAGAGAAACAACAACAATAGCAACAGAGGAAATCAAAAATGCGGGAAGCAGCTCGTAAATGCCGAATATTCCGCCGAATTTGCTTAACAACAGCTTCCACACAAATACCATAATGCCGCCGGAGAGCATACCCGCCAATGCCCCCATCTGATTTGTGCGCTTCCAAAACAGCGAAAACAGAATTACCGGTCCGAAGGTTGCGCCAAATCCTGCCCATGCAAAGGATACAATTTTAAAGATAACGCTGTTTTCATCTAAGGCAATTATCATTGCGATTATCGCAACTATAATCAATGTAATACGGGATACCAGTAATACTTCTTTATCTTTTGCGTCTTTCTTAAAAATACTTTGATATATATTTTTTGAAAGGGCGGATGCCGAAATTAAAAGGTAAGAGTCTGATGAGCTGATCGTTGCGGCTAAAATACCAGCCATTACAATGCCGGCGATAAGTGGCGGGAAAAAGTATCCGGACATATGAACGAATATATTTTCTGACCCTTTCGCACTCAAAAACACATCCGGGAATAAAATTCTGCCAATTAAGCCGATTCCGATTGCTGCAACAAGGGAAATCACACACCAAACTATTGCAATTCGGCGCGAAGTCTTTAGTTCCTTGGCATCACGAATAGCCATAAACTTTAGCAGCACATGGGGCATGCCGAAATAGCCCAATCCCCAAGCTAACGCAGAAATAACACTTAAAAATCCGTAACTCGCTCCGGGACCGAAAACAGGTCTGCCGCCTGAGCTTAAAAGCTGAGTACCGTCTTTAGCCACCTGCGGTGTTGCAACGCCGAAGAATTCTAAAAACCCCGGAATTTCCTTTGCATTATTGACTACTTCTGAAACACCGCCCGCTTTTATGACCCCAAAGATCAAAACAGCGGCTAAGGATACAACCATGACAACCCCTTGCATGAAATCAGATGCGCTCTCGGCTAGGAATCCGCCAACAAAGGTATATATAACCACGAAAACAGCACCGATGATCATCATGTGGACATATTTTACATCAAACAAGGTGCTAAACAATTTGCCAACAGTTACAAAACAACTGGCAGCATATACACAGAAAAAGATTAAAATGAAAATTGCTGAAATTAACAATAGAATTTTTTTCTTTTCTTTAAATCGATTGCTGATAAAATCAGGTATGGTAATGGAATTGTCTGCCGCATGGGAATAATTGCGGAGTCTTTTTGCAACCAGCAGCCAGTTCAAATATGTACCGATAATTAAACCTAATGCGGTCCAAAAAGCTTCACCAAATCCTGTCCAATACGCGAGTCCCGGCAGCCCCATAAGCAACCAGCCGCTCATATCCGAGGCTTCTGCAGCCATTGCCGTTATCCAGGGACCAAGAGATCGACCCCCAATTAAAAAGTTGTCACTGCTTTCACTGGCTCTTTTGGCATAGAAAACGCCAATTCCAATTACTACCGCAATGTAAAATGCCATTGCGATAAAAATTTGTACTTTGTCTCCTTCCATAAAAAACCTTTCTCCTTTTTAAAATTATCTATAGTATAACATAAAGGCTTCCAATAGACAACATTTTTGTTAAAGAATACGCAAAAGAAAGAATTGCGGGGGATGAAAAGGCAATAATCGTGTTCCCGCTCGAAAATGTATCCTAAGAAAACAAAAAAATGTGTCTCTAAAACTTTTGCAAGAGTTACTCACGAAGTATTTTATCCATAGATTTTCCCTTTGCCAATTCATCGACCAGCTTATCAAGCCACCTGATTTTCTGCATTAGTGGTTCGGCAATTTCCTCAACACGATGACCACAGATTACACCCTTAATTTTTTCTGCATTGGGGTTTATTTCAGGAGCTTCTCGAAAAAAGGTTTCATAATCAACATCCTTTGTTATCTGTGCTTGCAGTCCCTGCTCGTCATACCCGGTCAGCCAACAAATCACGGTATCAACCTCGTCTTTTGTGCGCCCTTTACGCTCCGCCTTTTGAACGAGCAGCGGATTGGATGTATACTAATAAAGTAGACAGCGGATAGTGAAATGCAGTATAATTTCAGTAGACAATAAAAAGACTAACTATTAAAAGTCAAGGTCTAAAATAAAAAATTTGAAAAAAAGTTCGCCGCCCTTGACAAACAGCATTCAGATGCTAAAAAACGCAAGCGAGGGCGACGGAGAGAATAGCAAAGCAAG
>JAAYQM010000078.1 GCA_012519315.1 Clostridiales bacterium | reverse complement strand
ATAGCGTCCCTCAAGCTCTGAAAGAGCGAAAAGCAGCACATCATCATTCAACAAGTCGGAATAATAACACCCCTCGATAATACGTGAATAGCTGGTGGGATACAGGGGAGACTTTCCGATCACAACTGATTTTATACGATATTCTTCATAAAAGGCTCTGGCGACGGCGTAGCTGTTCATGTCCCCGCCGAGAACAACACCTATAAATTCTCTTTCCTTCAAACTAAACCCCCGCGGACTTTCAGTAATACTTTTGAGATTATATGGCGAAAGTGCGCAATCCATCTGTATGCTTTGTATAAAACCGGTCGTTGAATATAGTAAAATTCACCGATAAACTCAATATATTCTCCGCCAAACTTCTTTTTAAACTCATGCAAACCGTAGATTCTAGAGTAGCTTTTAGCGTGTTTTTTATCACTTCCCACCCTGTTGCCAATGGTTCCGAATAAGTCAAAAAAGCGCAGTCCGCGCCTTTTAGCATTTTCAATCTGATAATCCACCAATCGATGACTTGCACATACCATTTTGTAGGTTTTGTCGTTGCCCGCATAAAGATACCAGCTTTTATCCCCGTAGGTCACATTCATGCAGGCGCTAATGACCGCTCCTTCCGCCTCCTTTGCCCGCTCTTCAAAGAAATGCCTTTCGGTCAATAATTTTTGCTGACGATCAGGGTCGATACTCTTGCTTTTTTGCAGATCGGCAAGCTTTCGGTCAAGACCGGCAACAGTTTTTGCAAAATTCAGCCTAACAAGAATAAGGGAAACAAGACCGCTCTTTGAGAATATTTCATAAAAGCGGCGATAGTAGCCGTAATCGCCATTATAAAAATTCTGCCGTTTTTCGGTCATTCTCATAAGAACATTAAAATGCTCAATATCCTCCGCACCCCCCTCATAAATCTCGCCGCTGTATCGGTCAAGGTATTTACGGCACTGATCGGTGCTTTTGTCATAGTTTTTACGAATTACCGATAACTCTGGGGAGAGATCGATTCGAAAGGTGTAGCGCGGCTGATAGGTTTCAAAATAATAGGTGAGAGGTCGGCGTTTAAAGCCGATATTCTCAAGGGCGGCAACAAGGGGATAATTGTTCTCCCCTTCAAGTGTGGTCGCCTCCCGGTCGATCTCGTGCAGTTTTATATCCGGATCGATCAAAAAAAATATGGATCTCCGGCCTCCGGTAAAACGATCAATTTCCCTTGTGAAAAAAGCGAGAAGCTCGGTATTTTCATAATCGAGAACATAACCACGCGGAATGTAAAAATAAGAATAGCCAAGGGGCAGCTCCTTCTTCAAAAGCAGGGCGGCGGCAATAATCCTTCCCTTTTCTGTCACTGCAGTGTAGTAGGGAATCCACCCTCTATACCGAGCTGCCTGACCCCATTCATAGGATTGCAAAAAATGAGATTTCGGATGATTTTTCACAAAAACAGTATATTCAGCCTCACTGACCTGACTTGTAAATTCCATGTACTCATCTTCCTTAACAGAAATTTTGAACCGCTGTTATTTGAAACAAGGAGATTTTGCGCTCTATTGTTCGTTATCTTTAATAATTATACCCAGTTTTTTCCTTGAATATAAGTTTTTCTTCTTAACCAGTATTTCTTATTCAGAGAAAATATAATTTCCCGATAAACCTCACAGGTTTTCGTATTTATGTTATAAGGCTATAAGCGTCACACCGCGTACTTGCCGCTCTTTATCTTCTCCGGTTATTCAATTTTTTGCTCATCCTTCAAAACGCAATCGTCATTCACACGATAGGTGCCAACAATACCTGCTACAATCTGCTTTATATTAGGCAAATGCTGGCGGCAGGCGGTATTAAGAGCGGACAGATCACGCCAAAACTTTGCTTCATCTATTTCAATAGGCTGAGCAACGTAGATCATCTTATTCTTTGTGTTCTTTTTGCCCTCACCATCCATCAAAAGCTCCTCATATAGCTTTTCACCCGGGCGAAGACCGATATATTCGATTTTTATATCAACATCGGGAACATAACCGGACAAACGAATCAAATTTTTAGCAAGGTCTGCAATTTTAACCGGCTTCCCCATATCAAAAATGAAGATTTCCCCGCTTTTTGCATAGGCTGCTGCCTGCAAAATCAGACTAACCGCCTCAGGGATGGTCATAAAATACCGAATAACCTCAGGGTGCGTGACGGTGACAGGTCCCCCCTGCTCAATCTGACTCTTAAAGAGCGGAATGACCGAACCGTTGCTTCCCAGCACATTACCAAACCGCACAATGGCAAAATCGGTATTCTGACTGCTTTTGATAAGGCATTGAATCACCATCTCGCACAGCCGCTTAGACGCTCCCATAATGTTTGTCGGGTTAACCGCCTTATCGGTTGAGATAAGCACAAACTTTTCAGCGCCGTATTTCTCGGCAAGGGTCGCCGTGGTGAAGGTTCCAAAAACATTGTTTTTTATTGCTTCATGCGGGCTGTCCTCCATAAGAGGAACATGCTTGTGCGCCGCGGCATGAAAAACTATCTTGGGTCTAAACTCTTTAAACAAGCTTTCCATACACTCGGCATCCGCTACCGATGCAATCCGAACATACAAATGCAAATCCGGGTGTTTTTGCTTTAATTCCTGCTGGACAAAATAGGCGTTATTCTCATAAATATCCACAAGAAGGAGAGCCTTCGGCTGGTGAGTAGCAATCTGGCGACATAATTCTGATCCGATCGAGCCGCCGCCACCCGTAACCATGACCGTCATCCCTCTAAGATTTTCCAATATCTCTTTGTTATTCACCTTAATAGGCTCTCTCGCCAGCAAATCCTCCACCGAGACATCACGAAAATTGGATAAAGATATTTTGCCATTTACAAATTGATACATACCGGGCAAAACCTTGAGCTTGCAATTTGTCTTGTAGCAGATTTCAAGAATCTGCCGCTGCTCGGACAACTCAATAGCCGGCATACACACAAGAATCAGGTCTATATCATATTTTTTCGCATTGTAAGGGATAGAACGTCTGTTTCCCACAATCGGAATGCCGTTTAGCCTTTTCTTTTGCTTTGACGGCGCATCATCAATAATACACTTGACACAAAAGCCAAGCTGAGGATGCCGGGAAAGCTCTTCTATTATCAATCTACCGGCATCGCCGCCGCCGACTATCATAACATTCTGCACAGCGCCGATCATCGCTCTTCTTTTAAGCAGGCCTAAAATGCGAACGGCATAACGCAGACCGACAAAGGAGATTAAGCACAGCACATAGTTGATAAAATAACATGAGATCGGCAATCGAACACTATGCAACAAACTCGCTGCAAAACCTAAAATGCAAGACAAAGTAATCGCCCCAAGCATTCTTAGGGCGTCTTTCAAGCTGACTAAATGCCAGACAAACTGGTACATTCGCATTATAATAAATACTGTCAATGTAACAGCAGCGGCTATGACAAAGTAACTTAAAAATGCTGGTATGTAATTAGCATCCTTAACAGCTTGTAAACTGAAATCAAACCGTACAAGCAGAGCCATACCCATGCTGCAAAACACAATTAAAATATCAAAAACTCCGATCAATATATAATTACGAAAACTGTTTAAAAGTTTTTTCATCTACGATCCTCCTATTGTAAAACGCGGAGCGTAATAAGGGTCACCGAGCTAAATTGACTAAAACAAAAGGGATTTTTTCCATTGTTTTCGCATAGTATCAAGCGGCAACACCCTAGGAACACAATTGCCTTCCTGATTCGGCTTCCAATTTATTCCTAAAAACATTATTCTACAAATTTGAATATTTTTTTACTTTCTGAAATAATTATGCCATTATTATACATCAAACAGACACTATTGTCAATGAATTATACAAATAATAAGCACTGTTAGTTAATGTATGGATGTATATTTTCTGACATTGCATTTTAATCCAAAAATAATTATTTTAAAACAAAATTTCCCTCTAAAAAAATCTCTTTTCATTTTCTTTCATCTGTGATATAATAAACTTATTAATATTGCCTTATCACTTATCCTTGTTTTGGGCAATTGATTCAATCGCATTTTCGAACCTATTCAGTAAAAATGAATACAATGCATAATTATACAATTTTCCCGACGGGACTTTCTTTATTAAGCACCTGAAAGCCTGAAGATTCGTGTCCACGCTTGCCCTTTGTCCGGATCATGGACAGGCTCTTTATACACTTAATGAAAATTTCCGGTCACAAAAAAGGACACAAACATTTAAAGTGCCCGCTAAAATCTCATGATATCCCTTAATTTTCAAAAGCAGCTTTAAGCAAATTCCATATAACCAATTTTTTACACAAACAATAACAATTTACCAATTATTCAAAAAAACATCGTAATGTATTAATTCTTTGTCTTGGATTTTGGTGTAATATTTAAATAGCGAAGTTTACTATTTAAATTAGGAACACAAGGCTGACAAAAGCCGTTTTTTCGTATGTATGTTTTTGACTCTACTCGACTTTATTATAAGAAAGGTGTGAACTATGAAAAAGCTAACAGGCCTTACCTGCTTTATATTGCTAGTTCTGCTTATTAATGCATACGCCCCTCTTTTCATTGCTGTTGCGGTTGATCCTCTTCTAACCGACGGCGACGGAACCTCAGAGGATCCCTACATAATAATAATATCCGATAAAATTCAACTCAAATATCTCAGCGAGTATCCCGACGCTTTCTTTCGCCTTGACGCCAACCTTGTCTTCTCCGATGAGGATTTTGAGCCCGGCGGCGCCTTTTACCGGGAAGAGAGCAACGGTCCCCGTTTTTCCGAATTTCACGGTAATCTTGACGGAGGGGGATACACCATTTCCGGTTATCGGCTTGATGTTTACTTTAATACCGATGAGTCGGCATACTATACCGCCATGTTCGGAGACAATCACGGCACTATTAAAAATTTGAAACTTGTTGACCTTGTCTATGATCTGAACGAATACCAAGACCTTTCCACCGATATTCGCTTTACCTCCCTTGCTGTCAACAACCACGGCACTATTGAAAATTGCACCATTGCTTCTATAGTCGCCTTCGACTTTTTGGAAAGCGGCGTCCACACTGTAACATACGGCGGCTTTGCGCTGAACAACCACGGTCTGATTGAGGGATGCGGCATAAATACAGATGTCTATGTTTCCTCGAATTCAGCAAATATAGGTGGTGTCGCCTCCGTCAATTTCGGCGATATCAAGAAATGCTATAACTCCGGAATTTTTACTTTGAACGTTTCCGCTCTCTCGGCCGGGGGTATTGCCGTTACAAATGACGGCAACGGCATTATTGAAGAATGCTACAATAACGGCTATGTTTTTTCCGGAATCGGTTATCCTGATATTAAAGTCGGGGGAATTGCCGCCGAGAACACTACCGAGAACAATCTCATCCAAAACTGCTTCAATACCGGCACGATCTACATAATGATCCTGGACATCACAGACTATAGCGGTGCGGAAAAAGCCGCCTTTGCCGGAGGCATTGCCGGGAAAAACGGTCTTGATGCCACAATCTTGAACTGCTACAACAGCGGCGTAGTTTCGGAGGTTAATCTGAACAACACCTTTAAGACGGATATCGGCGGAATTGCCGGCTACAACGACGGCAAAATCAATGCCGTTGCCATTGACGACGGCATCCCAGCCGTTCCCTCAACCGGCAATCCCGATAACGCTGTCCTCAAAAGCGTTGAGGAAATGAAGTCGATCGACGCCTATGAAGGCTTTGATTTCACATCGATTTTTACATTTCTGCCTGAAGACAACGACAAGGACTTTTATCTGCCGGTGCTTCAAAACACTCCCTTTGAGTTTGAAAAAAAGGTTGCGGGTGCAGTTGTAACCAATCTTCCGGACACCCTTAAGAGGTACACTGAAGATGATTTATCCGACGATAACGTCCTCACCCCCGACACCCTGAAAGAAAAGGGTCTGGAAGTATGCTATCGATACAACAACACCGACATTGAGACAACTCCTGCCGAGATTCAGGGAATACGGCATGCTCCTTTGATGTACGGTCCTAATATCATCTATGCTTATCTTGAATACGATGGTTATCCCTATGTAGCTGCCTATACAATTGAGGTAATTCCCACCTCCCTTTCCTCTGTTGAAATAGATCCCCTCTTTGTTAAAACAGACTATATTATCGGCATAGATGAAGTCTTTGATATCAGCGGCGCCGTTCTCCAGTTAAATTACCTGGACGGCACGACACGAACCATACCCCTTATCGATGACTATCTTGTTGATGATGTATCCCAAATTCTTGACATTCCCGGGATTCAAAAGCCTGTCAACATAGATTATTACGGATATAAAACCGTTCTCTACATCAATGTATATAACTCCAGCATCCAAAGCGATGTTCATGCCCTTCACCCCTCTGCCGACGAGGAGCACGATGCCTATATCAGGGTTGCTCCGGGAACCACTGTTCACCAGCTGCTGTCAACCCTATACCAAAAGAATTATATCACCGTAATGGTGGGGGACAGTGAGATTACAGGGGATACCGAGCTTTCCACCGGGGCAAAGCTTGTGCTTGCCTACAACGACACGGTTCTCGATACCGTCGGCGTTGCGGTGGCAGGGGATCTGAATAACAACGGCGCGGTTACCATCACCGACCTTGTTCTCCTTAGAGGGTACCTGCTCGGACTGAATACCCTGTCCGAACTTCCCTTCCTCGCCGCCGATCTCAATGACAACGGCAGCCTGACCGTTACCGACCTTATCTTCATCCGATCCTATTTGCTGGGAATGTCCCAGATCGGCTGATTACGATGAAGAAACTATATCAGCTTTACCGCTATCAGTAGCCGTTTGCACCTCTGCACGGCCCTCCAATCATGAAAGGAATTATACAGTATTATGAAAAAAACTGTTGCAACTCTTATTTTATTACTTATCCTTTTTGCCCTCCCCCTCGCCGCATCAGCTGCAAACGCTTCTGCATCCCTTACAGGACCTGCCACCGTTCGAGCCGGCGACACCATTACCGTCACCTTCGCGTTAAACGGCAATAACCTTTACGGCGTTGAGGGTACATTTGATTTTAACCCCGAGCATCTGGAGTTTGTAAAATCTGAAAGCAAAGTTGCCTCTCCGTGGCTTTGTGAGCTTAATGACGAAAAAAAGATATTCATCGCTTATGACAACAGTCTGGAAAACCCGATCAGCAAAAAAACCGACATCTTCGCTCTAACCTTTAAGGTTAAAAGCTTGGATGTCGGAACAGAGGTTACCGTCCTTGCTAAAGATATTCTTGTAGCTTATAAAGAAAATCCCGATAATGATCCTATCGATGTCGATATTGACGACGCGACCTACAAGTTTTCGGTCGCAGCGCCAAAGTCATCGAATGCCGATCTCGCCGGCATTACGGTTTTAAACGGCACCCTCACCCCCGCCTTCTCCAAAGACATACTCGAGTACTCGGTAACGGTGCCCCACACTGTTGAAAAGCTTGATTTTGCTTGTACGGCGGCTGATTCAAAGGCATTTATCACCACCGACGAACCCCCGCTGCAAATCAATGCAACAACCACCATCACCATCACTGTCAGAGCGGAAAACGGATCAACCCAAACTTACACAATTAAGGTTACCCGCCTGCAGGATCTCAATTATCAGCCCAGCTCAAACGCCAACCTTTCCAGTATTGTGGTGGAAGGCTTTGTTCTCTCACCCGCCTTTGATCCGGAGGTGACCGAATATGTCGTTTGGCTGCCCTATGAAACAACATCGATAACCGTACTTGGCACCCCTCAGGACAAAAATGCCACCGCTCAGGTCTCGGGCGGCGATATTCTGATAGCCGGAGAGGACAATCCGGTAACCATTACCTGTATTGCAGAAGACGGCTCTGAAAAGAAATATCTGATTATCGCAAAGCGTGCAGCCCACGGCGCTACCGAAACGACTGCACCTGATACCACCGATACCACCACCCTTCCCCCGGAAACAACAGAGGCAGAGACAACGGCGCCTGTAACCACAGAGCCTGTCGAAAATGATCGTAATGGCATCTCCGGCTTGCTCACCTTCTTCCTCTGCATTATTACCCTCGCTGTTGGCTTTATAGGCGGATTCTATTACCGAATTCATTATATCACTAAGAAAAGACAAAGAAGAGTCACAAGAAATCGTTTGCGCTGACCCTTCAATATTTAGCAAAACCGTCAGGAAGGATATCCCCTTCCTGACGGTTTTTATGTTATATCAGCTTATTTCATTCTTAAAGCGTTATTGCATAATCTCCCCAAGCAAAAGACCGATCTCCCGCGGAAGATCGCTGGGCAGGAGCCCGTATTCCGAATATGAGGACACAAGACGGTCCGCGGCAAGACCGTGCAGATAAACACCGGCTGCCGCCGCATCAGACGGGGCATTCCCTTGAGCAATAAGTGATGCGATAAGCCCTGAGAGAACGTCTCCTGATCCGCCCTTTGCGAGTCCGCTATTTCCCGTTTTGTTTATATAAACCCGACCGTCAGGCAAGGCTATCAGCGTTCCCGCTCCCTTAAGCACCACAACAACACCATAGGTGCGGGCAAAGTCCGTAGCGGCGCGATAACGGTCTGCCTGAATTTCCGGGACCGACTTGCCGCTAAGACGTGAAAATTCAAGGGGGTGAGGAGTGACAACCACCGGGCAGAGAGCCGATTTTAACAGCTCCGCCTCACCTTGAAGAGCATTTATAGCGTCGGCATCAAGGACAAGGGGCGCCCCCTCACGTTTAAGCATAGTCGAAATGAGTTTTCTCAGCTTCGGTCTGTGGACAGGATGATTTCCCACTCCGCAGCCAACAAGCACCCCATCAAATTTGCCGGAATACTCAACAAGCTCGGCAATCGTCTCCTCGGTCCAATGGCAAAGGTCGGGCAATGTGTAATATATCGGCTCTGCCAACCGGGAAGAGACAGAAAGTCTCAGCTCAGGGGAGGCGGCAAGCGAAACAATCCCCGCCCCGCTTCTCACAGCGGCACAGGAGGCAAGATAGGCGGCGCCGGGCATCTGCTCACTGCCGCAAACAAGGAGCAGGCGACCATAGCTTCCCTTATGGGAATCAGGAAAACGTCGCTTTAGAGCTGTGCGCAGAAAGTGATCATCAATAACAGAGTCAGTAAAGGCAAATTCCTTCTTAAGTTCCTTAATATCAAGACCAATGTCGCACACCACAAGCTCTCCCACGTAATGACGGGCAGGATAGCTGTAGAATCCGGTTTTAGGAAGCAGCATGGTAAGGGTAAGGTCAGCTTTAAAGATACAGTCCCCGATCTGCCCGACGGCACCATTTACCCCAAAAGGGGAATCAATGGCAATACGCATTGCCCTGCTTTTGTTTACAAGCTCAATAAGGCAGATAAGCTCTTTTGCAAAACCTTTGGAGTGCATCCTGTACCCGGTACCTGCAATCGCTTCAACAACAGCCGACACACCCTCAACAGTGGCGGATAGGTCATCCTCTTGAATATCCGACAGGTTGATCTCACGCACAAGCTCAAGGCATTGGCGCCGATAGTGACGGCTGGCCTCAGATTTAGGTTCCGTGCCGAAAACATTGATAAGAATTACATCATACCCGTTACAATATAGTGTTCGGGCGGCGACATAGCCGTCTCCCCCGTTGTTGCCGACCCCGCAAAGAAAAAGGATGCGGGCAGGCGCCTTCACTCTCTCCATGATTTTCCGGGCGGCGCTATCTCCCGCCCTCCACATAAGTGTGTAACGGTCGATTTTCAGCACGCTCTCGGCATAATCGTCTATTTTCGGAATCATATCGGGATGAACACAGTACATAGCAACAACCAATTCTTTCTCTTTGATTTTTTACTGCTTGAGTACCCTTCATAATAGCCGCAAAGCCGCATGATATGTAAACTTATAAGGCGAAACTCTCCACCCGGCTCTTGATCCTGCCCTCAAAATCGATCACCCGCCGCTCATATTCCCCAGCCATCAAGGGAGAGGAAAGCATAAAATCGGCAGATGAGTTATTTAACGCGACCGGCACGTCATAAAGGGCGGCGATACGAAGCAGCGCCTTCACATCGGGGTCATGGGGCTGAGCCGTCAGGGGATCCCAAAAGAATATCATAAAATTTATCTTCCCCTCGGCGATGCGGGCGCCGATCTGCTGATCTCCCCCGAGAGGACCGCTGTGATATCCGGTAACGGGAAGCCCTGTATGCTCGGCAATCAAGCGAGCAGTCGTTCCCGTGCCGCAAAGAAAATGGGAGGAAAGCAGATCCTTGTTTCTCGTTACCCATTCGAGCAGGTCCTGCTTCCGATTGTCGTGCGCAATCAAAGCGATATGCTTTTGACGTCCGATTTTTTTGTTTGCGTAATTATGATTATCGTGCATTTTTCATCCGCGACCGGTCAACTGACCAATCTATCCTTAATTGTTTTTTTGTTTTTTGATTACAGCTCAGGTAAAAAACCGAGTGAGAATACGCATAAGGGAGACATCGTTATTAAACGGTGGGTATCTCAGCCAGCCGTTGTCGATATGCGCAGGGGAATGCATAATGGAGCATTCGGTGCTGAAGGAAAGAAATCCGCTCTTACCGTGATAGCGTCCTGTTCCGCTCAAGCCAATGCCGCCAAAGGGAAGATGAGGGTTGGCAAGCTGCATAACCGTATCATTAATGCATCCGTTGCCAAAGGAAAGGGTGCTTATCACCTTATTGCGCAAAGCCCTGTTTGTCGTGAAGAGATAAAGCGCCAAAGGAGTCGGACGACGGGAGAGAAAACGAATGACGGTATTGATATTGTTATATTCAAACACGGGAAGTATCGGTCCGAAGATCTCCTCGGTATATAGCTTGCTCCCTTTTTTTATGTTTTCCATCAAAGTAAGGGAGATTTTATTTTCGGCCTCATTGACCTCTCCCCCTATGATGATATCCCCGTCATCAAGATAGGAACGCAGCCGCTCAAAGTGAAGTGAGTTGATAATCTTCGGATAATACCGGTTTTTGTGGGGCTTGTCGGTGTAGAATTTTTCACTGTAGTATTTTATATACCCGATCAGCTTATCCTTAATCTGTGAATCAACAAAAAGATAATCGGGCGCCACGCAGGTCTGACCGGAGGCGAGAGCCTTGCCAAACACAATACGCTTTGCCGCCAGCTTTAGATTAGCCGTCTTATCCACAATACAGGGAGATTTTCCCCCAAGCTCAAGTAATATTGGAGTCAGCTTCTCGGCGGCCGCCTTTGATATGATTTTTGCTACGAGGGGACCGCCGGTGTAAAAGACCAAATCAAACCTTCCCTTTCGCAAGGCATGCAGGGTATCAAAGCTATCGGTGACGGCTGCAATATATTCACGGTCAAAGTAGCTGTCGATTAGTTTGCATAAAAGGGCGGTGGTGTGACTGGAGTTTTCGGGCAGCTTGATAATGGTGCAGTTGCCCGCCGCAATGGAAGAAACAAGGGGGAGCAGGGAAAGCTGCACGGGATAATTCCACGTGGAGAAAACAAGCACGTTGCCCATCGGCTTTCGGTAAACACGGCTGACCGCCGGCATAAGGACAAGGGGGGTGAGCACCGTTTTAGGCGCATTCCAGCGACCGAGATTTCTCAGTGCAAGCTTTATCTCGCTGTAAAGCGGATAAAGCTCCACAAGATAGCTTTCTTGATAGGGCTTTCCAAGATCCTTGTAAACGGCGTCCAGCAATGCCGTCTCATTCTCACGCAGCATTTTTTGCAGATTTAACAACAGCCGGCGGCGAAAATCCAGCTCCTGTGTTTTGCCGGTGGCAAAAAAATCACGCTGAATCTCAAGTATTTCAAGAACATCTCCGTCGGCAAGAGCGGAGGCAGTACGATTTTCCATAGTTGCATCCCGTTTCTCGGAGGCAGTTTTATTGAATCAAAAAGGGAGCGCAAGCGTCCGCCGCCGTTGGCGCCTGCCGCCAGTAATGCAATTTTTATGCATACCTATTAACCATATAATAATTATATACAAGAAAACAAAAAAAAACAACACGGTACAAGCCTATTTTTCTTATTTCTACATCAATACCTGACCATAACAGCTCTTCTGTCATTTTTAATATATTATATTTTGGCAATCACTTGACGAAAGATAGCTGTCATGTTAATATATTTTTAAAGAGACTTTATTAAGGATGGTTTAAAACATGCTTTATATCAAAGGTTTGTGTAAAACGTATAAGGGCGGCAAAAAAGCGGTGGATAACCTCACCCTTCATGTTGCCAAAGGAGACATTTACGGCTTTATCGGTCACAACGGTGCCGGTAAAACAACAACCCTCCGTGCCTGCGCGGGCATCCTCGACTTTGACAGCGGGGAGATAACCATTAACGGAAAATCCATCGTAAAGGATCCGGTAGCCTGCAAAAAGGAAATCGCATTCATTCCGGACAATCCCGATCTATATGACTATATAACCGGTATACAATATCTGAATTTTGTCTGTAATATTTACGGCATCAGCAAAGCCGACCGGGAAAAGCGCATTAAGGAGTATGCGTCCGCTCTTGAGATTTATTCAAACCTTGGGGACCTTGTCTCCTCCTATTCCCACGGTATGAAGCAAAAGCTGGCCTTTGTCGGCGCCCTTGTGCATAAACCAAAGCTGATGATTCTTGACGAACCCTTCGTAGGTCTTGATCCGAAGGCCTCTCACACAGTCAAGCAAATCATGCGTGATATGTGTGATGAAGGGGCGGCCGTTCTCTTCTCAACCCACGTCCTTGAGACGGCCGAACGTTTGTGCAACAATATTGCTATCATTAAGGACGGGCATCTCGTTGCCAACGGCAGCACCGACAAGGTGCGGGGGGACGCCAGCCTCGAGGACGTCTTTATGGATTTAATCAATCACAACGATTAAAACATATATATTTTAATGCTAAGATAAAATTTCTATTGAGGAGAGATTTGCCTTATTAAAGGGCGAATCACAGGGTACTATTGTGAAAGAAATTTACAATCTCATCCGTGTTCAATTACAAAATTCACTCGGAATAAACGCACTGATTCATACAAAGGACAAAAAGGAAAGGCGCAAGGGTATTCTCATCGGAATTGCCCTGCTCTATGCGCTGGTCGTCATGTGGCCGATGACCGTCTTCTACTTTTACACCATGATGAAGGTTTATGTCAGCCTTGGCGTGCCAGAGGCCATTCTTGCCGTCGCCATGGTCATGTGTTCGTTGCTCTGTCTTCTTACCACAATCTATAAGGGAAGCCCTACCCTTTTCGGATTCACCGACTATGATATTATTATGCCCATGCCGATAAAAACCTCAAATATTGTGCTATCAAAGCTGATAATGCTTTATCTTACCAATATCGGCTTCATCCTCTTTATGATGATA
Source organism: Clostridiales bacterium (assembly GCA_012519315.1). GTDB lineage: Bacteria > Bacillota > Clostridia > Oscillospirales > CAG-272 > JAAYQM01. The sequence continues at coordinate 274 of JAAYQM010000078.1, read as the reverse complement.
CCTGCCGCCGGTGTATATGTCTATTTTGTATCACCGGGCTTCCTCTTTTACCCGACCATTATACTGCTCACTCTTACCCTTCCCCTTTTTCCCATCATTATCGCAACAGCCTTTAGCGTGATCATCCATATGGTTTCAAGCAGATTTCGGGCAAAAAATATTATCAACATTCTGCTATCCCTTGTACTTTTTGTGGGTATAATGGCGCTCTCCTTTTCCTCCGCCAATATTACCGAGGAATTTATCACCGATATCAGCGTTCTTCTGATGAACT
>JAAYQM010000077.1 GCA_012519315.1 Clostridiales bacterium | reverse complement strand
GGATAACGAAGGGGTAGCGGCCTCCTGGCAGACATATCGTGAATAGGCGGATGGGTACAATGATAAAAAGATTTGCCCGTCACTAATGTATGATAAAGCATACGGCCTGCATATGCATACCAATCGCGACAATTGCCTATATTCCGATGAGGCAAAGTAAAATCTTCCTCACCCAAACCTTCAACCACGGCCAAAAGCACCTTTTCCCCCTGATCAAGGGCTCCTTCCATAAGGCCGCAAACACCTTCAATATGATCGGGATATCCGATTTCCGAATAAACAGGTAAAGTATAACTGTGTTTTTCGATATTGTAAAGGATGCGATCGCCGCTGAAAAATCCCTTAAACCCCCACCCGTCTTCGGCTATCAATAGATAGTCAGGGATATCGTTGATATAAGTTGGAGTCATGGTTTTGCAGAACTCCATAAAATCATCTTTATGAATAATATCACGTATATGCGGCTTTTTAAGCAAAAGTTCCTCATCCCCCGGCTCGCTTTGGTAAAGCCCCGCCATATTGCGAGCCCAGGCACTCGATTGAAGAACGCCCTTTAATTCGGGTATGATAATATAGCCCTTAAGCGGTACAAGCCCACCACTGCCGACAATTAGCGGAGAAAAGTCATGTTTTCGAGCAAAGCCCACAATATAATCTAAAATAACCCGAGCCGTGTCTCTTCTGTCCTCGGCCGAGCAATCATCATAGGCACAAGCAAAAAGAGGTCGGGTAAAACCCAGAAAAAGCCAGCCCGGATCATAATGATTTACCACCGCTTCCGCCGCATCTATCGTCCATTTGCTGCCGGCATTATTGCGGTCCCCCGGATAAGGAAAACTTTCAGCTAGCTTCCTGAGGGGTTTTAAAAACTTTTCGTCCCGCTTAGCCGGTTTGGCAGTGGCAAGATCTATTATCTCTTGCCATCCCCGGACATCAATAATCCCTAACATATTCTGTCCTCCTCGTTTTCAAGACGATAAGTATCACAAAAATTGCCTACCATTTTTATGGGTGTACCGCAGCTTGGACAGGCACTCCCCTCCATGTTGTAATTCGAAAGCATAACACCGCAGGAATATGCACAGATTCTTTCAATCAACACAGTTGCACATGCTGGGCACAAAGTATTGATCAGTTGTGTCCCCACATAATTGCTGAAATAAGTGTTAGGCAAAATATTCCTGCATTCTCCAACTTTGTCGAAAATTGTTTTGATGTTCGACGGCTCTCTGTCCTTCATCCTATGTTCAGGGAGCAATCGAAAAACATGCCAGGGCATAAGACGGTCAATACCTGTTAAAAACCCGGCAATCACCGGAATTTCATGATCATTGACAGCTTGTACGATTGTGGTTGTAACCTCCAAATGAGTGCGGGGTGCAAGATATCTGATGTTTCGCATTACCGGCTCAACACTTTCCAAACCGACATGTTTCTGATAATAATCATTTGAAATAGATTTGAGACTGATGTTAAAAAAATCAAAATACTCCAGCATCATATCGGCGGTCTCTTCGGTAAAATATCCGTTGCTGGAACAACCCACTATCATGCCTTTTTTACTCGCTTCTTCGGCTATTGCCAAGGCGGAAGGCAAGTTTACGGTCACCTCATTGACACCGAAATAAATACCGCTGCAGCCGGTCTTTTGAGCGATTTCTATCACTCGCTTGGGATCAAGCTGAAAACGAAAGGTCTCGGTTTTTGGCTCGATGGCTACACGAGCATTTATGCAATAAGCGCAATTTGCGTTACAATTGAACGCCCCCAGTTGCAAAAATTGATGATTCGGCCAGCCATGAAAAAGAGGG
>JAAYQM010000076.1 GCA_012519315.1 Clostridiales bacterium | reverse complement strand
TTGCCCTGCCCTTTGACAAATCATGGCTTCTGCTGACCCGCCCAAAGACTGCCGCCCCCGGACGTGCCCTATCAGTATACCATCTTTGTACCAAGTTGTCAACTCCTTTTTTCGTTTTTTTGTTTTTTTATCTAAGTTATCTGTTTTTGCTATGTATCTTTACAATTCTCTACATATTATTATAGCCTTCTCATATAAAACGAACGACCTCTATGAGGCCGCTCGTTTTAATATCGCGTATTTAACGAGAATTACACCAAATCGCCTTTAGGCGGATGGCTATGAACCGAAATCAGCGTACTTATTTGCTGTTCTTAATCTCGTTTTCGTACTTCTCGACCATCTTCTTAACCATCTGGCCGCCGATGGATCCAGCTTCTCTGGAAGTCAGGTGTCCGTTGTAACCCTGATTGAGGGTAACGCCCACTTCGCTGGCTGCTTCCATCTTAAATTTATCAAGAGCTGCTCTTGCTTCAGGAACAAGAGTTCTATTTCTGCTGTTTGCCATTTTGAATTCTCCTGTTTTTTTGTTAACATCTATATTTAATCGAGTACGCATTTGCGTGCTCTGCTATTATTATTATCACCGATAAGTGAATTATTACTGCCAATTTTTTATATGATTTTTATCTTTTTCAAGGCAAGAAAACAGGAAAATGCTATTGGTTTTCGGCTTAATGGCAAATTATAATAAGTTTATAAGGCTTTCCTTGCACATAATTTGTCAGTACTGTCAATTATAAAAAAGAAGTCTTTTGCAAAATCTATATTGTCCGCTACTCAACCTTGCAATGCGTCAAAGCAACTGAAAAATCATGACAAAACATAGATTTTATTGCAAAAATCAAATTTTGTCTTTATCACTTTGACAGACGCCGCTCATCGGACAACCGCAACAGCTGCTGCCGCAAGAGGATTTGCCCTGCTTTTTATTTTTTATCATCCTTATAATAATTGCACCAAGAACCGCAGCTAAAGCAGCAGAGATGATAATTGTTGCAATATTGGAAACAATCCATTCTAACATATGTTTTCCTCCTGTTATTATTTTTTAGCCGCTATGCATCAACCTTTGCATGCTTTTTGAAAAATATTAAATAAACCATTGCTGCAAGAACAAACAGGGCAAAAATGAGTCCTAACATCTGTACATTTCCGACAAAAAGATTTCCGAATTGATTGACCATCAAGGCAATGGCATAGGCAAATCCGCATTGATAAAGGATGGCAAATCGGGTCCATTTTGCATTGTTCATTTCCCGCTTGATTGCGCCGATGGCCGCAAAGCAAGGGGCGCAAAGCAGATTGAACACAAGGAAGGAGTATGCGGTGATTCCGGTAAAGACCGAGGCTAAAGCGGCATAGACGCTCATATCGCCGCCACCGTACAGAACTCCCATGGTGCCTACAATATTTTCCTTTGCCACAAGACCGGTAATCGAAGCAACGGCAGCCTGCCAGTTGCCCCAGCCAAGGGGGATAAAGATCCAGGAGATTGCGCCGCCGATCTTTGCAAGAATCGACGCGTTAAGCTCATCTTCCGCAAGCATACGGAAGGTGCCGTCAACAAATCCGAAATATGTGGCAAACCAGACTGCCACCGTCGAGAGAAGTATGATAGTTCCGGCTTTTTTGATAAAGGACCAACCGCGCTCCCACATGGAGCGGAGAACATTGGAAGGTGTAGGCATATGGTATGCCGGAAGCTCCATAACAAAGGGAGCAGGATCGCCGGCGAACATTTTTGTCTTCTTCAGAATAACGCCTGAAACTATGACCGCCGCCATGCCTATAAAATATGCACTGACCGCTATCAGCGCCGATCCGTTGAAAATGGCTCCGGCGATCATCGCGATAAACGGTATCTTTGCCCCGCAGGGGATGAAGGTGGTTGTCATAATGGTCATGCGGCGGTCACGCTCGTTTTCGATCGTCCGTGATGCCATAACACCGGGAACGCCGCAGCCCGTGCCCACAAGCATCGGGATAAAGGATTTTCCCGAAAGGCTGAATTTGCGAAAGATACGGTCGAGGACAAAGGCAATACGTGCCATATATCCGCACGCCTCAACAAAGGCAAGGAGAAGGAAGAGCACCAGCATTTGAGGAACGAATCCAAGCACGGCGCCAACTCCTGAAACCATGCCGTCAAGAATCAGACCCTTGAGCCAATCGGCAGCATTCACCGCATCAAGACCCCTCTCTACCATAACAGGAACGCCCGGCACCCATACGCCGAAAGCGGCAGGATCAGGCTTCTCTCCGTTATATTCTTCAAATACGGCTATTGCGCCGGTTAAATCGGAATATGTATAGGTGACCTTTTCTGTGGAGAGTTCCTCCTCGTTTACTATATCATAGTCGGCCGTCGCATTGCTGTCGATTTTTGCATAGGCGGCCTTAATCGAGTCGATATCAACCTCGTCGTGAAATCCGATAAATGCATCAATCACGTTTGCGGCATTGCCGTATTCCTCCGCCGCCTCCTCATAAGGGGAGGAGCCGATGCCGAGAAGATGCCAACCCTCGCCAAACAAGCCGTCATTTGCCCAATCGGTCAGCACTGTACCGGGGGCACCGGGAGCCATCGAGAGAAAATAGATAAGAAACATAACCACCGCAAAAATCGGCAGTCCCAGCCAGCGGTTGGTGACAATTCGGTCGATTTTATCCGAATGGGAAAGCTTTCCCGCATTTTTCTTTTTGTAGCAGGATTTTATGATGGAAGCAATATAATAATATCGATCGTTGGTAATGATGCTCTCAGAATCGTCGTCCAGTTGTTCCTCAACCTTCTGTATATCCGATTCGATATGCTCCATCACCTCGTCCGATATATTCAACTGCTCAATAACCTTTTCGTCCCGTTCGAAAATCTTGATGGCATACCATCTCTGCTGCTCTTCGGGCAAAGAATGAACAACCGCCTCCTCAATATGAGCTATTGCGTGTTCCACCAGCCCCGAAAAGGTGTGCTGCGGAAAGGTTTTTCCGTTCTTTGCCGCATCGATAGCCGCTTCCGCCGCCTCCATTATGCCCTGATTCCTAAGGGCAGAAATCTCGACAACCTTGCAGCCGAGCTGACGGGAAAGCTCGGAAACATTAATAAGGTCGCCATTCTTTCGCACGATATCCATCATATTGATGGCAACCACCACAGGAATTCCAAGCTCGGTCAGCTGAGTTGTCAGGTATAGGTTTCTCTCAAGATTTGTTCCGTCTACAATATTGAGAATAGCATCGGGGCGTTCACCGATCAAAAAGTTTCTCGCCACCACCTCTTCAAGGGTGTAGGGAGAAAGGGAGTAGATGCCGGGGAGGTCAATTATCGTTACCCCGTCATGCTTTTTCAGCTTTCCTTCTTTCTTTTCAACAGTAACCCCCGGCCAGTTTCCTACAAATTGGTTTGAGCCGGTGAGAGCATTGAACAATGTGGTTTTTCCGCTGTTAGGATTGCCCGCAAGGGCGATACGAATATTCATATGCGTTTCCTCTCTCGTTGGTTGTCTATGGGTAACCAACCCCCGAAAAAATAGGGATTTCTCCCTTTGTAATTATAATATCAGTTGTATATTAATTATATTTGCGGTTATTTTTATTCGATTTCTTCAACCTCGATCATTTCCGCATCGGCTTTGCGCAGGCTGAGCTCATAACCCCTTACCGTAATCTCGATAGGATCGCCGAGGGGTGCAACCTTACGAACATAGATCTCGACACCTCTGGTGATACCCATGTCCATGATCCGACGCTTGATTGCGCCTACGCCGTGCAGCTTCACAACCCTTACCGTTTCACCGATTTTTGTATCTCTGAGCGTATTCATCCCATGTCTCCTTATATGTTTGTCTTATCTATATTATAATTATACCATGATTTTCTGGGCCATTTCCCGGCTGATGGCAACCCGCGTCTCCTTTACGTTGACAATCAGGTTTCCCCCCGTCTCGGCGACGATCTTCACCGTTCCGCCGACGACAAAGCCGAGACTCTCGAGATACTTTTTGATCTCCGGCTTTCCGCCTATCCTTCTGATGATGTTTTCTTCTCCTATATTCGATAACACAAGGGGCATCATTTTTCCTTCTTCCATCCGTATTGGTTATTCCAAACTAACTGCTACCTATATTATAGTTATTCACGACTAACTTGTCAATGATTTTATTTCATAATTCTCAACAAGACTTAAAATACGGCATTTTAGACAGTTTTTGTGACAATATGCGATTATTTTTATTCAAAAGCATATATGAGGCGTTCCCCCGGAAAAGCATTGCTGTTACCCATAGACAACTTGACGACTTGCAATAAAAGTGTTATAATATATTTAACATAAACAAAGGGGAGGAACAGGCATGCAAAGATCCGGCGAAATGTATCTTGAGACCATCCTTATTCTGATTAAGCAGAAAAACACCGTCCGCGCCGTTGACATCGCCGAGAGTATCGGGTATTCAAAAGCATCGGTCAGCCGCGCCCTCAGCAAGCTGAAAAAGAGCGCCTGTATTCTCGTGGATGCAAACGGCTATATTGCCCTGACCGAAAAGGGGCGGCAAATTGCCGAGAAGATTTACGAGAGGCATGTCGTTCTTTCAAATATGCTGGTGGCTCTGGGAGTAGACGAGGAAACGGCGCTGGCAGACGCGTGCAAAATCGAGCATGATATCAGCGACCGCTCCTTTGAGGCAATAAAAAAGCATATTGAGCAGAAATGCAGGCAAAAATAGTCGGTTATAGTCCCTCCTGACCTAGGTCAGGAGGGCTTTTTTTATGAAAAAATTAAAAAAATGTAAATTATGCATTTTCTCATTGACGGAAACAAAATTGAGGAGTATAATGTTCATAATATTGCAAGGAGATGCGTACATGAACATTCAGGAATTTGAGATATTAAAATCACTGTTGCACTATCCGTTTATCAATCAGAGAATTTTAGCCAGCACCTCAGGCTATTCCCTAGGGAAGGTTAACCAGTCGCTGAAGTGGCTGCAGCAAAACGAATATCTTACCGCCGATATGAAAATCACCGAAAAAACCGAGCAGCGACTCAGGCAATACCGACCGAAAAACGCAATTATCCTCGCCGCCGGATACGGTCTGCGTATGATCCCCATCAACTCGGAGGTGCCGAAGGGGCTGATCGAGATAGACGGGCAGGCCCTTATCGAAAGGTTGATAGAGCAGCTTCATGAGGCAGGAGTATATGATATTACCATCGTTGTGGGCTTTATGAAGGAACACTACGAATACCTGATCGATAAGTATTCGGTAACACTGAAAGTAAACATGGATTACGCCACAAAGAACAATATTCATTCCCTGGGGCTTGTAGCCGATAAAATCGGCAATACCTATATCCTTCCCTGCGATGTTTGGTGCGAAACCAACCCCTTTAGCCAGCAGGAGCTGTTCTCCTGGTACATGGTTACCGACCTTGTTGACGATGACAGCTATGTAAGGGTTAATCGAAAACTTGAGCTGGTACAGACCACCCAAAGCGGGAATCAGATGATCGGCATTTCATACATAACGGGGGATGTCATAAAGCCTTTTGTCGAGAATCTGACAAGGCTTCTGTCCTCCGGGCAAAATTACGACAAATTCTGGGAGGACGCCTTGTTCCTCAACGATAAAATGATGGCTGCCGCAAAGATTGCAAGCTCGAAAAACACTGTTGAGATCAACACCTTCGAGCAGCTGAGGGAATTCGACTCAAATTCCAGCCAGCTAAAATCGGCTGCCATCAAAAAAATTGCAAATATCATGCAGGTACCCCCCGACGATATCAAAAATATTACCGTCGTAAAAAAGGGGATGACCAACCGCTCCTTCCTATTTACCTGCAAAGGCAGGCAATACATGATGCGCATACCCGGCGAGGGAACCGATAAAATGATTAACCGCAAGCAGGAATACGCTGTTTATCAGACGATAAAGAACCTTGCAATCAGCGACATCATTCAATTTATTGATCCCGAAAACGGGTATAAAATCACAACCTTTTGGGAAAATGCCCGCACCTGCGACCCGGAAAACTTTGACGATGTGGCCCTATGCATGCAACGGCTGCGGCAGTTCCATAATATGAAGCTCACCGTCGGGCACAAATTTGACATTTTCGGTCAGATAGAGTATTACGAATCCCTCTGGAATGGCGCCTCCTCCTGCTACCGCGACTATGCCGAAACGAAAAGGAAGGTCTTTGAGCTGAAGCCCTATATCATCAGTCAGCCCAAAGACTATTGCCTCACTCATATTGACGCCGTTCCCGACAACTTCCTGTTTTTACAAAAAGAGGACGGAGACGTTGAAATAAGGCTGATTGACTGGGAATATTCGGGCATGCAGGACCCCCATGTGGATATTGCCATGTTCGCCATCTATTCCCTTTATTCCCATGAACAGATCGAAAAGCTTATCGATTGCTATTTTCCGGAAAAGTGCGCCCTGCCGGTGCGGCTGAAAATCTATTGCTACATTGCCGCCTGTGGGCTTCTGTGGAGCAACTGGTGCGAGTATAAGCGGCAGCTGGGGGTTGAATTCGGGGAATACTCCCTCCGTCAATATCGGTATGCAAAAGACTATTACAAGCGCTTTCAAGAGCTGAGAAGTCTGCTCTAAACTGAAAAGCCTTTAGAAAGGAATTATTCTAATGCCTAAGGTTGACAATGCAATAATTATGGCCGCCGGTCTTTCCTCCCGCTTTGCCCCCTTGTCCTACGAAACACACAAGGCACTCATCAAGGTAAAGGGAGAGGTGTTGATCGAGCGGCAGATAAAACAAATCAAACAGGTGGGGATTCGGGAAATTGTTATCGTTGTAGGATACAAAAAAGAGCAGTTTGAATATCTTAGAGAGAAATTCGGCGTTGTTCTGATTGAAAATCCGGAATATATGACACGCAACAACAACGGTAGCCTTTACGCCGCCCGCCAATACATGAAAAACAGCTATATCTGCTCATCGGACAACTATTTTTCAACATCCCCCTTTGAGGCGGAGGTTGACGAAAGCTATTATGCCGCCCTTTATTCCCACGGCGAAACAAAGGAATGGTGCATGACCGAGGATGAGAACGGCTATATAACCAGCGTTACCATCGGCGGCGCAAATGCATATTATATGCTGGGACACGCCTTCTTCACCGAGAGCTTCAGCAGAAAATTTATCGAGATTTTGCTGTCGATCTACCATCAGCCTGAAACGGCAGGTCTTTTATGGGAGAGCATCTTTGCAAGAAACCTGCTCGTGCTTCCTATGAAAATCAGGAAATATTCGGCAAAGGACATATTTGAATTTGATACTTTAGATGAGCTGCGAGACTTTGACCCGACATATAGGACGGACAGCGGCTCCGCTGTTATGAAGAAGATATCCGCCCTGCTTAACTGCAAGGAGGGGGATCTGACCGGCCTTCTGCCTATCAAGGACGAATGGGGCTCTGTTATCGGTGTCTCCTTCAACAGTCCGAAGGGGTGCAAGAGCTTTTATTACGAGAAAAATATTCTGGAGGATAAGCCATGTCCGATATTATAAACGAAGATCGAATACAACTGGAAAAATTAGCGTCCACAATCTTTTCCGACCCGCATCTGCTTGAGGTTGAACGGCTGGGCGGTATGACCAATCGCACCTATGCGGTCACCATCAAAAGCGGTAAATATATCTTTCGCCTGCCCGGGGAAGGCACCGAGGTATTGATTAATCGAGAGCATGAGAAAATCAGCACCGAGCTTGCCTCAAGCCTTGGGATCGATGCTCCTCTGATTTACATCGATGCAAAAAGCGGGATCAAAATCAGCACCTATATAAAAGATGCCGTCACCATGTCTTCCGAAACCCTGAAAGAACCACAAAACGTTAAAGATGCCGCCAGGCTCTTCTATTCTCTGCACACCTGCGGCACTGACACCGGCATTCCCTTCGAAGTTTTTGAAATGGCGGGAGGATACGAAAAGATCATTCGAGATAACAATGTATCTTTTTATGAAGACTATCCGGATATCCGCCGGGAGATTATGGCGATCAAAGAGGAAGTGGATCTTCTTTCTATTCCAAAAGCTCCCTGCCACAACGACCCGCTCTGTGAAAACTGGGTAAGAAACGACGAAAGAATGTATCTCGTTGATTGGGAATATGCCGGTATGAACGATCCGATGTGGGATCTTGCCGATCTGTCCATTGAAAGCAGTTATGATAAAGACCTGGATGACATGCTGCTTTACTCCTATTTTAACAGGACGCCGACAAGTGATGAAATCCTTAGATTTCACGCCAATAAGATTTATCTGGACTTTCTCTGGAGTCTGTGGGGGAAAACCCGTGCCCCATATGACGGAGAACCTATGGAAGAATACGCCCTTGCCCGCTATGTCCGCCTGAAGAGCAATCTTAAAGCATTTACATATTTATAATAAAGGAGATTTTCTATGTTTACAGGTCTTTTATCAGGTGTTCTCTGGGCGCTGGACACCGTCATCCTCGGTATCGCCCTTGCCATGACCCCCTTTGAAAACGCCGCTATGCTGGCGCCTATAATCAGCACTTTTCTGCATGACCTTTTCTCCTCTATCTGGATGCTTATTTACATGGGTGTAAATAAGCAGTATAGCAATGTAATAAAAGCATTAAAAACTAGAAGCGGCAAGTTTATTGTTCTAGCGGCGCTCTTAGGCGGACCTATCGGAATGTCAGGCTATGTCGCTGCCATCAAATACATCGGTCCTGCGTATACCGCCATCATTTCCGCAATGTTTCCCGGTCTTGGCGCCTTTTTGTCCTATATCTTTTTAAAGGAAAAAATGAGACCGATTCAAATCGGCGGCCTGGTGCTCAGTATTGTCGGCGTCATTATCATGGGCTACACTGCCGATGATTCGGTCCAAATAACCAATGCTCTGCTGGGATTCGGCTGTGCCATTCTTGCCTGCGTCGGTTGGGCGTCGGAGGCGGTTATCTGCGCCTACGGCTTTAAGGATCCCAACATCACCGACGAACAGGCTCTCCAGATCCGGCAATCGACCTCGGCAATCTTCTATGGTATCGCCATTCTGACGGCAATGAAAGCCTGGCCCTCCACTGCGGAGGTTGCCTTTACCAAGGCCTCCGGCATTGTTCTACTGTCCGCTCTCTTTGGCACCGCCTCCTACCTCTTCTATTATAAAGCCATTGCGAAAATCGGCGCGTCGAAGGCAATGGCTCTGAATATTACATATTCGGCATGGTCCATCATTTTTGCCCTGATTATCCTACAGACAATCCCGGACATAAAAAGCATACTCTGCGGTATTATAATCGTCCTCGGGTCCATCATTGCCGCGTCCGATCTCATCCCCTTCACAAAGCCGCAAAAAAAATCCGCCGGTACCCCGGCAAGCTAAAAGAAGACACAGAAAACCCGCCGGTCGGCGGGTTTTCTGTGTTCAAATCTAAAATCTATCGCACTTCCAAATCGGTCTGTGCGGGATTGTTCAAAAGCTTGCCCCGATAGTCAAAACGGGAGCCGTGGCAAGGACAATCCCAGCTTTTCTCGTCAGGATTCCACTCAAGCTGGCAGCCAAGATGGGGGCAACGCACCGACACCGCATAAATCGAACCGTCCTCGTCCCTGTACACCCCTACTTTCTGCCCGTCATGCTCCACAATGCCGCCGTGCCCCGTCGGCAAGGAGGCAAGAGTCTTTTCCGGAATCTTGAAGATCTGCTTGGAGAGCCCCTTCACCGACTGCCCCATATCGGTTACAAAGGTTTTAAGGGATGCCGACGGTGTAAATCGGGAGGGAGAAAAGACCTCCCGACAGGGGTTCTCCTTTCCGACGATGGCGTCAGCGATAAGATTGGCTGCCACCATGCTACTAGTCATTCCCCATTTTCCGAAACCGGTTGCCACATACCAGTTTGGGTTGGAGGAGGAAAACTGACCGATATAAGGGACGCCGTCAAGGGTCATGCAATCCTGCGCCGACCAGCGCCCAACCTCCCTGCTTTCGGGGTACAACTCCTTTGCCCTGCTTGACAAAAAGTCATATTTCCCGCCGACCGAATTCTCGCCAGTACGGTGCCCTCCCCCGCCGAAAAGGAGAAGCTCATCAAAATTTCTAAAGGAGAGCCTGTCCTTGTCGATGCCGATATACATTCCCTCCAGCTTTGCCCCGTTTTCCAGAGCTATCACATAGCTGCGCTCCTGATGCATACGGGCAAAATAAAATCCGGGCATATTGATAAAGGGAAAATGGGAGGCAAACACAATCTGCTTTGCAACAACAGTGCCATAGTCGGTAAATATTTTGTTTTCCTCCACATTATTTACCCTTGTATGCTCATAAACATCCAGCTTTTCCGAAACAGCCTCCAAAAACGCAAGGGGGTGAAATTGAGCCTGATTATTAAACCTCACCGCCCCCTCTACCGGAAAGGGGAGCCCGGTCTCAAGGGTAAACTCCGCATTAATGCCGAGCTTTTGAGCAGCCCTTGCCTCTTCTTCAAGAACCTTAGTATTCTGCCTGTCATTAGCATACAGATACGCCGGACATTCTTCAAACCGGCATGAAATGTTCTCTTCCCTGATTATTCGGCGGTAATCATCAATTGCCTGCTGATTTGCAGTCGCATATTGCTGCGCCTTCTCAAATCCGAAGTCCTTCACAAGCTTGCTGTAAATAATATAGTGCTGGGATGTGATTTTCGCGGTAGTGTTTTTGGTCTGACCGCTGCCGATCTCATTGGCTTCGAGTACGATTGTTTTAACATTGCGCCGCTGCAGCAAATATGCCGTCAATATTCCTGCCAAGCCGGCGCCAATAACGGCGACCTCCGTCTTCAGATCCCCCGGCAGTGTAGAACGTTTGGCAATGTCTACGGTTTTGCTCCAAATCGATTTCATATTTTGTGACCGCGATTTGTTCAGCCCAAAGAGTCATGAACAAATCTTCCTTATCTGAAAAACTTTCACCCTGATAACAAGGATTTATAATTAGTCTTTGCAAAAACATGAAGATTCATTCTGATTTTAAACCGAAACAGGTAAAGTCGCCCTTTAGAAGCAGGGAATAAACAGGCTCATGCAAATAATCTTTTACGGTCATTTATGATAACAAGCCATTATACCGGAAAGGCAGCCTTCATATACTGCATAAGATGCCCCAGATGGTAAATGTTCAATATCAGAGCAATGGCTATAACACCGATCAGAGCATATTTGGCATAGTTCGTCTTTTTTCTGAACAGTGCCTCCACCCCACTCACGAACAAAGGGATAAAGGCCCAGGAAAAATACAAAGCGAACAAAGGGCCGTGATAAACCGAAAAGCCGATTACCATAAACAAAAAGAAAAGGAAGACAACCCAGTATATAAATATCTTGTATTGATCCTTTTTAATATTGCTCAAAAACCCGATTATGCTGATTATCAAAATGGCAAAACCCACCCAGTTCATAGTCGCGCCAAGTCCATCATACCACATAAAGGTATTGTTACTTTTAACTGTAAATGGCAAAATGAAAATAGTAGAGGCTATTGTTTCTATCGTCAGATAGAACTTGTTCAGCATGGTTAATTCAGGGTCGGTGAAATAGGTCATTGTGTCGGTCAATTCTTTAAAGTGAATCATAAAATCAATTCTTCCGATTACGACAAAGAAAAGAACGAGCATAAGGGATGCCTGAGCAATCCGCTTAAGGGCGTCCCTGGTTTTTCCTTCACACAATGCGGCAAGGGGGATAAGGGCGGCGGAGGTGCTGATTGTGGCCGCTCCGAGAACATTGCCCGCAAGGGTTGTTTCAGCCTTCTTTCGGTAAACCCCATAGGTAAAAAGCACCATACAAAAAACCGAAAGGGTATATTTCTCAAAAAACAAAGTAAAAATCCAAGTTGGCGCCGAGGCAAAATACAGCGCAAACATATAGTTGTTGTTATTTGTCATCCGCCTTAAAAGCAGGGCAGATAAGAGTAGCAGCTCAGCATTGAAAAAGGACAAAAGTATGTGCCTCATGCCGTCAATTTTAAACAGTTCGGCAAAAAAGTTTGCAATCGAATAGAGAGGAAAGCTCAAAACAGAGAACCCCACATGCCGGATATCCGCATAATACAATTGCGGGAAAAGGGTGCTTGTATTGTACCCTGAGTCAATCGAGTATACCTTATCAAAGCTCTGCCAGAAGCCGGTTGTCTGGGAATATGCCACCGAAATTACAGCCGCAAGGAGGGCAGAACCAATTAAAAAGATATATTTTTCCGCTTTGGAGGATTCTGCGAAAAATAATGTTAAAAACTCGATTATACGAGCGGCAGCGTAATTTATCACAAGAAAGACAAAAATTCCGAAGGCTATGTACAAAATCTGACCAAAAAAAGAGCCCTCCTTAAAAAAAGCGAAGATTGAGGAGAGGTGCTTTGTAACCGGACGCTGCCAGAATTCTGCCCTGACGTATCGAATTACCGTCACCGTAACAATCGTGCTTAATAGGAAGGTAAGGAGGGAGGTGCGTCTGATGGCATTGATCGGAAAGCTGTATTCTATCGTCCCGAACAATCCTACAGCGAAACTGACAAAGAGCGCGGTATAAACCTCAAACATTCTTTCGGTATTGCCTGTACTTGACATCGTCAAGGTAAAACAAACAATCGAAAGTACAAACAAGGCGTTGATAATAATCTTTGCTATCCTGTTTTTTGAAATTATATCCAGGAGCCCGGGAAGTTTGCGAAACATAGGATCCTCCTTATACAGTCATTGAATTCAGAAGATTCCGGCATACCGCATATGCCGGCACAGCCGCATGAGAGCCGCCGGTTTTCAGCGTTTTGAGAATTATCGGACACTCTGTTTATCTACCTAACAATAACCCCCGCAAATACAGTACTTGCGGGGGAAAAGCTTGTAAACAACTGGCAATATTATCTCTTTGAGAACTGGGGAGCGCGACGGGCGGCCTTGAGACCGTATTTCTTTCTTTCCTTCATGCGAGGGTCGCGGGTCAGGAATCCTGCACGCTTAAGAGCGGCCTTATAATTTTCGTCGGCATTAACCAAAGCACGGGCAACACCATGACGGATTGCGCCGGCCTGACCGGAAAAGCCGCCGCCCTTAACTGTAGTTACGATATCAAATTTTCCAACTGTATCGGTAACGCCAAAGGGCTGGTTGACGATGAGCTTCAAGGTCTCCAGTCCGAAATAATCATCAATATCACGACCGTTAATGGTCACGGCACCGCTGCCGGGATACAACCGAACGCGGGCGACAGATTTCTTTCTTCTTCCTGTTCCGTAAAAATAGGGCTTAGCACTTGTATACATAATAATTAAATAGCCATCCTTTCCTTATTATTAAACGACTTCATAAGGCGTAGGCTGCTGAGCCTCATGCTTATGTGAAGCGCCCGCATATACCTTAAGACGAGTAATAGCCGATCTGCCAATGCTGTTCTTGGGAAGCATACCCTTCACCGCGAGAGTCATTGCCATCTCGGGACGTGTGGACATCAATGTGCGATACTTAACCTCTTTCAACCCGCCGATGTAGCCGGAGTGACGGCGATAGTATTTCTGATCCAGCTTTCTGCCGGTAAGAACCGCTTTAGCTGCATTGATTACTATAACGAACTCTCCGCAATCGACATGAGGTGTAAATTCAGGTCTGTGCTTGCCGCGCAAAATTGTGGCAACAGCGGCAGCCGTTCTGCCAAGGGGCTTGCCGGCGGCGTCAATCACATACCATTTGCGTTCAATGGTTTCTTTTTTTGCCATATAAGTGGACATTACTTGTTTCCTCCATACAAAATTTGAAATAACCAAAGCGTGATAACATAAAGACAGCAGAGTTGCGGCACTTTGCTGTTTTCACGCCATGATTATTGCCATAACAACGGTTATTATAGCACAGGCCACGAAGCTTGTCAAGCACATTATAATAAAATTGGCGAATATTTTAATTTAGAACGGCAAATGCTCAATCTATCTCGTTATTTCTCCCAATTACGCAGGATTAGTGACCCTTGCGGAACGAATTTACGGCATTTTGGCTTTAAAACAGTGTAAATCCTGCCAATTTTTATGCAAATTATATTCAAAATAATATATCACGGTTTTGGGTTGCTTTTTTCCGAGTGATATAGTAGAATATTAATATAACATTCAGCTAACATGAGGTTTAAGAAAAATGATACGGAATATACAAGATGAAATTATAAAAATCAAGCGTGAGCGGGACATCTGCATCCTCGCCCACAGCTATCAGGCTCATGAAATCATTGAGGTTGCCGATTTTACCGGAGATTCATTTCAGCTTAGCGTCATGGCCAGCAAGGCAAAGCAGAAAAAAATTATCATGTGCGGCGTTCGCTTCATGGCGGAGACAGTAAAGATTCTCTCCCCGGAGAAGGATGTATGGCTTGCCAACCCCGTCGCCGGCTGCCCCATGGCCGAGCAGATGGATAAAGAGCTGATCACCCAGGTAAGGCAGCAGCTCCCGGACTATACGGTGGTTGCCTATATCAATACCACCGCCGATCTGAAAACGGTCTGCGATGTCTGTGTCACCTCCTCCTCCGCTGTCAAAATTATTCAAAAGATTGAAAATGACAATATTCTCTTTATCCCGGACCGCAATCTCGGAGACTATGTCGCAAAACAGATTCCGGATAAGAATTTCAAGTTTCTTCAGGGCGGCTGTCCGATACATGCCGCTGTCACCGCCAAGGATGTTAAGCGCGCGAGGGAAAGTCATCCCGACGCCCTCCTCCTTGTTCATCCTGAATGTATCCCCTCGGTTGTGGAGCTTGCCGATTTCGTCGGCTCTACCTCGGCAATAATGGAATATGCCGAAAAATCGCCGGCACGGGAATTCATCATAGGTACCGAGGTTAGCATCGCCGAGCATCTGCAGTACAGATGTCCGGATAAGCGATTCTATGCCCTGTCTCACAACATGGTTTGCCCCAACATGAAGATCACCACCCTTATGGATCTTTACAACTGCCTGAACGGCGATGGAGGCGAATTGATTGTCCTTCCTGAGGAAACAATCAAGGGAGCACGCCGCTGCATTGACGAAATGATTCGCCTCGGTCAATAAACAGAATTATTCTGACAAAATTGAAAGACTACCGGCATATACTGATACTACAGGCACTCTTATTTATTTAGTACATCTATCGCTCATACCGTCGGCACTGCGCAGGCTTTCTATGCCCGGCGCAGTCCGACCGATATGGCACAAGGTTTTTTCCTCAATCCTCAGTATTAAAACAATTGAATATAATTTGACGGGAGTTGATGTGATGTTTGAAGGTATTACGACCGTCGCCATGAACTTCGTCTATCTTCTGCTCGGCATATCAAGCGGACAAAGCTTTCCTCCGCCTCTTAGTGCGGCGAAGGAACGGGAGTATTTTATCCGCCTGCAGGAAGGTGACGAGGAGGCACGGGGAGAGCTGATCGAGCATAATCTGCGGCTTGTCGCCCACATCGTGAGAAAGTATTACTCAACGCACAAAAATCAGGAAGATTTAATATCCATAGGCAGTATCGGTCTAATCAAAGCCATCGATTCCTTCGATTTTGAAAACGGGACCCGCTTTGCCACCTATGCCGCCAAATGCATTCAGAATGAAATCTTGATGTTTTTCCGCTCACAGCGAAAGCTGGCATGTGAGGTCTCCATCAACGAAACCATCGACGTCGACAGGGACGGCAATCCCCTGACCTATATCGATATTATCTGCTGTGAGGATACAATCGCCGAGGATATCGACAAAAAAATTCATACCGCAAAGGCACTGGAGCTGATTCGAATGCGTCTTTGCAGCCGCGAAAGGCAGATTATCACATTGCGCTACGGTCTGGGAAACATCCCTCCTCAAACTCAGCGGGAGGTTGCGCAGCGGCTGGGCATCTCTCGTTCCTATGTATCGAGACTCGCTTATTGACAATAATTTTTTGTCGTAAATGAAAAATACTATTGCAATTTTGTTATCTTTATGCTATAATAAACAAGTCCTAGCTAATAAGGCCCGTTGGTCAAGCGGTCAAGATACCGCCCTCTCACGGCGGTGACGGGGGTTCGATTCCCCCACGGGTCACCACTTTTTGACTGCCCTGTATTGCGGCAGTTTTATTTTTATTATCTCATTGCGGCAGTTTTTTGCGGCAATTTTATTTTATATCCTATGATAAGCGTCAAAAAAGGTATCCCCTTATGAAACGAAAACACAGCACCGTTTATTATCTTTCGGTCTCGGCGCTCATGACCGCCTTTGTCGCCGCGGCTGCGCAAATCTCCCTTCGTATTTTGGTAATTCCCTTCACCGCCTCGATTATCGCCGTTATGCTCTGCGGTCTTCTCCTCCCCCCCTTTTATGCCGTTCTGTCTATGCTCTCCTATATCCTGCTCGGAGCTGCGGGACTTCCGGTATTCGCCAATTTCTCAGGCGGGGTCACAATATTGTTCGCCCAGACCGGCGGTTTTATCCTCTCCTATCCCCTGATGGCTCTCTTAATTGCCACCCTTTCACGGAAAACAAAGCTGCCAAAGGCTTTAGTTTGTCTCCTCTCTCTGCCGATTTGCTACGGAATGGGAGCCGGTTATTTCGCCTTTATCACCGAAAACGCGCCGGACAAAGCCCTTAGACTGACCGTCCTCCCCTTTATCCCCTTTGATGTTGTCAAATGCTTTTTAACGGCTTTCTGCTATCGACTGATAAAAAGGGCACTAAAAGAAAAATTATTATAAAAGTCTGAAAAATCGCAACCTGTCTTGCGATTTTTTTGTATATATGATATCATCAATAAAAAAGCAAGGTCGGTCTTGAAAGTTTTTCTGATATAGCATATACTAAAAATATGAACAAAGGTTTATCCTTCTCTTTTTGCATTCTCAACGGTTAGAATAAGCGATATTATATCATGCCATACTACTAACAGCTCTATCCCGCCCTATAAGCTAACAGATAAATCCTGCCGATTTGTCTTTTAGTAATATACCGTACCGTGGACAATCTGTTTTGTAAAAACCGTATAAAATTGAAAGGAGATTTGCACTATGGAGAAAAAGAATAAGGATGCCCATCTCGAAGATGCTTTTTTTAATAATCCCGTCGCATCAGCGACAGACCGCACCGGCTATGTCGTCACCCCTGTCGGAAACTCGGAAGAAGCGGAGAACCTCGCGCAAATGATGAGTGTTCCTGTGACAACTCACAGACACAATGATGAGCCCCTCGAAAACAAGGAAAAGAAAAAGAAGAAAAAAAGATAGTCAGCAACCTTCCTGTCCGATATAGTTTTCGTCATAACAGCACCCGATTTTGGGTGCTGTTATGACGAAAACTATGGAAATATACCGCTGTTCGCATTTTGCTGTTTTCCCCCGGCGGGAGGTTTTATAGGGGACATTTTTTGAACGGGAAATTTTTTTGAAGAATATCCATAAAAAGGTTGCAAAATTCTTCGATATATGATATACTAAACAGTGATAAATGCAGTAATTGTTATGACAACTTTCATTTTTCATATTTCAGCGATAACAACTGCTCCTTTTTATTCTCAAAGAAAGATAGGTAATTATATGATCAAAGTTGCAATTGTAGGCTATGGAAACATTGGAAAAGCTGTTTATGAAGCAGTTTCTCAAAGTGAAGATATGAAACTCGTGGTTATTGTCAGCAGCAAAAAGAATATCGCAGGCGCCCCTGTGGTGGACAGCATCCACGCTCTTGGGGCGGTTGATGTTGCTATTATCTGTTCGCCCAGCCGCACCGTTCCCGGCATTGCCTCAGATCTTCTGGCAAGGGGGATTTCAACGGTGGACAGCTATGATATCCATTCATCTATCGTCAATGTTCGAGCAAGGCTTGATGTCATAGCCAAGGAAAACGGGAGCGTCGCCATAACCGCCGCAGGCTGGGATCCGGGCAGCGATTCGGTCATTCGCACTCTGTTTTCCGCCATGATTCCGAAAGGAATTACTTATACAAACTTTGGTCCCGGAATGAGCATGGGACACACCGTCGCCGTCAAGGCCATACCCGGCGTGAAGGACGCCCTCTCCATGACCATCCCCGCAGGAACAGGCATACACCGCCGCATGGTCTATATCGAGCTTGAGCCGGGCGCCGATTTTGCTGAGGTTGCCGACGCAATCAAGCAGGATGACTATTTTGTACATGATGAAACCCACGTATTTCAGGTGGACTCTGTAAACAGTCTGAAGGATATGGGGCATGGCGTTAACCTTGTCAGAAAGGGAGTATCGGGCACCACCCACAACCAGCGGGTGGAATTTAACATGAGCATAAACAATCCCGCCCTCACCGGTCAGATTCTCGTATCCGCCGCAAGGGCAGCAAGCAAGCAAGAGCCGGGCTGCTACACCATGATCGAGATTGCCCCTATCGATTTTCTTCCCGGCAATCCTGAGCAGCTTATCCGCCAGCTTGTATAAAGGGAAACGGACGGTAAACCCTGACTTTGTCCGTCCCCCCTTTGTTATTACATACCTCTCTGTCCCAATAATGCGATAATTATTTGTCAGAGATATCTATATTGCATATTACGCTTACTTTAAGGACCGCATTTTTGTTAATAATGCGGTCTCTTTTTTGTTATAAAAGGATTGCTTATATATGCTTGATAATGTATAATTATACAAAAAACAATTCAAGGAGTTTTTCGATGACAAAAACACAGAATCGATGGATCCCTGTAATTGCCGGCATCGCAATACAGCTTTGCCTCGGTACTGCCTACATTTGGGGCGTTTTTCAAAAGGGGGTCGCTGCCTATCTTTTCGAGGGGAACAGTGCCAGCGCCGGTCTTGCC
Source organism: Clostridiales bacterium (assembly GCA_012519315.1). Classification (GTDB taxonomy): domain Bacteria; phylum Bacillota; class Clostridia; order Oscillospirales; family CAG-272; genus JAAYQM01. The sequence goes on along the minus strand of JAAYQM010000076.1, from coordinate 12,435 downwards.
TTCTCAATTCTCCTCTCTATGCTCACCCTGGGCAGCACAACGGGGGGACTGCTCCAAAACAAATACAACACCCGCTCGGTTGTTATATCAGGGGGCGTTGTCATTGCCTTTGGCTTTTTTGCCGCATCCTTCACCCCTGCGTCGGCGGGCTGGCTCATCTGGCTCACCTACGGAGTGCTTGGTGGCTTTGGCATGGGCATGACTTATTCGACCACCATTGCCTGCTGCCAAAAATGGTTTCCTGACAAGCGGGGACTTATCACCGGTATTATTGTATCCGCCCTCGGTTTTGGCGGCGTTGTGTTCACCCCTCTTGCCGAATATTTTATAAGAATCTTCGGAGACGGTACTCCCGGTATCGGAGAGCTACAGGCCTTTCGCTGGTTTTCTCTGATCTTCCTGATTGTCTGCACAATCGGCGGCTATTTTGTAAACAATCCGCCTGCCGATTACAGACCGAAGGGATGGACCCCTCCGGCACCGAAATCCGGTGTTGTGCGCCGCGACTTCACCCCTCGTGATGCCCTCAAAACACCTCAATTCTATACTATAACAATAACGATGATGCTTGCCTGTCTCGCCGGGCTTATGATGATCGCCTTTGGCAAACAGATTGCCGGCTATCAGCCAGAGCTTAAAAACATTGCTACCGCCGGCGTTTTCGCCGTCACCCTCTTCAATTCCTTCGGGCGGCTGTTCTGGGGCTGGGTCTCTGATAAAATAGGCTGCAGATCCACCGTTTTGATCCTACTTATCGCAACGGCCGTTCTCGTTCTGCTTGTCAAGTTCGTTGTGGCAAATGTTCTTTTCTTCGTGCTTGTGGGCGCTCTCGGCTTTTTGTACGGCGGCTATCTCGGCACCTTTCCCTCCTTTACCGCCGAATATTTCGGCACAAAAAATGTCAGCATCATCTATGGAATGGTCCTGCTCGGATTCGGCATCGGCGCCGTTTCCTCCTCTTATATCGGCGGTTATTTTATCGACCGCGCAGCAGCGGCCAACCCCTCGGTGCTTGACATCAACATTCTCAACAATGCCTTCGTTATCGCCGCAATCTGCTCCGCTCTCGGCGCCGTTTTGATGCTTTTCACAAAATATCCAAAAGTTAAGGATGAAAGTGACACATAAAAAGGCACCGCCGGAGTTTAACAATATAGGAAAATCTCTTACATAGTCTTACCACGACATAAAAATATGCTCCCTTTCTGACATTGATCTCTACGTTGAAAAGGGAGCATATCTCTTTAAAGCATCAGGTTTCGGGATAATCTTCCTTTCGCCTTCCTTTATAATTTTTTTGAAAGAAAGCGACCGCCACAAGCAGAGCGACAACCTCTGCTGCGGGGAAGGAGAGCCACACACCGTGCATACCAAGCATGGAGGACAAAAGGTATGCAAAGGGAACAAGGGCAATCCCTCCTCGAATCAAGGAAATCGCAAAGCCGCGGGAGGATTGTCCGACTGCGCTAAAATAGGCAGCGGCAACAATATTGAACCCGGAAAAGAGAAAGCCGGAAAAATATAAAAACAGCCCTGTCCTTGCCATTTGCGCCAACGTCTCCTCCCTTTCGCTGTTGAAAAGGGCGACCAGCGTATCGGGCATCACGCATAGGATCCCATAAACGACAACAAAGACAATCCCCGACAGAACAAGGGCGTATCGCAATACAAGGGCAATCCCCCTCGATTGTCCCTCACCGTAGAATTTGCTTAGAATCGGTTGTATCCCTTGAGCAATCCCGTTATACAGGGCGGTGACTACAATCGCAAGATTGGCAATCACGCCATAAGCCGCAACGCCGGTGACCCCCTCTATGCCAAGAATAAGATGGTTGAAGACAAAAAGGACGACGCCTGCCGCAATTTCGGTGACAAAGACTGACAAGCCCGGTGCGCAAATAGCAAGAGCCGCACGCCCCCCCGGTCGCAAAAAACGAAGGCGCCGTCCGGTTTTGATAAAATGGATTGACAACACCCCAATACTTGTCACAGGGGAGAGACAGGAGGCAAAAGCGGCGCCGAACATACCCATCCCAAGGGGGAAAATAAAGATATAATCAAGCACAATATTGACGGCAGTTCCGCAAAGCATCGCCCCCATCGCCAAGCGAGGATTGCCGTCATTTCGGACAAAGGCAACAAGGATGGAGTTGATAATGAAAACAGGGGCAAAGAAAAGAACGCATTGCAGATATTCCCTTGTCATCTCGAAGGTAGCGTCACCGGCGCCAAGCAGCCTCGCAATCGAAGGAGAAAGGAAAAGCCCGGCCAATGTCAGAACAATGCCAAGAGCAAGACCAAGAGTGAGAGATTGAGCAAAAACGGTCTCAGCCTCCTTGCCCCGTCCCTGCGCCCTTAAGATAGTGTAGCGTGTTCCCCCGCCGATACCCAAAAGCTGACCTGCCGCAAAAACAACGCTGTATATGACAATAGCCAGATTCAGTGCGGCAAGCCCGTTTGTACCGAGCCCCAGTGAGACGAAAAAGGTATCGACAATGATATACAGTGACAGCCCGACAGCCGCAATCATGCTCTGTGACACATATTTGGCAAAGGATTTTATGATTTTTTCTCCTGACATTTTATACTTCTCCCGCAAAAATAAAAAATGCCCGAATCTTACAGCTTCAAGGCCTAACGCTGTAAAATATCGAACACGAAGCCACCCGGCGGCGACCACATTGCTGCTTATAAATTTTTAATATTCCTGTAAAATCATGCATAAGCTTCACAAAAGGATAACCGTACCTAGACATTATATAAATTGTTACTCCTGTTGTCAATAGTTTTCCCGCTTTTAAATAATGCTTTCTTTTTGTTGATAAGCCTGTCGATTTGTGTTATAATAATCTTATTAAAACCTCAACAGAATCGCAAAATACAGATTGCAGAGGGAGGAGCATATGGAACGTACATTTCGCTATGATATTATGCCCGAAATAAAGGAAAGATGGTCCCCGAGAGCCTTCTCGGAGGAAAGGATTCCAAGGGAGGAGATCCTCGCCCTTATCGAGGCGGCAAGCTTTGCCCCCTCCTGTTTTAATGAGCAGCCCTGGCGCTTTATCATTGCAGACAGTGAGGAAAAGCTTGCGAAAATGCGGGACACTCTTACCGTGCAAAATCAGGTTTGGGCGAACAAAGCTCCCGTCTTAATCCTCATCGCCGCAAAGAAGAATTTCTCCCTCAACAATTGGGAAAATTTCTGGCATATGTTCGATGCCGGGACAAGCTGGGGATTTTTATCCCTTGAGGCGGTGCGCCGCGGGCTTGTGACCCACGCAATGGGGGGATTTGATACCGAAAAGGCCCGTGAGGCTTTTGCGATTTCCGATAAATATGAGATTATTACCATTGTGGCCGTCGGCAAATACGGTCGCCCGGAGGAGCTTCCCGACGATTTGCAAAAGCGGGAGCGCCCCGATGTGCGCAAGGACGTCGAGTCCCTGATCCTTGATTAAGATTAAGAAAACCGGAGATACAGAGATGAAAACCCTTTTGCATATTTGCTGTGCCCCCTGTTCGATCGGATGCATAAGGATGCTCCGTGACGAGGGCATTGAGCCTGTGGGCTTCTGGTATAATCCCAATATTCACCCATATACCGAATATCGCAGCCGGCGTGACGCACTTGTGCAATATGCAAAGGATGTCGGTCTTTCCCTTGTGCAAAAGGATGAATACGGGCTGCGGAGTTTCGTATCCGGGGTCTTTCCCGATTTTGACAACCGCTGTGAATTCTGCTATAAGCTGCGGCTGGAGGAGGTTGCCCGCCACGCCGCCGAAAACGGCTTTGATAATTTCACCACCACCCTTCTTATAAGCCCCTATCAAAATCACGAGCTGATCTGCCAAAGGACAGAAAGGGCGGCGGCAAAATACGGGATCAATTTCTTATATCGGGATTTTCGTCCCGCCTTTCGCGAGGGACAAGAGACGGCGCGGTCGGAAAACATCTATATGCAAAAATACTGCGGCTGCATTTTCAGCGAGGAGGATCGCTACCTTAAGAAAAAGCGCAAAAAGCCTCCCCATCATAAGCCGGTCTCACCAAAGGAGAACCCTTGCGGCTCGCAATCATAATTTAACAGAATATAACCTGCGGTTATGTTTTACCAAACATATTAAAAGGGAATCCGGTGAGAATCCGGAACAGCTCACTTCTACTGTAAGGGCTACGAAACATCAACAAGTCACTGAGCAATCGGGAAGACGGATGGAGTAGGCTTGAATCTCTAAGTCAGGAGACCTGCCGTAAGGTTACCTTGTCTTTCTGTGAGGAAAGTACAGGCTTTTTTGGTATGCTTTTTTACCGAAATGGTCGGACTTTCAAGTCCGACCGTTTTTTGTCAACAAAGCTTTTGAAAGGCGGTGTCAGCTTTGAGGGATACCTTTTCCACCCTTCATCCTATCATAATTTTTACCTATTTTATCGGTGTTATTGCTGTCTCGATAATCACTATGCACCCGATTCTGCTTATTCTCTCCCTCGCCTGCAGCGCAGTCTATTCGGTCTATCTAAACAGGCTGAAAACGCTGAAATTCTTCCTCTTTCTGTTGCCCGTCTTTCTTTTTATCACTCTTATAAATCCCCTGTTCAACCATACGGGCAACACCATCCTGCTCTATATATCGGGCAATCCGATCACCCTTGAGGCTCTTGTCTACGGGCTTTTTTCGGCTGTCGCCCTTCTTTCGGTGATACTCTGGTTTTCCTGCTATAATGTCGTTATGACCACCGAGAAATTCATCTTTCTTTTCGAGAGAATCATACCCTCCCTGTCCCTGATTTTCTCTATGATTCTTCGCTTGGTGCCAAAATACAATCAGCAGATCAAAATTATCGGGAACGCGCAAAAGGGCATTGGTCGAGACCCGTCCCGAGGCAGCCTTTCCGCCCGGATAAAGAACGGGCTTGCCATCCTTTCAATCCTTGTCACCTGGTCTCTGGAAAATGCCATAAGCACCAGCGATTCAATGCGGGCGAGAGGCTACGGAACCGGCAAGCGCACAAGCTTCGCCCGCTTTCGCTTTGATGCAAGGGATGCCCTCATTTTGGGCGCAATGCTTCTGCTTTTCGCAACAATTATTGCCGGCGCTCTGGGCGGTCTTTACACCGTCAATTATTTTCCGGTCATTAAAATAGACTTGGTCTCCCCCCTCTCTTTTCTGGTTTATGCGGCTCATACTCTCCTTTTTCTGTTGCCGATGCTTATCAATATTCAGGAGGAATTAAAATGGCGGCGCTTGAAATCAAAAATCTGACCTTTTGCTACCCCACTCGTGAGATACCCGCTCTGAAGGATGTCTCCCTGTCGATTGACAGCGGTGAGTTTGTCGTCATCTGCGGCAAATCCGGATCCGGCAAGAGCACCCTGCTCCGCCATATGAAAACGGTGCTGACCCCCCACGGGAAAAGAAGCGGGAATATCTTTCTTGACGGTCGCCCCCTTGAATCCTATGACCTCGGTGCACAGGCCGAGATAATCGGCTTTGTATTGCAGGATCCTGACAGCCAGATCGTAACAGACAAGGTCTGGCATGAGCTAGCGTTCGGTCTTGAAAGCCTTGGAACTCCTCCCGATGCTATGCGACTTCGCGTTGCGGAAATGGCCAGCTTTTTCGGCATTGAGAATTGGTTTTACAGGGATGTTGTCGAGCTATCCGGCGGTCAAAAGCAGCTGCTGAATCTGGCGGCGGCAATGACCGTTCAGCCGGATATTCTGATACTGGATGAGCCAACCGCCCAGCTTGACCCGATAGCGGGGCAGGAATTCATTGATATTCTGGGCAAGATCAATCGAGAGCTGGGAACCACCGTTATCCTGTCCGAGCATCGTCTGGATCAGGTCTTTGCGATCTGCCATCGGGCAATCGTCATGGATACAGGGAGGATTGTCGCTGACGACACGCCCCATAAGGTGGGGGCACTCATGAGGGAGGGGCGGAATGATATGTTTTTTGCCATGCCGGCTCCTGTCCAAATCTATGCAAAGGTAAAAAATACCCTCCCCTGCCCCCTGACAATTCGGGAGGGGAGGCTGTGGCTCTCCCGACTCCTTGAGGACAGACAGCCGATAGACCGGCAGCCCCCACAGCAAAAGAAGGATAATCACCAAGATGCAAGGGAGCAGATGACGGTCATATCCATGAAGAATGTCTGGTTTCGGTATGAAAAAGGGGCGCCCGACGTGATTAAGGACCTATCCCTTGACATAAAAGAAGGGGAGCTTTTTTGCATCCTCGGCGGGAACGGGACCGGCAAAACCACCGCCCTGAGCTTAATGAGCCGGATAAACAAGCCCTACCGCGGCAAAATTCTGCTCTACGGCAAGCAACTGATGAAATATTCGGCATCGGAGCTTTTTGACGGGCTTTTGGGTATGCTTCCTCAAAATCCCCAAGCTCTCTTTGTAAAAAACTCAGTAAGGCTTGACCTTTCGGAGATGCTGAACGAAAAAATTCCGAAGAAGGAAAAAGAGGAAAGAATAGCTAAAGTAGCCGCTCTCACCGAGATAGAGGATCTTCTTGACGCCCACCCGTACGACCTGAGCGGCGGGGAGCAGCAGCGGGCGGCTTTAGCAAAGCTGTTGCTGCAAAATCCAAAAATACTGCTTCTGGACGAGCCTACCAAGGGGCTTGACAGCTTTTACAAAATCAAGCTGGCAGACATACTTAAAAGGCTGGCCGCCGAGGGGGTTACCGTTGTTCTTGTCTCCCACGATATCGAATTCTGCGCCCGTCACGCCACCCGCTGCGGTTTGCTCTTTGACGGTCACATAATTGCAAAGAGCCCCCCCGCCGAATTTTTTACCGGCAACAGCTTTTACACCACCGCCGCCAACCGGATGGCGCGCCACATTTTCCCTGAGGCAGTAACAAATGAGGATGTGATAAAGCTATGCAACATACTAATAACCCGGGAAAAGGGGTAAGAATTCGCCCGATTGTCACCACGCTTATAGTAGGCATTGTCATCCCGATCACCCTGTTTTTCGGGACAGCCCACATGACGGAGCGCAAATATTATATCATCAGCCTGCTCGTGATCATCTATGCCATGCTCCCCTTTTTCATCGCCTTTGAAAAGCGCCGCCCGAAGGCGCGGGAGCTTGTGATTATTGCTGTTTTATCCGCCCTTGCCATTGCCTCCCGCACCGCCTTTTTTATGGTTCCCCAGTTCAAGCCGATGGGTGCCATCGTTATCATCTCCGGGGTCTGCCTCGGAGCGGAGGGGGGCTTTCTTGTGGGGGCGATCAGCGCCTTTATCTCCAATATGCTTTTCGGGCAGGGACCGTGGACGCCGTGGCAAATGTTCGGCTTTGGCATCATGGGGCTTCTTGCCGCCCTGTTGTTTAAAACCGGTATTTTCTCGGCAAAGAGGATTCCCCTCTCTCTTTTCGGCAGCTTTCTGACCTATTTTGTTTATGGCGGCATCGTTAATACCGGTGTTCTGATGATGACAAATCTACCGCTGAGTCTCTCCGGACTTATATCCGTCTTTACCACAAGCTTTATGTTCGACATCACCCATGCCGCCGCCACAGGCATCTTTCTCTTCCTTATCGCAGAGCCGATGATTGAAAAACTTGAACGTATCAGGACAAAATACGGACTTGTGGAATAAACTAGAGGATAACGCCCTTGCTCATACGGTGTTATCCTCTAGTTTTGCCATGAATCATTCATCATATCTTTGCGCCAACCTCCCGGCGGAGTCGGGAAATAATCCTTTTTTCAAGCCTTGAGATATAGGATTGGGAAATTCCCAGCATATCGGCAACCTCCTTTTGGGTCCTCTCACTCCCCCCCAAAAGCCCGTATCGAAGCTCTATGATAATCCTCTCCCGCTCGTCGAGATGGGCGACCGCTTGGCGGATGATTTTCCTTTCCTCATCGCTTTCAATATCATGATAAACAATGTCCTCATCACTGCCTAGAATATCCGAGAGAAGCAGCTCGTTGCCGTCCCAGTCGATATTCAGGGGCTCATCGATGGATATCTCGCAGCGCTGAGCGCCGCTTTTGCGGATATACATCAGAATTTCATTTTCAATGCAACGGGAGGCATAGGTTGCCAGCTTGATGTTTTTATCCGACTTAAAGGTGTTGATGGCCTTTATCAAACCTATAGTCCCTATCGAGATCAGATCCTCGATGCCGATGCCGGTATTCTCAAACTTTTTTGCTATGTAGACGACCAGGCGGAGGTTGTGCTCGATCAATATCGCCTTGACCGAATTGTCATACATGACCCGTTTAATCGCCTCCGCCTCCTCCTCCTGGGTCAGGGGGGCGGGCAAAACATCGGTCCCGTTGATGTAAAACACTCCTCCCTTGCGGCGGGAAGAAAACTTTAACAAAATGAGCCCGAACAAACGTTTTATTGTCCTGAATATCCATTTTACCAATCTGATAATAATCATAATCCTACCCCCATATTAATATAATAATGATAGTGAAACACAAAAAACAAACTACGCCTCAAGCCCCAATAAGAGCGGGGGGAATAATGCCCTCAAATCCTCCGAAGTCTCCTGTCGATTCCGCATCAACGGCAATCACGGCGTCCACGGGACGTTCCCCGCCCCGTCCCTTTCTCTTCACCGTGATTTTATCGGGAATAAAGCCGATAAGAATCTTCCCCTCCCCGATCCCCTTCGCCGGCACAAGCCGGGTCCGCCTGAGGCTTGCCGCCGACAGAATTTCCAGCTTGTCATAAGCCCCCCTCCGCATTAGGGAGAGCACCTCATAGGGGATTACCGGCGCGACGCATTCACAATTCACAAGAATTACCGGACGACCGGACACCGGCTCACGCAAAAGATTGCCGCTGTCCGAAAGGGCGGTGAAGGTGACGCTTCTTTTTTTGTGAGTAACCGTTACCTCGATGCTCTTCAGCTGTGCGGTCCTCCCGAGAAGCCGCCCCCCTGCATAGGTAAGCGCGACGCTCAAAAGAGCAATAATGACAAAAATATCTGCGGGCAGGGCGCTGTATGCCTCGCTCGGCTCTCTCACATTTACCCGGTTGCCAATAGCTGCGTTAATCAAGCTGTACATAGCGGTGATGCTTCCGCCAAGGAGGGCGGACACCGCAAAAAAGAGAAACCATGAAAGGAAAAAGGCTTTCCCCGTCAGCTTTTTGTAGGCGATAAGGCACATTAAGGCGGACACCGCAATATCTACAGCAAGGGATATCACAAAAGCGCCTTTGAAAAAGAGGGCAGCTACCGAATAAATCGCTCCGATAGAAGATGCAAGAACGAGCAGCAGGGTTTTTGCCTTGATATGCATGATTTTTGCCGTTATGTAAAGGGCGACAAAATCCATGCTGAAATTGATGACAAACAAGATATCGCCGTAAATCGTCTGTTCCATTTCACTATCCTCTTTTTTCGTTTTTTGGCAGCCGTCACTCGGTGCCAAGACCGATTTTTTATACTTTTTGCGTTTAATGCAAAAGGGAGCATTTATCCTGTCACTATTATATGCGCACCACAGTCAAAAATATGTCATTCCCTTTCCGATATATTTTAGTTTTCATGTCGTAATCGAGTCATGACCATAACAGCAACGGACAAAACTCGAATCCCCGCTCATCAAAAATAAAAAAAGTCGCCGTATGCGCCACAGATACGTGTCGCATACGGCGACTTTTGCCGATAAATTATAAATCTGTCACCGAAAAGGGATTACCGAATAATTTTCCTGCACTCAAGATAATAGCGCTTATCCCTTGCCTCTCCCATCGAAAAGGTTTTTCTCGGCAGAACGCCGTCCTTTATAACCGAGGGAAAAAGCTCATTTTTGCTCATACCGTCAAATAAAAAGCCGATGGCATTCTCCTTTTTCGCTAAGGAGCGCAGCGAATCCTCGCCGTGAATATAGTCTACCTCAACCTCAGGGTGATCCGAGAGGTAATCATCGATAAAATGCTGCAAGGTACCCACCGTCAGGGTGTGAGTCTCGCGACCGAAGGGAATATCGACCTCTCCTTCGGCGGTGATGCAGCGCACCGACTGGGTTGTACTTTTGCCGTCGCCGTCAACATATCTCCGCAGGGCTTTTATCACATCCTCCGAATTTGCATTGAACAGCACACGATAAATAGGCTCAAACTCAAGGGAATCGTCGTGGAGATTGACTATCTCGGCAAGGGCATAACGTGCAGGATGAGATTTTGCCCCCTCTCCCAGCTCTGCCTTAATCTCTTCATAAAAGGCCTTTGCCGATGCTAAGGAATGGTTTCCGTCCCCAACGGCAAAGAGCAAGGGATCAGTACAGGAAAGCCCGTATTTTTTCTCCATTGCCAAGGGGGTGCCAAGCGCCTCAAGCGCCGACGCAACCTCTGTAATTCCCTGCCGGTCAAGGAACCGCCCCTTTATATGACCGCCCCCCAGCATCAAATCAAAATCATATGCAATCTTGAGGCTGTCCGCCCGCTTTGCCTGCTCCTCGATCACCGTTTTCTCAGGGTCGTCAATAAGCATCATTACATGAGGGGCCTCGATCTGTGCGCCGCGGCGTATTCTGACCCTAGGGGGAATACGATCAACCACAGTTCCCTCGGTGGCACGAATAAGGGGGGTTGTCCCCGGTCTGTAGTCATAGTCCTCAAGATCAACCATGCCCACAAGCCCCCGTCTTACCCTGCCGGAGGCAAGGGTGCGCTCCACATACAGCAACGCCCCCTTGTGCTCACAAAGCAAGCTCTCCGCATATTGCTTCATATGGTTATATATTCCGGCGAGCCGCGCATCCCCCTCCGCAAGATAAATCTCGGGCAGGATAATATGTAGGGTCGAGGGGTGATCCCCTACCCTCCGGGCAACCTGCTGCCAATATTCGGGCTCGCTTGTAAACTGGTCGCAGGCGATAACCGCCCATTTCTCATAGTCCCGACTGTCACTGAAATTCGGAAGCAGTATGTCTGCTTCTCTAAAGCATTTTGCCATTTGTAACACCGTATCCAAAGGGATCCCTTCATTTTACTGTATCATACCGCTATTATATCTTTTTTTTGCCGAAAAATCAATACCGCGGCTCTATCCTCCCGCAAAGTCATATTATCTGTATAAAAAATCTCCCGATATTTTGCTTATTGTAAACCGGTGTCATTTCATGTATAATATCATTATGTAAATATGGACTACAATAATTTTACTGAATGGGAGGTGGCCGCTATCGGTCCTCAGCGTTTTTATGGCCCACCAGGTGGTTTCGGCGGCGACAATGCCAAACAGCCTTGGCCAAAGTCTGTCAAGGAACTGATCCCCTTTTTATTTAATCTTGTAAAAGAGTTTTTCTCAAGACTTGGCTATATTTTCGCTTTAATCTGGGAGGCAAGTCCTCTGATACTCTTTGTCATGATTTTTATGTGTATCTTTGACGGTGTTATGCCCGTCCTTGGCGCCTATATTACAAAGGCGCTGATCGATGCTCTTGTAAAGGCGATCACCGGCGAGATTACAAGCTTTAAGGTGATTTTCGGGCTTCTTATCTTCCAGTTTTCTTATCTTGTTATTAATCGAATCGTTAATATGCTCAACCGAATGATCACACGCATATCGGGCGAGCTGGTTGTCAACCATATCAAGCTGAAAATCACAAACAAAGCAAAAACCGTCGATCTTGCCAGCTTTGACCGCCCCTCTTTTTATGAAAAGCTGGAAAACGCAAATAGGGAGGCGGGCAACCGTCCTATCCAAATTATCAGCGCAACCTTCACCCTTCTCAGCACCCTTATCAGCATGATCAGCTTTATTGTGATACTGGCCGGCATCAGTCCTGCCGCCCCGATTATCATAATTGTGCTGGCAGTTCCCTCTGCTATCATTAATTTTGTCTACCGTAAAAAGACCTTTCTGTATATGCGCCGACGCTCAAAGGAACGCAGAAGAATGAACTACTACTCGGATATCCTTGTCAACAAGGACATGGTGAAGGAGGTTCGGCTGCTGGGTCTTTCGGATACCTTTATTAATCGATATAAAGAGGTATTCAGAAATTATTTTGCAGGAATCAAAAAACTGATCGTCAACGAGAGCCTGTGGCATATCGGCATTACAGTTCTTTCGATGATTGTCAACTGTCTCCTATTTGCCTACATTGCCTTCAAGGTCTTTATGAAAGAGCTGCAGGTGGGGGATTATTCCCTTTATACCGGTGCGTTAAATACTATCTCCTCCAGTGTCAACTCCCTTATTACCAACACCGCGACAATCTACGAGGGCACCCTTTTTATCGACAATATGATCGCCTTCATGCAGGAAAAGCAGACAATAAAGCCCCGTATTCAAAAGCCGGTCTCCCCGCAGCGGCATATCGGGCATAAAATCGAGTTTAGAAATGTCAGCTTTCGCTATCCCGGCACCGATCGGGATGTGCTGAAAAATATCAATCTAACCCTGAACCCCGGCGAAACAGCCGTCCTTGTAG
>JAAYQM010000075.1 GCA_012519315.1 Clostridiales bacterium | reverse complement strand
TATAACTCTCAAAGGCCACATTCTGCAAATCAAATGCTTACTCCTAATGAAAAAGAAGAGAGTTTTAATATGAGTTAGACATGTTTTTTTACTTTTTTCTGTCTACTATATTGACATCTGTCCACACCCAAAAATCATGTGCGCTATTTTAGGGCACTCAAATATCGGAACAACTCTCGATTATACAGCCACGCTGATGTATCCATGCAAAGCGTTTGTCTCGAAATTCTCGATAAAATAGGGCAAAACTAAAGCACAGTATCAAAACTGTGCTTTAGTTTTTATGGCGGAGAGAGAGAGATTCGAACTCTCGGTACGCTCATCACGTACACACGATTTCCAGTCGTGCGCCTTAGACCAGCTCAGCCATCTCTCCGTATATTAAAACTGCCATGTCCTATCAATCAAATCATACAGCAGCCCTATCATCATAACATAATTACACAAAAAAATCAATAGAAAATCGAAAAATAGATAGTTTTTGTGAAAAAACCAATAAAACAGTTGCTACTCGGCCGACAAAACTGCCAAAAAAACAGATCTATCGGCAGGTGCATATTTCCCTTCCCTATAAAAACCATTTTTTGCTTTTCAATGCGGTCTCAACGGCAGCCGTATCGGGCATCATAATGCGAAAGACCCGCCCATCCTTGGCGCGCAGCGTCATATAAAGGTTGTCAAAGCTGATGTTTGCGATATTCTGCATCAAAACCTCGTCTACAAGCCAGGTCTTTTTATGAAGGGAAATCATCAGAATCCCCGTTTCGCAAAAATAGATGTTACCGTTTTTCACTTGGTTATCAAGAATAAAGTTGCCGTTGGTTTTATAAACAACCGGGGATTTTATCCCCTTTTCGACCTCTGCATATCTCTTTTTCGTAATTTTTTCGGCTATGACGAATGCCGGAAAAATCAATATCGCAACAAGACAGGCAAAAATCAAGGCTATCTCAACAGCAAAGGGCGGGTATACAAAAACACTAATCAGATAAGCGAAAAACCCACCTATTACGCCTGACAGTATTGATACAAAAATTTTAGCGTCATACATATGGACACCCTCTTAATTGATAAATTCTGACGATTTCACAATCTCGGCAGCTTCGGCTGCTCTGTGTTTTTCAATAATCTCCTCATACCGTCTTTCATGCTCCCTTCTTCTGCGAAGAAAGGAGTAGCTTCCCGACTCAAAGCCGACAAGCAGGTAATCGAGCAGCTGTGCCGTTGCCGGATGAATCCTTGCCCTTTGGGATTTCCACTGCCAAAACTGCAGCGGCTTTGAGGGATTCCATGCCCTCCTCCCGCCGTAAACCTTTCCCGCGCCGATCCAGTCACACACCATTTCAAGAACAAAGCGATAAGGGATAATCAAAGGTCTTCCCCCGTCGTCAAGATAATCGATCCAATATTCATAATGATGACGGTTCCTCCCCTTGTGATGGAGCCATGCAAGGGAGTAGCCCTTCTCTTCCTTTTCGGCGTCAATAGGGCTGCGGTTGCCCTGATAGTACCGTGCACTTGAGAAAAACTCGGACGGGGAGTATTTCGACAAATCATGCAAAATCCCCTGCCAGGGAATGCCGGCACCGCAACACGCCAAAAAAACCAAATATTTATGTTTTGTAATCGTCTTAAAATGCGCAAAATACTTATTGATAAGTCCCACCCCTTTGGTCGGCACAACAATGTCAAATTTTAAGGATTCCCGAAGATATGATACCACACTTTTTCAAATATTGAAATCTCATTGCCCAAACAGATTATCCCCTCCCTACTCTCCCTCTTGCCGGAGAGTGTCTCCGACAAAATAAAAAAATTCTCGACACCCAACCTATATCATGCTATAATAAAGTAAATTAATCCCTCACCTTACACAACTTCGCCTAAGGTACATTTATGTGGTATAATGAACCAAAGGTGAAATTACCCAATTTGCCGCAATCTGCAACACAAATTGATATGTTACTGCAAATTTATGGTATAATGATACCACGATAAAGTAACGCAATTCGCCGCTGGCGAATTGAGAAATTTGCCGCACTATGCAACACAAACCGGTGTGGTACTGCAAATTTATGGTATAACATCTGAAAAGCCACCCCAAAATAAGCATCGTAAAAATCAACAGGAGATCAACATGACAACTACAAACAGTCATCAAAACACCCTTTCCCGCCCGGTGAAAACGGTCAACGATTCACGGACCGAACAGGTTCAGATTCTATCCCTCGGCACGCTGAACGGCTATTCAAGGCTTTTCGGCGGACAATTGATGGAATGGATAGATATTGTCGCGGCTGTAGTGGCACGCCGCCACAGCAACTGCAATGTCACCACCGCCGCCGTCGACTCCCTCGATTTTAACGACGCCGCATATGCTAACGACACCATTGTGCTCCAGGGCTATATCACCCGGGTCGGCAATACCTCTATGGACGTTTGCGTAAAAACCTATGTAGAGCATCTAAGCGGCACAAGGCGACTGATTAACACTGCCTATCTTGTGATGGTCGCCCTTGACGAAAAGGAACGCCCCACCACCGTTCCGAGGCTTAAAATCGAGACCGAGGAGGAGCAGCTTGAATATGAGGCGGCTCTCCGTCGCATGCAGATCCGCAACAGCCGCCGCCGACAGCAAAATGATAAATAACCCCAAAAAACAATAATGAAAAGATCGCCCCCGAGAGAATTCTTCTCGGGGCGATTTACATGGTCCAAATTGGTCGCTGTTCTTTCTCCTGCTTGACCAAAAGTGCAAATGTATGGTCTGAAATGATAAATACAGACGCCGGTTCTTCTATTATAATAATAATGTAGTATTGTTTAATTCTTGAATTAGGAGATCCCACGATGCAAAAACCAACATTAGTCATCATGGCCGCCGGCTTAGGCAGCCGATACGGCGGCTTAAAGCAGATCGACCCGGTAGGTCCCTTTGGGGAGCTGATTATAGACTATTCGATTTATGACGCCGTCAAAGCAGGCTTTGAAAAGGTTGTTTTCATTATCAAAGAGGAGATCGAGAAGGATTTTAAAGAGATCATCGGCAACAGGATCGAGAAAATTGTAAAGACCGAATACGCCTATCAGCGCATAGACAACCTGCCCGCCGGCTTTTCCGTCCCTGCGGGAAGAACAAAGCCCTTCGGCACTGCCCACGCAATTTTGTCCTGCAAAGGCATTGTCAACGAGAGCTTTGCCGCCATCAATGCCGACGACTATTACGGCGCCGAGGCATTCAGACTGCTTTTCGACTATCTGAGCCGACCCAAAAAAGGGGAGCTCTACCCCTTCTGCATGATCGGATACCGCCTTTCCAACACCGTCACCGATTACGGCCATGTGGCACGGGGCATTTGCAGCGTGGACAAAGGCGGTCATCTCACCCGAATTGTGGAGCGCACCCGCATCGAAAAGAGGGGGGAGAGCATCCGATTTACCGAAAATGGCACCGATTGGACAGAGCTTGACAAGGACAGCATTGTCTCCATGAACTGCTGGGGTTTTTCCCCTGAAATCATCGGGGAGATCGAGAGGCTTTTCATCGACTTTTTATCAGACGAGAACACCGACCCTCTAAAGTCGGAATTTTATCTTCCCTTTGTTGTGGATACCCTGATCAAAGAGAAAAAAGCAGAGGTAAAGGTCCTTGGCACCACCGACAAATGGTATGGTGTTACCTACAAGGAGGATAAAGCAACCGTTGTATCCGCCATAGTAAAATTGATTGAAGAAGGAATATATCCCGAAAGGTTGTGGAAAAATGACTGAAAAGATTGAGCTGAAAAAAGTAACCGACAACTTTTGTTTTGACGGAACCTTGATTCACGTTGAACCCTACGGTCACGGGCATATCAACGACACCTACGCCGTTTATTTCAAGCGGCTCACCACCCCTCCTATCCGCTACATTCTGCAGAAAATAAACCACAGCGTCTTCAAAGAGCCGGAGAGACTGATGCAAAACATTGACAAGGTGACCGGCCATATCCGTCGCAAAATAGAGGCGGAAAAGAAGGATGCAACCCGCGGGGTTTTGACCATAATCAGGACTGTGGATGACAGCATTTTCTATCGTGACGGGGAAGGCAACTATTGGCGGGCGTATCATTTCATTGAAAACGCCATCGCCTATCAGCAGGTGGAAAAGCCGGAGCATTTTTACGAGGCCGCAAGAGCCTTCGGGCTTTTTCAGCAGCAGCTGTCCGATTTTCCGGCTGACACCCTCCACGAGACAATCCCCGATTTTCACAATACCGAGAAGCGCTTTGAGGCTCTTCTTTCCGCTATTGACCTCGATTCTGCCGGTCGTGTGAAATTCGTGGAAAAGGAGATCGAATTTGCTCTTAACAGAAAGAAAGATACCGCCGTTCTGACCACCCTTCTTCAGGAAGGGAAGCTGCCTTTGCGTGTCACTCACAACGACACAAAGCTAAACAACGTGATGATCGACAACAAGACCGGCACCGGCATCTGCGTCATTGACCTTGATACCGTTATGCCCGGACTTGCCCTTTACGATTTTGGGGACAGCATCCGCTCCGGCGCCGGCACCGCCCCCGAGGATGAATTAAATCTTGAGGCGGTCTCCCTGAATCTAGGTCTGTTTGAGCTATACACCAAGGGCTTTCTTGAGACGGCGGGCGCAGACCTCACCCCCCTTGAAAAGGAATACCTTCCCTTTTCGGCAAAGCTCATGACACTTGAGTGCGGTATCCGGTTTTTAACCGACTACCTAAGCGGAGACACCTATTTTAAGATCCACCGCAAAAGCCACAATCTCGAGCGTTGCAGAACCCAATTTGCCCTTGTCGCCGACATGGAGCGCAAAATGGATCAAATGACAGAGATTGTGAAAAAATACAGCTGATCAATTACAAGGAGAGAATTATGCAACTGAACAATAAGGAAGCAGAACTTTTCATACCCGACGGTACCCCCGTTATCGAGGCCTTGGCAAGAACGACCGATCTTTGCATTGCCGCCCATCATGACGATATAGAAATTATGGCTTACGGTCCCATCTCCGCCTGCTACGGGCAAAAGGATCGCTGGTTTACCGGGGTTACGGTCAGCGACGGCGCCGGCTCTCCCAGAAGCGGTATATACGCCGACTACACCGACGAGGATATGAAGGCCGTCCGCGCCGTCGAGCAAAAGCAGGCCGCCCACATCGGACGCTATGCCGCCCAATTTTTGCTCTGCTACAAAAGCAGCGAAATTAAAGATCCTGACAACAAACTCCTGATAGAGGAAATAAAGACCATCATCCGCAGGTGCCGCCCTAAGGTAATCTACACCCACAACCTTGCCGACAAGCATGACACCCACGTGGCAACCGCCCTCAGGGTCATAAGGGCAATCCGGGAGCTTACCCCCGATGAGCGACCGGAAAAGCTCTATGCGCTGGAGGTATGGCGTGGACTTGACTGGGTCAACGATGAGGAAAAGCTGACCTTTGACACAAGCGGACATCCTAACCTTGCCGCCGCCCTTCTCGGCATCTACGACAGCCAGATCGCCGGGGGAAAGCGATATGATCTTGCCGCCCTCGGCAGAAGAAGCGCAAATGCTACCTTCTTTGCCAGCCATGACGTAGACTCGAGCGACAGCCTCACCTACGGCATTGATATGAGCCCCCTGATAAGGGACACCTCCCTTTCGGTCACCGACTTTATCACAGGGTTTGTCGATCGCTTTAAAAATGAAGTAATAACACGTCTTGAGAGGTTTTGATACTATGAAATTTTTAGGTATTGATGTTGATATCAAGAATATTCCTGTTCTGGATCCGGGTTTTATCCCCCTTCACCGCTTTAACGAGGCCTTTTTGAAAACCGCAAAGGAGCCTATTGCCATCGCCCTTGAGCGAGACGGCGGACAGATTGCCGTTACCGACACCTTTATCCACGGCACCGAGAATATGTATCCCGCCGACTGCTACTATATAGACCGGCTGGTAAAATTTTTGCTCTGGTCCCGGGGGGGCTACCGCATCTTTATCTGCGGCAGCGAGAGGATGGCAGACTATATAAAGGCCGCCTATTCCCCCGAGGGGACACGTGCCTTTGACTCCAACTTTATGACAAGGGTTTATGAGCACCCCTTTGAGGTTGTCAGTCTCCCCTACGAGAAAAAACCGACAGAATTCCAACAATCAAAGCCCCTCGGCAGAAATCTTGACGGCTGCCGCATCGGCTTTGACGCCGGAGGAAGCGACCGCAAGGTTTCGGCCGTTATCGACGGCAAGGCCGTTTACAGCGAGGAGGTGGTCTGGTTTCCCAAGACGAATGCGGACCCCGACTACCATTTTGAAGGCATCCTTGCCGCCTTCCGTGCCGCCGCCGAAAAGATGCCTAGAGTTGACGCCATCGGCATAAGCTCGGCAGGTGTCTATGTGAACAACCGCACAATGGTCGCCTCCCTCTTTATCAAGGTGCCGGATGACCTCTTTGAGAGCAAGGTCAAGGATATATACCTCCGCGCGGCAAGGGAAATAGGTCCCGATATTCCGGTAGAGGTTGCCAATGACGGAGACGTCACCGCCCTTGCAGGCGCTATGAGTCTTGACGACAACTGCGTTTTAGGTATCGCCATGGGCACAAGCGAGGCCGCCGGCTTTGTGGACGCCGACGGCAACATCACCGGCTGGCTCAATGAGCTTGCCTTCGCACCGGTAGATACACAGGCAGATGCCATGATCGACGAATGGTCGGGGGATATCGGCTGCGGAGTGAAATATTTTTCACAGGACGGCGTTATCAAGCTGGCACCCCGTGCCGGTATCGAGCTTGACCCCGCCCTCTCCCCTGCCGAAAAGCTGAAGGTTGTTCAAAAGCTGGCGGAGGAAAGCGATGAGCGCGCCCTCAAGGTGTTTGAAACCATCGGCAGCTATCTCGGACACACCATCCCCCTTTATGCTGACCATTACGACATTCGCCATATGCTCCTTTTGGGTCGTGTAATGTCCGGCATCGGCGGAAATGTAATTCTCGGCGGGGCACAATCGGTTCTGAGCAGCGAATACCCCAAACTTGCCGCAAAAATTCAGCTTCACCTCCCCGACGAAAAGAGTCGCCGTGTCGGGCAGAGCGTTGCCGCCGCAAGCCTGCCTAAGATACAAAAGTGACAGTTCTTCGGTGGACAGAAATCAAACCTTCACAGAAATTGACTTGAAATAATAACCGCCTGCCTTTATAATAGAGTTAAGAATTAACCCTATATAAAGGCAGGTGTTTTCTGTGGAATTTGTAAAAACGCCCTTCAAAGAGGAGATCACTGTCAAGAGCATCATTACCGTCCATTATTTTGAATATGACAAGGACCACAACTTTCACGGTGAGAAGCACAATTTCTGGGAATTTGTCTATGTGGACAAGGGGGAGGTGGAGGTCATGGCTGACACCACCGGCTATAACCTCAAGCACGGGGAAATTATCTTTCATAAGCCAAACGAATTCCACAAGCTTTGGGCAAACGGGAAAACCGCCCCTAATCTTGTGATTATCACTTTTGAGTGCCGATCACCTTCTATGAGATACTTTGAGGGCAAGATAATCAAAGCGGACGACAGCGAAAAGGACTACCTCGCCAATATCATAAGGGAGGCGAAAAACGCCTATGCCTCCCCCCTTGACGATACCTATCAGACAAAAATCGAAAAAAAGAAAAGCCCCCCTTTCGGGAGCGAGCAGCTTATTCGCATTAATCTTGAGCTTTTTTTGATCAGCCTTATCCGCAAGGGAAAAAGCATGAACAAGAGCACCCGTCTCTCCCCTATCACCCAAAAGAGGTATGAAAAGGAGCGTATCGGGGAGGTTACCGACTTTTTGCGCGCGAATCTTTACCGCAGCATATCCTTTGATGATGTGAGCCGCCACCTGAATCAGAGCAAAACCAGCCTAAAGCTGCTTTTTAAATCGGTGAAGGGCGTCGGGGTGATGGAATACTACCGCAGCCTGAAAATCGACGAGGCAAAGCGGCTGATCCGGGAGATGCCCCTCAGCTTCACTGAAATTGCCGAGAGTCTCGGCTATTCTTCCCTCCATTATTTTTCCCGCCACTTCAAAAACGCAACAGGAATGACCCCCACCGAATACGCCAAATCGGTCAAAGCGAGCGAGGCCTCCGAATAAGGAGGCTTTTTTGTTTAAAATTCTCCTGCCCATGTCATATTCGCCAACAAATGTTGACTTAATAAACAGAGGCAACCTTGCCGGTTTTCAAAAACAAGCCTCTGCATTACCAATCCCTATCCACAGTACAAGGAAAGGAGAATTTATCTAGTCCTTGCAAATCTTAACGGAACATATCTAAAAATCCGCCGTCTTATTTACAGCATCTGCTAGAGCCGAGACGACCGAGCTTTTGCATCTTGCATAATGAAAGGAAAGTAATAATGAAACAGCTTCGTTTTTTTCTGCTAGCCCTCCTCATTATTGTGTCCCTTGCCGCCTGTATACAAAATACAGGCCCGCACAAGGGTGAGGGCATCCCCCTCACCACCACCTACCCCCAGCAAAAGGGCAGCGAGATCATTACCACCTTTGACTCATCATATATTACCGCTATTACCTATCCTCCGGAAACTGACTCCTCAGTTACTGAGGGATCAGTTACTGATCCTCCGGTTGATGAACTTGTCATCCCCAACACAATCATCTTAGAGCCCTTCCCCGGCAATCCCTTAGAGAACTTCATACCCACCTCTATTGTCGATTACAACGACCTCACCGTCATCTCGGATGGCATCATAAGCTACATCTGCACCCCAAAAGGAGAGGTAATCTACATAGTGGAGGGAACGGTACAACGTTGCCGGCACTGCGGTGTTATCTACTATCAGTATCATATCGGATTTAACATTCGCCTCGAACAGGACGGAAAGTATCGCTTCTACCCCCACCAAAACTATGGACATGGTGATGGACGCGGCGCCTATGTCTATGACATCACGGAAAAAATGGTTTATTCCATATCTGCGGTGACGCTCCCCCTACAATAAAAGTCCTTGCGGATAACGACTATTACTCAGCGGATACCCTTTATCCCGCAATTGCCATGAATCTGCCGAAGGGGTTCGTCGAAAACTTTAATCCCAGCACCTTTGATTTCGACATCATAAAAGGCAAATACGGGCTTGCAGACAAATACGGCAATATCGTCGTCCCCTTCGAATATGACAGTATCCGTAAAAATGGAGACTACTACCTTGCGTTCAAAGCTGGTGTCTACTCCTTCATTCTCCCCGACGGTACCTTTTACAAGGACACCTTCCTATTAGCGGGAGCACCATTTAGCAACTATTTCGACAGAACCGTCGTCGCTTGGGTTTATGACGAGGAAGAGGGCTGTCGCATGATTACCGTTGAAGAAATTCACAATTAAGAATATTAGCCCTCTTATTGATAACGAGAAAAAATCTCCCCTGTCCGGCGGCAAGCCTGACAGGGGAGTGCTTTTATACCCTTTTTGCTTAAAATCAGCTAAGACTTCTTATAATAGTTGTTATGCAGCTTGTTTACAAGGGAGATTACCTGCCGAACATAGGTATTCACCTCTTTATTGTAGCTGCCCTCATCGAGATCGGACATAAAGATCAGCACATAGGGCTTTTTATTATAAACAATCCCCATATCGTGATATGCATCGATATCCCAGCCGTATTTATGGGCGGTCACTGTGGGATAAACTCCATGAACGATCATCACCGTATGGGCGGAGCCTATCATACATTCCCTCAAAAATGCACCATAACGCTCATCTGTCTCGATAAAATCATAGATAGCCTTGAGAAACAGCCCTCCCTCTTTAGCCGTCATGCGATAGTAGCTTTGCCGCACCGACATTACCCCGATAGCTAGGGCATCCTGATAGTAATCCCCAAAGCCAAAACGCTCGCAAAGAAGAGCAAAGGCAATATTATCACTCTTTCTAAGAGCATACTCAATCAGCTCTCGGTAGGTAAATTCGGTTCCGTCCTCCATATCCTTTATCACACCCGAGCCTTCCCTCATCATCTCTTCCTTATCCAGGATAATCGTCTCGGAAAGATCATATTTCGGATCCACAAATATGTACTCCGGCCATTCCCTCTCCTCCGGGTTTTCCTCCGGCTCTTCTTCCTCCGCCATCCGCTCAAGCTCAGCCTCCTTACATTCGGCTGCTCTCTCAGCGGCCAGATCCTCCTCGTGGGAGATGCGCTTGAGCAGGCTCCAAATATAGGTCAGCTTAATGAGGCTGGCCGAATAAAAGACTTCATCCTCATTGTAGGCGAAGGTATATCCGGTGCTTAAATCCTGATAAAAAAGGGCAACCTTTGCATCGAAATATTCGGGCTCAGGGGGCGGGGAGTCAGGGTCGGGCTCTTCCTCCTCATCCTCTTCAACAAGCGCCTTTCGCTGCGGCGCCCCGTCGGATAGCAGCTCAAGAAGCTGGTTGATTATTTTCCCCTGCTCTATCACATCGATGGTATAAACAGTCTGGTAATCTCGAATCAGCGCGTCGAGAACATCCAGCTGCTCCTCATACTCGGCAATGGCAGTCTCAAGCTCAAGCTCAAGCTCGGCAATTTGCTCGGTAAGATATTGGTGTCTGTCATTCGCCTTAAGAAATGCCAGCTCGGCCGCAATATCGGCAAGACGCTCTCGAAGCTCCTCTGCCTCCTTCTCGGCGGCTTTAATGCGTGCCTCCGCATCACTTGCCTTTTGACGCTCTTCCTCCTGTGCTTGAAGGCGGAAGGCCTGCAGCGCCCTGTTTGCAGAAACAGTCGACATAATGCTCAGGGTTAGCAACACAATAACAAGCAACGCCGATATAATTCCTAATACTATTTTGGTTCTGCGAAGGTT
>JAAYQM010000074.1 GCA_012519315.1 Clostridiales bacterium | reverse complement strand
TTTATGTTATAATGAATCTAAGATGATGTAACGCAATTCGCCGCTGGCGAATTTGGAAATTTGCCGCACTATGTAGCGCAATTCGGTGTGTTACT
This sequence comes from Clostridiales bacterium, assembly GCA_012519315.1. Classification (GTDB taxonomy): domain Bacteria; phylum Bacillota; class Clostridia; order Oscillospirales; family CAG-272; genus JAAYQM01. The sequence continues at coordinate 1,659 of JAAYQM010000074.1, read as the reverse complement.
GTAAATTTATGATATAATCTTAGGAGAAAGAACACACAATACGCTATATATTCTATCGTGGGAGATAATCTTATGTTTTTTATAGGCATATTCGGAATTGAGCAAAAAAGCAAGATCATAGCAACAAGACAAGATCCCTGCCCAATATGCGGCGGATACGGTCAATATGATGTCATAAAGAGCTATAACTATTTTCATATATTCTTTTTGCCCCTATGGCGGTGGAACATTCGCTATTATATCGAGACAGGCTGCTGCAAGAGGCTCTGTTCTCTGGATAACAACATCGGTGGAAGAATCGAAAAGGGGGAGGCGGTTGAAATACACCAATCCGATCTTCATTGCAGCGAAAACAGTTTTCAAAGCACCTGCCCCCGATGCAGCTCACAACTCGACCCCGATTTTTTGTTTTGTCCGTACTGTGGGAACAGAACAAACAAATAGCCGCCCATCCTTCCCTGCCCAAAAGCTGAGCATTTGCGTAAATATCAGCCCTCATCTCGGCGGCAAAGCCTCAACCTCTTTATCCACATAAGAATAGGAATGAACAGTCTTCTTCCCCTCGGTGCAAAGGGTGCGAACGACTAGGAGCGAGTTGCGGGGTTTGGAAGCGCTGATACGTTGAAGGTGAGGAAATTAAATGAACTGCTATTGACAAACACAGCAGGAATGCCTATACTTAAAGTGAAAACGTCGCAAGTTAAGTTTGAAGGAGTTCCAAACTCAATTACCCAAACGATTAATACAAAGGGCGGTATAAATCGCAATTATTATGGTGAAAGTGGAAGACAATATAAACAAATATCTAACAGCCATCATAACCACAAAGCCGTTATGAGTTTTGGCAAGAATGACGAACACGCACATGATTATTTTTATGATAAGGACGGAAATCTTATAGGCAGGCCCTATCGAGAACTGACAGACGAAGAAAGAAAGGAGAATGAAGATATATTATGACGGTAGACTCGGTAAAGCGGCGTATTGGTTCATTAATATCACATTTCACGTTTGATTATGCGGGAATGAATTGTGGAGTAGATCCTATATCATCAACGCATTTTGATATGTGGTGCGAGGATGATTTTATTACTGTTGATAGCATTGATAGGGTTATGGATACTCCTTTTTTTAATGGAAAGCCTTTAAAAAGCATAGTACAAAATATAATAGTAATCGATCAGTAAACCACTATCTCATTCAATGAGCAACGGTGGTTTTTTCATGCCAAAAAATAATAATTCAAGCATCTAAGTAAATTTAAAACGCTTAGGTGCTTTTATTATACAAATTCGCCGGGCTGTAGGCGTAAAAAATCAGCACAGTACGAGATGCGACCTCGTAAAAAGCGTATCTGAACTCTTTTCAAGCAAAAATGTATTTAAATTCGGCAATCTTGTCATTTACGCTTACAACATAAACGGTAGGCGATCTCATTTTCATTTCATTGTTATTCCTGCCGCAAATTTTCTCTCTTTTATTTGTTAACGCTTGAAGAATTCTTTTAATTGTTCTTTGCCAAACCCGAATTTTTTACGATTTCCCGAAGTGTAAAGCCTTTATCAATAAAAGACGTGGATGTATACTAATAAAGTAGACAGCGGATAGTGAAATGCAGTATAATTTCAGTAGACAATAAAAAGGAGATAAAAAAATGAG
>JAAYQM010000073.1 GCA_012519315.1 Clostridiales bacterium | reverse complement strand
TTGCCCTGCCCTTTGACAAATCATGGCTTCTGCTGACCCGCCCAAAGACTGCCGCCCCCGGACGTGCCCTATCAGTATACCATCTTTGTACCAAGTTGTCAACTCCTTTTTTCGTTTTTTTGTTTTTGATTTAATAATTAATAAAATCATGAATAATACCGCTGCTTTTTCACATAATGGTGATAGAAATCTTTTGATAAAAAGGAGATACCTGCATGACCACCGTTTTTATCCGGACATTAATTATCTACATACTGCTGATCAGTATTATCAAGCTGATGGGCAAGCGACAGGTAGGGGAGCTGGAAATATCCGAGCTTGTCAGCACCCTGCTTTTATCCGAGCTTGCCACCGTTGCGATCACTAATTCAAACATCCCTTTGCTCTATTCGGCAGTTCCGATTATTGTCATTCTTTCTCTTGAAATCATCATCACATATATTGCAATAAAAAGCAATCTGGTCAAAAGGATCGCAAGCAACAAACCAAACGTTTTGATCAACCGCGGCATAATCAACCGCAGCGAACTTGAGCGCAACCGCATTTCCCTTGAAGAGCTTGTCAGCGAGCTGCGTCAAAAAAACATCTCCGATATTAAAGACGTTTATTACGCAATTTTAGAGCAGAACGGCAAATTATCGGTAATTCCAAAAGCCCATGCAAAAGGTGTCACCGTATCTGACATGAATATCACCGCCGAAGAAAAGGGTATTTCCCATGCCTTGATCATTGACGGGCATATTAAAACCTCTAATTTGCGCATATCCGGTCGAACCGAGGAATGGTTGATGCGCCAGCTGGCAGAACTTAACTGCAAAATGAGCGATGTTTTTTTCTTCTCGGTCAACGATGTCGGCGAAATCAACCTGATAAAAAATCCTCCGAAATAGTTTTTTCCTTCTACCTTTATAATATCTCTAAATTGACCAAACAAATATCCAACGGGAGGGATGATTCTCGCTTTAGAAATCATCACAATGCACAGCTATGAAAATGTTTATTTTTTCTCTTATTTTGATGGGAATATTGACCGCCGCTCTTATCATTAATACCATTGCAATTTCTTATATAACAAAAAACCTGCTGGAGATGATGGACAGTCTCCCTACAGCGTCAGGAATTACAGGCTCTGCCGTGGAACTGTATCAAATCGATGAATTTGAAAAAAAGTGGAAAAAATACTGCTTTATAATCAGCCTAACCGTTCCCCACGACGAATTGGACAAAATTGAGGAGCAGCTGATAGCTTTACGCTGCGCTGCGGAAACGCTGGACAGGGACGATTATCACTTTGCTTACAACCAGCTGATTAGGCGTATAATCCATGTCAAGGACCTGTCGGCCACCTGCTTTAACAACATTTTGTAGCCAACATTCGGGAAAACTTGTTGACATAAGCCCTTCTATTGGCTATAATAATCAAAGATAAGGGAGTAATCGGCGCTTTGGCGTAATAAAGTCAACACACTGATATTTATTATCTGGCTTTATTATAAACGATGAGACTTATCTGCGGGACACCCGCGGATAAGTCTTTTTTATGTCGTCACAGGACAATTCCCGACTTTTTCACATACAATTTTAGAATTCTGAGAGGAAAATACATCATGGGCTTGATAGAGCTAAGCTTAACAGAACTAATTATAATGGTAGTTGCATTGTCGATGGATGCCTTTGCCGTTTCAATATGCGAGGGGCTAAGCTTATGTAAATATGATTTCAAAAGAGGAATGATAACCGGTCTCTTTTTTGGTGCTTTTCAGGCCGGAATGCCCCTTATCGGCTACATTGTCGGGGCACGGTTCAGTGATAAGGTCACCCAATACGATCACTGGCTAGCCTTTATCCTGCTTGTTTTCTTAGGCGTCAGAATGGTTCGGGAAAGCTTTGATAAAAAATGTCCCGCAGAGCGTCCCGCCTCATGTGAAATCTCACCTAAAAACCCGCCCTTCAGCTTGTCGAAAATGCTCATGATGTCTCTTGCCACCAGCATTGACGCCCTTGCCGTCGGTATTACCTTTGCATTTTCAACCGTTAAAATCATCCCCGCGGTTTCCTTGATCGGATTTATCACCTTTGTTATCTGTGTTGCCGGTGTTAAAATCGGCAATATCTTCGGGACGAAATATAAATCGACAGCCGAAAGGATCGGCGGCATCGTTCTTGTGGGGATAGGAGCAAAAATACTTATAGAACACCTCTTTATGTCATAAAGGTCTACGTATTCATCAAAAAAACAAAATCAAGGCGGTCACAAAACTGTGACCGCCTTGATAATTATCTGTATAGGCTTACTTTAACTCAGCAAAATACTTAATCGTTCTAACCATCTGGCTGGTGTAGGAGTTCTCATTGTCATACCATGAGACAACCTTAACCAAGGTCTGGGTGTCCGAAAGCTTGGTAGCCTTTGTCTGAGTCGCATCGAAGAGCGAACCGTAAGTGATGCCGATAACATCGGTAGAAACAATCTCTTCATCAGTATAACCGAAGGATTCAGAAGCAGCGGCCTTCATAGCAGCGTTAACTTCCTCCGCGGTTACAACTTTATCGACAACAGCCACAAGCTCGGTAATGGAACCGGCAGGAACGGGAACTCTCTGCGCAGCACCGTCAAGCTTGCCGGCAAGCTCAGGAATAACAAGTCCGATCGCCTTAGCAGCGCCGGTCGAGTTCGGAACAATATTAACAGCGGCTGCGCGGGCTCTTCTGAGGTCGCCCTTTCTGTGAGGACCGTCAAGAACCATCTGGTCGCCGGTATAAGCATGGATAGTGGTCATATAACCCTTAACAACAGAAGCAAAATCATTAAGAGCCTTTGCCATGGGTGCAAGGCAGTTTGTAGTGCAGGAAGCAGCCGAGATAATGGTATCATCAGCCTTCAAAGTGTCTTCATTAACACCGAAAACGATAGTAGGAAGATCATTGCCTGCCGGAGCAGAAATAACTACCTTCTTTGCGCCTGCCTGAATGTGAGCCTCCGACTTAGCCTTGGAAGTGTAAAAGCCGGTGCACTCAAGCACTACATCAACTCCGAGCTCACCCCAGGGAAGGTTAGCGGCATCCTTTTCGGCATAAATAATAATTTCCTTGCCGTCAACAACGATAGAATTCTCTTTAATTTCAACGTTCTTGTCATATTTACCCTGTGCCGAATCATATTTAAGCAAATGACCGAGCATTTTAGGGCTTGTGAGATCGTTAATAGCAACAATATCATATCCGGGTGCGCCAAACATCTGTCTGAACGCAAGACGTCCGATACGACCGAAGCCGTTAATTGCTACTTTTACTGCCATATTTTTATCCTCCGAATTTTATATAAGAATTGTTTTTATCTTTCTTACAATCATATATTATACCACATAATTGCATTTATACAAGAGCGAGGACAAAAAATTATCAAATTTGTAACAATATTCCCTCATTTTTGTGAATTGCCCTAACCTTCCTATGCAAATTTACAAATCATGATTATTTCTTCCTTCGTGCATGGAGACGTTCACGAAGGGTTCCGGCAACATATCGAGGAATTCTCCTCATCCTGCCGATTCTGCTAGGTTCGGAAAGCAGTCGGTAAAACCATTCAAGCCGCAGTTTTATGAAAATTTCGGGCGCACGTTTGACACGCCCCGCGTATACATCAAGGCTCCCACCAAGGGCTAAACAGACCTTCAACGAAGGGATTTTGTCCTTGTTTTCCGCAATCCACATCTCCTGTGCAGGCGCCCCGAAACAGACAAAGAGAATATGTGGCTCTGCGTTGCGAATTGACTCCACCACCCGATCATTTTCCGCTCCCTCTTTTTCAAAATAACCGTCATGAAAGCCGCAAACCGCAAGCCCCGGGAACCTCTCGGTCATTTTCAGAGCCGCCTCCATAGCAACACCGGGGCGACCGCCAAGGAAATAAAAACGCCAGCCGCAACAAACCCCCTCTGCCATCAGCGCCTCACCAAAATCAACCCCCGCTATCTTCCCCTTCAAAGGGGAGCCGAGAATCTCTGCCGCAAGCAGAACGCCGGCGCCATCAGGTAAAAGCATATCGGCGGAAGAAAACAGGCGCATTACCCTCTCATCTTCAATGCACATTTGAGCGATTTCCGCATTCGGAGTAAAAACAGAAAGAGGGTATGTCCCGTCCTTTATATGCGTCCTCACCCTTGCTACTGCTTCGTCAAGTGTGACATTGTCAAATGAAAGTCCGCGAATATTTATTTTCTCTGTTTCCTTCATTTAAATAATATCCTTTGCTCTTTTGTTATTGCCTTGATTAAGGTTATATTAGCATAATTATTAAAGATATTCAAGTAAATTATACAGCTCTGAAAGAATGAATCATCCCGAAAATCTGTCAAAAAACCGATTTGACATCTTCTCTTTTTAGTGTTATACTTTGTATGTTAATGAATTTTTTGGGAGGATGTTTCATGAAAACATTTTTCGGAAACGCTGTCGTAGGACAATCAGGTGGGCCTACTGCCGCTATCAACGCAACTCTGGCAGGCGTCATTCGAGGAGCGAAAGAGGCTATTGAGCAAGGCGCAATCGGTAAAATCTACGGAATGCGCAACGGCGTCGAAGGTCTGTTCGATGAGCGACTAATTGATCTTGGAAGTTTTTTTGACACAGAGGAAAAGCTCTCCATCCTAGAGCACACCCCGGCCGCCGCTCTGGGCTCCTGTCGTTTAAAGCTGCCTGCTATCGGGACGGGGGAGGAAAAGTACGCAAAGCTGCTTGAGATTTTTCGCAAATATGATATTCGCTATTTTTTCTATATCGGTGGAAACGACTCAATGGACACCGTGGCAAAGCTGAGCGATTACACCGCAAAGCAAAACTATGAAATGCGAATCATCGGTGTTCCAAAAACGATAGATAACGACCTTGTAGGCACCGACCACACTCCCGGCTTTGGCTCGGCTGCAAAATATATTGCAACCACAATGCAAGAAATCATCCGGGACTGCGCCGTTTATACCCTGAAGGCTGTAACCATCGTGGAAATTATGGGAAGGGATGCCGGATGGCTTACCGCCTCTGCCGCACTTCCGAGAATAGTAAACTGCACGGCGCCCGACTATGTATATCTGCCTGAGCGCCCCTTTACCATAGAACGCTTCTTTGCAGACATTCGCGCCGCCCTTGAAGTTCATCCGAATGTGGTCATCGCCGTATCCGAGGGAGTACGCTTCCCTGACGGCAGATATGTCTGCGAAGCAAATCAGGATGGCAAGCGGGATGCCTTCGGACACCTTCAGCTTTCGGGCACCGGAAAGGTACTTGAATATGCAGTTAAGGATGAAATCGGATGCAAAGTACGCTCAGTTGAGCTAAATATTCCTCAGCGCTGCGCCTCGCACATCGCCTCCGAAACCGATCTTGCCGAATCGGTCAGAATCGGTAAAGGTGCTGTAAAAGCCGCCCTCTCCGGTGTCTCCGGTCATATGATGACCATGCTCCGGTCAGAAAATGGCTATGAGATCACCATAAGCAGTTCCGATGTATCCAATATTGCCAACAAGGTGAAGCGGGTACCCGATGCCTTCATTAACGAAGCATCAAATAACGTCACCGACGAATGTCTGCACCACATTCTTCCCCTTATCCAGGGCGAGCCAAGGCTTGAATTTGAAAACGGGCTCCCCGTTCATATTGTTCTCTAAGGAAATATGCCCTTTTCTCGGTGTCCTCTGGCCCTTCTGCTAAAGGATACCGAGTTTTTTCTCTTTTGTTATATTTTCACTAATTCCATCTGTCTTTTGCCATTAAAACCTTGACATTTTACCCTAATCTTGTATAATATAGTTAGATAAATATCAATCTGCAAATAAAAACATGGCTGTTTTATCATCCTTGTCAGCTTATTTATCCTTCCCGGCGTCACCGGCTTTACAATTTATTTCCCTCATTTTCTCATGCCCTAGGGGTATTCTATGCTTAACTTCATTCCGGGTTATTTATAAAGCCGGCTATATTTCCACATTGCGATTGATGCTGTTCATGAAATGAATCCCGACTAATATTGCCCGATAAGGGGTCACCGGTGACCTTTTATCGGTTTTTTCTCAGACTGCGATATGCGCAAGGCGAAATTACCTCATTGCCTCTCTTATGCCTTTTCATTATTAAAATATATCAATTGTGCTTAGAATAATTGTAAATATATATTAGGAGAAATGATTATGAAAAAGAAGGCATTTACCATCTCGCTAACCGGCAATCCTGTCATCAATATGAATGTCATACCGGGTCATTTTACAACCAGCCACTTCCATCTTTCTCATTATCTTGACTTGTTCGATCTTAAATCAAACGCAGCCATTGCCCGCAATGTTGCCGTTGAGCTAGCTGTCCCATATATACACTCCACTCCTGTGGATACCATTGTCTGTATGGAGGGAACCGAAATCATCGGCGCATATCTTGCCGAGGAGCTTCGGCAATCCGGCAGGTCGGTCATCAACAGCGAAAGGGAAATCCATGTAGTATCTCCTATTTACAGCGTAGATAAAAAGCTGATCTTCCATAGCAATGTCCAGGAGAAGATTAAAAATAAAAATGTACTTTTGCTTGTTTCCTCAATCTCAAGCGGCGCAACAATCAAAAGCGCCCTCGAATGTCTTTCCTACTACTGCGGAATCGTTGTGGGAAAAAGCGCATTGTTCAATGCCTACCCCGATCAATTCAAAAAGGAAATCCACTCGCTGTTTACAAACAAAGATATTCCCAACTATCAAATGTACCGACCGGACGAATGCCATCTTTGCAGCAACGGCTACCCTCTTGACGCCCTCATAATCAGCGACGGCTATACGAAAATGAATCAATAAACAAAAAGGGATGGTCTTGTTAATTCTTCTTTCGGCTATTTGCTATTTATATGGCGGATTGATCCTTCCAAGGTCGACATATAACATGTGTTATCCCTGAATTTTTACAACATATCAAGAATATACGGCTATATTCAAAAGAAGCCGATTGCAGCTGCAATCGGCTTCTTTTTTCTATATAAAGTAAATTATGCTGTCTAAATATCGTCACTTTCGTCGATATCAGAGCCGCTGATAATAGGCTCTGAGCTTACCTCAATGCGAACCAAGGCACGACGCAAAAGCACCGAATAGCTCTGCATCTTAAGATCGCTTGATCTCTCTTGCATGAGCTGCTCATACTGCTTGCGATCATGTTCGGCGCGAGCCAGATCGATTTCCTCAGGACGTTGAGCAATACTGGTCAGAATAGTGACAATATTGTTCTTTACCTCGACAACCCCTCCGAAAAGGGCCATCTTCTGCTCCTCTTTTCCGTTGATAATGCGCAATATTCCGTCCGAAATAGGGGAAGAAAGGGGCATATGGTTGGGTAGGATTCCGACATCTCCGCCAACACAGCGCATGACAAGCATATCCGCCTTTTGTTCAACCTTTTTGCCTCGTGGAGTAATTATGCGCAAAAGAAGCTTTTTATCCTTCATACCCTCACCTATCTGCGTTTCTAAAGCGGGCAACTACATCATCAATGGTACCCGCATTCAAGAACAAGCCCTCCGGAATCTCATCGTGAGCACCGTCAATAATTTCCTTAAATCCACGCACTGTTTCACTGACGGGAACATACTTACCGGGAATAGAGGTATACTTCTCCCCCACAAAGAAGGGCTGCGACAAGAAACGCTGTATCTTACGAGCACGGTTAACAATAATTTTATCGCTTTCGGACAATTCGTCCACCCCTAGAATGGCGATGATATCCTGCAGATCCTTGTATCGCTGCAATATACTTTGAACCGACCGGGCAACACGATAATGCTCGGCTCCCACAATATTCTGATCAAGAATACGGGAGGTGGACTCTAGCGGATCAACTGCCGGATATATACCCTGCTCAACAATTGCACGGGAAAGAACGGTAACCGCATCAAGATGGGCAAAGGTTGTTGCGGTGGCAGGGTCGGTAAAGTCGTCGGCAGGAACATAAATAGCCTGTACCGAGGTAATCGATCCAGTTTTGGTAGAGGTAATCCGTTCCTGAAGGCTGCCTATCTCATTCGCCAGGGTAGGCTGATAGCCCACCGCACTGGGTACCCGGCCAAGAAGCGCCGAAACCTCAGACCCCGCCTGAACAAAGCGGAATATGTTATCAACAAAGAGCAGGACATCCTGCTGGGCTCTGTCACGAAAATATTCGGCCATGGTAAGCCCGGTAAGACCGACACGCATCCTCACTCCGGGGGGCTCGTTCATCTGCCCAAATACAAGAGCGGTCTTGTCGATAACCCCTGATTTTATCATATCATAGTACAAGTCATTACCCTCACGGGTACGCTCGCCTACCCCGACAAAAACAGAATAACCCCCGTGCTCGGTTGCGATATTGTTGATCAGTTCCATGATAAGAACCGTTTTTCCAACGCCTGCCCCGCCAAAGAGACCGATTTTTCCTCCCTTCGGATAGGGGCAAAGGAGGTCAATAGCTTTAATGCCGGTCTCTAACATCTCAGGCACCGTTGTTTGATCGGCAAGGGCCGGCGGGTCTCGATGAATCGACCAGTACTCCCCTGTTTCAGGATCAGGCTTGTTATCAATCGATTTGCCGAGAACATTCATCATGCGACCGAGAACCTCCTCCCCAACCGGAACTGCGATGGGAGAACCGGTATCGACAGCCTCCATGCCTCGGGAGAGCCCGTCGGTCGGATGCATGGAAATGCAGCGGACAGTATTGTCCCCTAAATGCTGCATAACCTCCAGTACTATCGTTTTTTCACCGTGCTTTATCTCAATGGCGTTGTACAGAGAAGGCAGTGTATCCTCAAAACGGATATCGAGAACCGCACCGATTATTTGCACAACCTTGCCTATCCTTTTATTAGACAATATATAATCCCACCTTTATTTCAAAATGTTTGCGCCGCCAACAATTTCGTTAATTTCCTGCGTGATGGCCGCCTGCCGTTTCCTATTGTACATGCGATTCAAATCATCAATAATATCGGTAGCGTTCTTGCTTGCCGAATCCATATTCACCATGCGGGCGGCATGTTCACAGGCAACCGACTCTGACATTGCCGCAAAAAAGCAAGCATGGAGATAAAGAGGAATAGCCTGTTCCAAAAAGGAATGAACATCAGGCTCATAAGTCATCTCAGAATCGAACCGCATATTTTCCTCTCCATCAGAAATAGGCAGCACCTTTTCCACGACAGGCAGATAGCTCAGGGTGGATTCAAAACGGGTATAGGCTATGAAAACCTCATCAATCTCCCCCGAAACATAAAGAGACTGAACATGCTCGCTGAGAAGTCCGGTATCATAGTACATTTGGGTCTCGGTTATATCAATAATGCGGTGGAGGATGTTTTTGCCCCTCCGCCTGAAAAATTCGTAACCCTTAGCCCCAACAACGAGAATCACCTCGTTTTTGCCCTCGTTCATATGCCGGAGAGCCTTTTGTGCTATATTGACGTTATAGCTGCCGCAAAGCCCCTTATCGCTCGTTATAATAACGTAGGCAGACTTGTTTACCTTGCGCTGTTTTATAAAGATGCTTTCTTTAGCCTTCTCACAATCTTTAAGCTGATGCACCATCCGCTTTGTTTCAAAGAAAAGAGGGCGCGCGTTTACCAAACGTTCTCTTGCCTTTTGAAGCTTTGAGGTGGAGACCATGTCCATAGCCTTCATTATTTGCTTGGTTGTAGACACGTTCGCAATACGTTGCTTAATCCCTTTGATTGAAGACATGGACGCCCCCCTTAACTATAATCATGATTCCCGTTAAACTCAAGAATTACTTCCCGGATTTTTTCTTCAAGCTCTTCGCTAATATCTCCGGTATCACGAATTTCATCCAGAATATCCTGTCTGTTTTCATGCACATACGTAAGAAAATCCTTTTGAAACTCACGGATACGGCTAAGTTTTACATCGGTAAGATAGCGATTGATCAAAACATACAAGATCAAAACCTGATACTCAACCGGCATTGGATGATATTGCTGCTGCTTAAGGATTTCCATAATTCGCTCCCCTTGCGCAAGTCGCTCAAGGGTATCCTGACTAAGATCAGAACCAAACTGGGCAAAGGCTGCAAGCTCCCGATATTGTGCAAACTCTATACGCAGAGGACCGGCAATCTTTTTCATCGCCTTAATCTGCGCAGAACCTCCGACCCGGGATACAGAGAAGCCCGGATTAATGGCAGGGCGCACACCGTCATTAAAGAGCTCCGACTCAAGGTAAATCTGTCCGTCTGTAATCGAGATAACGTTGGTGGGAATATAAGCTGAAATATCCCCCTCCTGCGTTTCAATAATGGGAAGAGCGGTCAGAGTTCCCCCACCGTACTCGTCGTTCAAGCAAGCGGCACGCTCCAACAGACGGGAATGCAGATAAAATATATCACCGGGATAAGCCTCACGCCCCGGCGGACGGCGCAAAAGCAGGCTGAGGGTACGATAAGCAACAGCATGCTTTGAAAGATCGTCATAAACGATCAACACGTCACGCCCCTTGTTCATCCACTCTTCGGCAATAGCGCAGCCGGCATAGGGTGCAATATATTGCAATGATGCCGAATCGCTGGCAGTGGAAACAACAACGGTTGTATATTCCATAGCCCCGTATTCACGAAGTACATTTATAATACGGGCAACGGTGGATGCCTTCTGCCCGATAGCTACATAAACGCAGAGAACATCCTTATCCTTTTGATTGATAATTGTATCTATGCATATAGCCGTTTTTCCCGTTTGACGGTCTCCGATAATCAACTCACGCTGCCCTTTCCCGATGGGAACCATCGCGTCAACGGCCTTGATGCCCGTCTGCAACGGAGAGCTAACCTCTTTGCGCATAATGACGCTGGGTGCCTCGCTCTCTATTTTGCGATAAGAATCGGTTGCGATAACACCCTTATTATCAATCGGCTGTCCGAGGGCGTTAATAACACGACCGAGCATTGCATCACCAACCGGCACCTCGGCCATTCTGCCCGTCAGCTTGACAGGATCACCCTCCTTGATACCGGCATCCGAACCCATCAACACAGCTCCGATACTGTCTGCATCAAGATTCAGCGCAATGCCGTAAACCCCGCCGGGGAACTCAAGAAGCTCCCCGCTCATAGCGTTTTTAAGGCCATATACGCGGGCAATGCCGTCACCAACCTGTATAATTGTCCCGGCATCTGTCACATCAAGGGCGGCTGAATATTCTTTTATCTGTTGTTTAATAACTCTGCTTATTTCTTCGGGTTTTACGATCATTCGGTATCCCCCTTCTTCAAGTGTTCTTTTATCTTGTGAAGATGTGTTCTCACCGTACAGTCAATGATATATTCGCTCATTTGGATATAGAATCCGCCTATTAAAGATGGATCTGTAATTGTCACAATTTCCACCTGTTTATCAAGCTTTTTGTTAAGCAAAGCCTGAAGGGAGGCAATCTGTTTTTCATCCAGATCAACAGCGGAGACAACAGTTGCGGTCATCTTCCCCCAATAGCGGTCAATTTTATCAATATATTCAGAAAGAGAGGGAACAATAACAGCCTCGCGTCTTTTTTCTACGGCAAGAAATAAAAATCCCATCAGATAACTTGAGATTTTGTCGTCAAAAATCTTCTTAACAAAAGCACGTTTTTCCTCACTTGATATGTGGGGATGACGCAAAAATGCATCGCATTCGGGGTCCGTTAAAACATCCCGCACAAAAACAGCTTGTGTTCGATGTTCCTCTTGCTTTCCGCTTTCTAAAAATAATTCAAACAATGCCTCAGCATAGCGTTCCTTCAGCTCAGCCATGATGCCTCCTCTAGCTGAGCCATGGCCTCGTTAAAGAGCCTATCATGGTCTTCGGTGCCAATCTCTTTCTCAACAAATTTTGCCGCCATGAGGGAGGATATCTCAATAATATGAAGGCGGGTTTCCTTTTGCAGTCGTTCCTTCTCGTATGCAATGCTTTCTGCGGCACGTTTTTTGAACATCTCTGCCTCCGCTCGTGCCTCAGCAAGGATATCCCTTGTTTTTTCGGCAGCGGAAACCCTCGCCGCCTCCAAAATCTTGATGCGCTCCAATTCAATTTCAGCAAGCTTCTTTTCATACTCAGCTTTTAGTGCCTCAGCCTCGGTCAATTTATTCTGAGCATCATTGAATTGACCACTGATTCTACCGGTGCGATTTTTCATGAATTCCCGCACAGGCTTATATAGAATAAAGCCCAAAATCCCCGCTAAAATACAAGCGTTCAGAAGTTGGATGACAATTGTTATAAGTGTCTGCTTATCCAGCGCAAACACTCGCCCTTCAGGCAAAGCAGAAAGCAAAGGATCAATATTGAAATTCAAATTCTAAGACCTCCCTCTACTGAACGGATAGAATATCGCGTAATACGGTTGTGGCAAATCGTATCTCCAAAACAATAGGGCAAGCTATATCAACCCATATTTTGTATGAAAATATTTACAAGCGGATTAGCAAAAAGCATGATAATTGCAATCAGAAGGCCATAGATACCCGACGTTTCAGCCATGGCTAGACCGACAAACATAGCGCCACGGATAGAATCGGCAGCCTCAGGTTGACGGGCCATTGATTCGATTGCAGTTGATACAATCTTTCCCTGTCCAAATGTGGTAAAAATTCCGTTAGAGAGTGCGATAGCTGCCGCAAAGTGTGCCATTGCAAGTAAAAAAGCTAAAGATTCGTGCATAGTTCGTTCCTCCAATACATAAGTCTGTACTATTTTTATTTTTATATCTTGAAGTTCAGTCTGTAAAAGGCGGCTATTCTGACGCCCCTTTAACAAACATGAGACTCAACATACAGAAAATATAAGTCTGCAACGCCCCTGAAAAGAGATCAAAATAAGCGTGCAAAAACACAGGCAGGCCAATTTGAACCAGTTTTGGGGTCAAGGAATAGATAAGGGTCATCATAATCATCCCGGCCAACACGTTTCCGAAAAGGCGGAAGCTCAGAGATATGGGACGCGCCAGTTCTCCGATGAGATTTAACGGAAAAAAGATGGGATTCGGATAAAAAAAGTTTTTTAGATAGTCCATTTTCCGATACCGGATGCCCACTATCTGAATCAATATAAAGGTCGCAAGGGCAAAGGCAAAGGTAGTTCCCCAGTCGGCGGTCGGGGGGCGCAAGCCAAAAACCCCGCTCAGGTTGGAAAACAGGATAAAGGCAAAGACGGTAAAGAACCACGGGCCAAGATATCTCAGCTTTTCACCAAGGGTATTGTCAACAAAATTTTCAAAAATTTCAATCACCGATTCCACAGCATTTTGAAACCCCGTGGGAATTTCACGAAAGCTGCGAAGCTTTATGCGCACAATAACGGCCAGCACAATGAGAACCAGCATGATAATCCATGTGTTCAACATTGTTCGAGTAATCCAAATCTCAGTTCCAAACAGGTTTACAACCCAAAGATTGTCAATCCCTAAATTCAACACCGATCACCGCCCTTTATTCGATAAAACATCATTTTTTCATGGAAAACTTAAGAAAATACAAAGATATCTGGAAGGTAAAAACTCCGGCCGCCGCCCCCCAGAGACTGATCCAAGGTACAAGAGCGGCAAGCAAAAGCACAACCCCTACAAGCAACAGACGTAAGAAATGCTGAAGACGAATATAGTTCGCGGCAGCCTTTGCTTCCATTTTAAGAGATTTGTCCACTCCATCTGCCAAAAGCTTAACCTTCAACACACTAACACCGGAACCAAGCAAGGTGCCGACTATAAAAGGCAGGCAATCTACCGACCGATAATAAATGACGCCGCCCCCGATAATCAACAAAGATAAGACACCTATTGCAACAATCATTTTTTTTGTTATTTCATACATTTTCATGATACACCTTCCAGATGGGGACTGAAATCATTTCTTGCCGGACTGGTCAAAGATCGCTTTAAAAGCGGCTCCCGCTCCGCAAAGAGAAAAAACCAACAATAACCACGGAGTCGTCCCTAATAGGTTGTCTAAAAATCTGCCTATCAATACGCCTATCAGCACAGACGCCACCACTGTAATGCCTATTTGCGAATAAAAGGACAAGGCGCGCAAAAGTTCCTTATTTGATTTTCTTTTCTTTTTGTTCTGTCCGTTTTCCAGGATATTTAACCTCTTTCGGCATTAAGGAAACCGCATTCCTTCTAATTATAAAAAAAGTGGAAATGATTGATCTATCATTTTCACCTTATCATACAAATATTCGAGACAATTTATCATAACAAATCAAGCGCAAAATCTGCTTGATCAGCGCCTTTTTTTCTAAAAAAGCGATCATACGGGCAAATTTTCAT
>JAAYQM010000072.1 GCA_012519315.1 Clostridiales bacterium | reverse complement strand
TGTCACCGTCCCCGCCATGCTTTCAAGCCGCATACCGCAAAGAGCGTCTTTAGTCTTAGAGATTATCCTAAGGTTTGACACGGAGGAGATGGCCGCAAGGGCCTCGCCACGAAAGCCAAGGGTAAGGATACCGTCCAAATCCTCCGCTCTTGAGATTTTACTGGTAGCATGCCGCTTGACCGCCACCGGAAGATCCTCCGCCGCAATACCGCAGCCGTTGTCCGATACACGAATAAAGGAAACGCCGCCGTTTTTTATTTCAGCGGTAATGGCATCCGCCCCCGAATCAATGGCATTTTCCAAGAGCTCCTTAAGCACCGAGGCAGGACGATCCACAACCTCGCCGGCCGCAATGAGATTGGCAATCTCAAAGCCGAGCACATTGATTTTACCCATGACTTTCCCTCCTTTCAAGGCTAATATAAAACACAAAACACATCGCTTATAGCAGTTTTTTAAGCTCAAACAGAATGTTCATGGCCTCAATCGGGGTAAGAATGTTAAGATCCAGTTTTTCGAGCCGTTCTGCGATCTCATTCGCCGCCGAATTTTGCAGCAAAGCCATCATATCACATTCTGGCACAATTTCTTCCTCGCTTTTTTGCGGGTTTTTATCACTTTGAAACGGGGGACGCTCCTCTTCAAGCTTCTCTAGTATTTTCTTAGCACGGCGGATCACCTCATTTGGAATACCCGCAAGCTTCGCAACCTCAATACCGTAGCTGTCATCAGCGGCTCCTCTGACAATTTTTCGCAAAAAGGTGATATCGTCTCCCCGCTTAATAGCGGCGATATGATAATTGACGACCCCCTCAATCTCATCCTCAAGAACGGTAAGCTCATGATAGTGGGTGGCAAACATTGTCTTTGCGCCAAGCTTTTTCCCGCAAGTGTATTCAGCGACTGCACGGGCAATGCTCATACCGTCATAGGTGCTGGTTCCCCGCCCTATTTCATCATAGATAATCAGACTCCTGCGGGTAGCATTTTTAAGTATGTATGCCACTTCGTTCATCTCAAGCATAAAAGTGGACTGTCCGGAGGCAAGGTCATCCGACGCGCCGACACGGGTAAACAGCTTGTCAACAGCCCCGATGCGTGCCGACTCGGCCGGAACAAATGAGCCGATCTGCGCCATCAGGGTAATCAGGGCAATCTGGCGCATATAGGTTGACTTTCCTGCCATATTCGGTCCTGTTATCAGCAATAGCCGATTGTGTTTGGTATCAAGCAGGGCATCATTCGGAACAAAATAACTTTCACTGACAAATTGCTCCACAACCGGATGCCGCCCCCCTTTAATGTCGATAACCTCGCTGTAATCAACCTCCGGGCAGACATAACGATTCTTCGCGGCAACCTCCGCAAGGCTTAGATAAACGTCGGTTTTTGCCAGCATGGTGGCACTGGTCTGCACACGGGCGGCATTGTCCGAAATAAACTGCCGAATCTTTTGAAAGATGTTGTATTCAAGAGCGGAGAGCTTGTCGGCGGCGCCGAGAATAGTCGCCTCCATATCCTTCAGCTCCTGGGTGATATAACGCTCGCAATTTGACAATGTCTGTTTTCGAATATACCGTTCGGGCACAAGGTCTATCTGAGACTTCGTCACCTCAATGTAGTAGCCGAAAACGCGATTGTAGCTGACGCGCAGATTCTTGATCCCTGTTGCTTCCCGCTCCTGTATCTCGATGTCCTCGATCCAATCCTTGCCGTTCTGCATAACCGAGCGCAAATAATCGATATCGGGATCATATCCGTCTGCTATGATTCCACCTTCACGAAGGGTGAGAGGCGGATCCTCCACAATAGCACGTCCGATAAGGGTGCGGATATCCTCAAGATCATCCAACTGTTCATATATTTCCTTAAATTCATCACTTTTCAGCCCATGGATAAGCTGCTTCACCTCAGGAATCACCGAAATACTGGTGAAAATCCCTCGCATATCTCTGGCATTTGCCGTGCCATAGACAATTTTCGCAGTCAACCGCTCAAGGTCAAATACCCGTGATAAAAGGGACCTGAGCTCCTCACGAACCATGTAATCATTAAACAGATCCTCTACCGCCGCTTGTCTGCGGCTTATCTCAGGGGGGCTGATTAGGGGCTGTAATAATCTTGTACGCAAAAGGCGGGCGCCCATCGAGGTTTCGGTGCGGTCAAGCACCCAAAGAAGGGAGCCCTTTTTTTCCTTGGTTCGCATCGACTCCACAAGCTCCAGATTGCGCCGAGTGTTAATATCAACCTCCAGGAATTGACCGTTGTTGTAGATGTTTAAATCCTTGATATAGGAAATATCGGTCATTTGAGTCTCCTTGATATAATCAAGAAGAGCGCCCACTGCGCGGATTATTGTATGATCAATAGCAGCGACAACATCCTGAGAAAAGGAAAACTGCCGGGAAATTGCCTCCCCTCCCCTCTCCTCGTTAAAACGCGTAACCTGCCCCTCGCTTATAAGGGCGGAAAGCTTGCTTTCGCAAAAATCGATAATGGCCGGACAACTATCCCGGGTCAGGTTGAGAATAACCTCACTCGGCGAATAGGCGGACAACTCGTTTATCAGCTTTCCCTTTGCATCCTTACCTAAAATGGCGGTAGCCGAAATCTGACCGGTGGAAATATCGGCAAAACCAACGCCAATCTCCCCCTCCGCGATAAATATAGCGCATAGATAATTGTTTCTCTGGTCATTGAGCAGGTTGGCATCGGTAACGGTGCCGGGGGTAACAACACGCACCACCTCTCGCCGAACAAGCCCCTTTGCAAGGGCAGGGTCCTCGGTTTGCTCGCAGATAGCCACCTTATATCCCCGCTCGATCAAGCGACCGATATAAACATCCACCTTGTGATAGGGAACTCCGCACATGGGGGCACGCTGCTCCTCCCCGCTATCTCTGGCAGTAAGGGTCAGCTCAAGCTCCTTTGAAGCAATGATGGCATCATCATAAAAGAGCTCATAAAAATCCCCCAGACGGTACAGCAACAGAAAATCTTTATATTTCTCTTTTATTTCAAAATATTGACGCATCATCGGTGTCATATCATTTTCCCCATCCTTATTATATTTCTATAACATCTATAGGCTATAAAGCCAAAAAACAAAGCGGGTCGGATCGGTCGTCGGGCATCAATGCGAACAGCCGCCGCCGCAGGAGCCGCAGTTGTGACTGCAAGGACGCTCCCCGAAAACCTGAAAGGCTATCTCCGAATTAACATCGGATAGCAGCCTGTCCATTTCTTCCTTGGCTGCAACAAACCCGGCGTAATCCGCATCTTCCACAATCCGGTTGTAAAGCGACTGTATCCTTTGAGTGATCGCTTCAACAACCTCATCGTCACGCTCCGGAGTTTTGTAGGCTTCCTCCAGAGCCGCCCGCTGGGTATTGTATTCCAAAATAGCCTGTTGAAGCTCAGTATTCGCCTCATATTTTGCCTGTGTCTCCTTCAGACGGGCAACTATCCCGTCCTGTGCGATTGCCTTGCCGAGTTTTGCCGCCAATTCA
>JAAYQM010000071.1 GCA_012519315.1 Clostridiales bacterium | reverse complement strand
TCATCATATTTTCGATAAGTGCTCATTTTTTTATCTCCTTTTTATTGTCTACTGAAATTATACTGCATTTCACTATCCGCTGTCTACTTTATTAGTATACATCCACATAGACAGGTTGACAAACGGCTATATTATTGTATAATTAAGACACAATATAAATGTGCCAAAAATCAACAAACCCAACATATATACAAATAAATGGAAGGAAGGGTGTATTATGGAAAGCAAACAGAGCTTTGACAAGGCAAAGAAAAAGTATCTTAAGACACTGGAGCAGTATGTGGCGGTGGTGGCAAGGGTTCATGGTAAGAGCCATCCTGAGTTTTATGAAGTGCAGAAGGTCTTTGACAGAATGGTAGAGAAGATAAAGGGAGCAAAGAAGGAGCTACCGGAGCTTGGGCAGGAATTTGACAGCCTGCGCCGCATAACCGAGAATTACAACGTGCCTGAGGACGTCTGCGAGAGCTATGAGGCGGTCTATCAGATGCTGGAGGAGCTTGACCGGGCATATCACAAGTGATCGAAGATCACAGACGATCGAAGATTACAGACGACCGAAGATCACGAGTGACCGAACATCACGAGTGATAAACAGACAAGAAGAAAAAATATAGCAAAGTAGGTGTGAGATGCAAAGGTTTATACTCGGCAGGAAAAACCACATTACCCTTATCAGCGCAATTTTGATTGTTGCCGGCTTTGTAAGCGATCTTTTGTTTAAGAATGAGCCGATCGCCGCCGCCGCATTGATCATAGCCTCGATCATCGGCGCCGCCCCTATCGCCCTGCAGGCCTATCAGGCTCTGAGGGTTAAGGTGGTCAGCATTGATGTTTTGGTAACTATGGCGGTTATCGGCGCCTTTATAATCAAAAATTTCGAGGAGTCGGCGATTGTCACCTTCCTGTTTTTGTTCGGCGCTTTTCTGGAGCAGCGCACATTGAACAAAACCCGATCAGCCATAAGGGAGCTTACCGAGATGGCGCCTGAGAGCGCCCTGAGACTGTTGCCTAGCGGAGAATTTGAGGAGATAGATGTAGAGGATGTCGAGGTCGGGGACATTCTGCTGGTGAAAACGGGGGGGAAGATACCGGTTGACGGCACCGTCTTGTCCGGGGAGGGGAGCATTAACGAGGCGACCATCACTGGAGAATCCCTCCCCGTCTCAAAGGAGAAGGGGTCGACCGTCTTCGCCGGCACCATACTTGACAACGGTACCCTCCAGATCACCGCCGACCGTGTCGGGGAGGACACCACCTTCGGCAGGATTATCGAGCTTGTGGAGGAGGCGCAGGATTCAAAATCGAGGGCGGAGCGATTTATCGACCGATTTTCAAGGTACTATACCCCCGCGGTTCTTCTGATCGGGCTTGTCGTCTGGCTCATCACAAGGGATCTTGAGCTTGCCATAACAATCCTTGTTCTCGGCTGTCCCGGCGCTCTTGTCATCGGCGTTCCGGTCTCCAATGTGGCAGGCATCGGGAACGGGGCGAGAAATGGGATCCTCCTTAAGGGGAGCGAGGTTATCGGAGACTTCAGCCGCCTTGATACCATTGTTTTTGACAAAACGGGTACATTGACGGCGGGCACCCCCTCGGTTTCGGAAAAGGTGTATTACAGCGATGATACAGACGTGGTCCTCGGCTATCTTGCCGCCATTGAGAGGGAGTCGGACCACCCCTTGGCAAAGGCGGTACTTGAGGAGATCGGGGATCAGCCCCTCTTTCAGGTAGAGAACACCGAGGTTGTCAAGGGGGGCGGGATCACCGCTACGGTAGAGGGACACCGGGTGGCGGTGGGCAACGTTGCTCTGATGGAAGGGGAGGGAGTTCCCCTTAGCGACAGGGCAAAGGAGGACATCAGCCGCCTTGAGACAGAGGGGAATTCACTGGTGCTTGTCTCCCTTGACGGGGAGCTTAAGATTTTGCTGGGGATCCGCGACAGGATCCGCCCCGGCGTGAAGGAGAATCTGTCAAGGCTGAGAAGGCTTGGGGTCAGGAACCTTGTGATGCTGTCCGGGGACAATCAGGGCACGGTTGACCTTGTGAGCCGTGAGCTTGGGCTTACCGAGGCCCACGGGAATATGCTGCCCGAGGACAAGGCGGAATATATAAAAAGGCTGATCCACGAGAAAAAGCAGATTGTCGCCTTCGTCGGAGATGGGGTAAACGACAGCCCCTCCCTTGCTCTGGCGCAGATCGGGATCGCCATGGGGGGCGGAACCGACGTGGCTATCGAGACCTCGGACGTTGTGCTGATGAACTCCGATTTCAGCCGCCTGCCTCATGCCCTCGGTCTTGCTAAGACAACGGCGCGGAATATGCGGCAGAACATTTTTATCGCTATCGGAGTTGTGCTGTTTTTGCTTGCAGGCGTTTTTTTCAGCGAATGGATGAATATGTCCGTCGGTATGCTGGTGCATGAGGCAAGCATATTGGTTGTTATACTGAACGGTATGCGGTTGCTCCGCTATAAATTGAGAAGAAAGCCTGCCTCCCCTGCGCAATAGTCTCCTCTGCATAAATGCCCCACCTGCGAGCGCCGCCGGCATACGGGCGAAAACTGATGATATTAGAATAAATATATAAATGAAAGGATATTTGTCATGAAAAAGGCAACAATACAGCTTGAGACATTGACCTGCCCCTCCTGCTCACAGAAGATAGAGGGGGCGACAAAGGCCCTCGACGGGGTAGAAAAGGAGAGCGTGAAGGTACTGTTCAATTCCAGCAAGGTAAAGCTTGATTTCGACGAGGCAAAGCTGACAATAGAGGATATCGAGAAGGCGATCACCGACCTCGGATACGAGGTGAAAAAATCTAAGGTTAAGTAAAAAGGGGTCGCCCACGGGAAGGGGTCACCCACGCACAAAAAAAGCACAGCACCTCGGCTGAGGTTCTGTGCTTTTTCAGTTCGGCTTAACGGCTCATATTATCGTCTCGGTCTCAAAGCTTGACCAAGGGATATTTACCAGCTTACCGCCGTTTATCAGTTCATCAATATGAATAAGCAGAGGGAAGTCCTTTTCATCAATCTTCCCGGCCTCAATAAGCTCCCTTGTAGCCCGGGCGGTACGACTTGCTATCATGATAGACTCAAGGGTGACCCCCTCCAGCCTTTTTATCGCCTCATCAAAGGAAAGCCCCATTCCGAGGAGGGTTCCGATTTTCCGTGTGCGCCCGCCAAAAACAGTGACATAAAGATCCCCCGCCCCCACCGAGATATTGGAGGAATCTCCTCCGAAAATTTGCAGCAGCCGGAGCATTTCCTTAATGCTCTGACCGAAAAGAGCGGCCTGGGAATTGTAGTGCTCAAACTCCCGGCCCTCCCTGACATAGGAGAGACCGACGGCAAGGCTTACCCCCAGGGCATAGGCATTTTTCAGCGCAACGGCGCATTCGACCCCACGCACATCGGTGGATAGGCTAATGTGGTAAAAGGAGGTTTCAAAGAGGGATTTTATCAGGCGCAGCTCTTCAATATTCCTACCACAGAAGGTGACAACGGTAGGGTCCCTGTCTGCCAGCTCGTAGCTTGTGCAGGGTCCCCCCACTGCATTGAATGAAATTTTCTTTTTTGTACATCTTTCCATATGTTCGGGATAGGAAATCATCCTCCCCCCGGGGAGGTTGAGCATCCCCTTTGTGATGGATAAAACAAGGGTTTTTTCGGGGATTTTCGGGATAATGTTGTCGTAAAACCAGTCAAGTCCGAAGCTGCTGACACCGCAGATAATAAGGTCTGCCTCCTCGATAGCCCGCTCCACCTCCTCGATTTGAAGATAGCAGATCCCCTCGGGCATCCGCCGCTTTAGGGTCAAATGCTCGCCTGTTTTGTTGGCATGGTCGATGATTGCCCGGTCGAGAGGGGTGCCCACAATGTTGACCTTGTGATGATTTTCCCGTGCAGGAAAGGCCATGGCAGAGCCCATCATCCCTGCGCCTATGATTGTAATTGTGCTCATCTTGCTAAGATATCCTTTCTGAATCTAGATATTTGTTGATTATACTTCCACCTTCGGGTCAGTTTCCTTCTATTTGTGACTATCCGAATTTATATGTTTGTTGATAAAGGCAGAGCCGCCGCACCGTCGGCACACCCAACGTTTGGGATCGAATAATTGCAAACGCAAGGCGAGTTGAGATTGTGACCGAATATTCGAAACGGTCGGGGCAGAAATGCAACGGCTTATATAAAATGACAGTAAAATGACAGTAACCCTAAAAACTGAGCTGCAACAAACGGTTTTTAGCGTGATTCTCATGGGGGAAAGCTGCAAAACAAAAACCCCGAAACCACTGATTTTACAGTATTTTCGGGGTTTTGCATGGTGGAGACAACTAGATTCGAACTAGTGACCCCTTGCATGTCAATCAAGTACTCTAACCAACTGAGCTATGCCTCCGTCACAAGAGCACCAAACGGTTTGGTACTCTTGTATTATACAACAAACCTTATAAAAAGTCAAGCCTTTTTTTATCTGTAAATCCTTTCGTCAAGATTTTCCCTTCGCCTACAGAACCGCCGAGTGCGGACATAAAAGTGAGGAGAGCATTTGCCCGTCGGTGCTTGACAATTATAATATTTTATGATAATATATTAGGGCGAATAATCTGCGGGTATGGCGGAATTGGCAGACGCGCTAGACTTAGGATCTAGTGGGAGACCGTGCAGGTTCAACCCCTGTTACCCGCACCAGCGGCAAGTGCCGCCCCCGAACTGCACCCTCAAATGCGATCCGCATTTGAGGGTGTGCGTTTTTGTGGGTGCGTTTTGATTTCTCGCCCTTACCGAAGCGGCAACCTTTATCCTCGTATTCCTCATATTGCAAATCAACCTCCATCTCTGCATTTCACTCCGAAAAAGCTACATTTCACGCCGGTATTACTCAAGATCCCCCCATTAGTGATAGAATATTTAACATACAACCGCTATGAAGGGAGCATACCAATGAAAAAATTGTCCGTGCTAATACTTGCGCTTATCATGTTCTTTGCTATAATATCCTGCGAGAAGGATAAAAACACCGGTTCCCGGTCCGACACGACCTCCGCCTCCGCCGGGTCTGAGGGAGATGAAGCAACCGTAACCTTGTACAACATATCCGACTATGATTTTACATCGGTCGCCATCTCAAAGAGCGATCAAAACAAGTGGAGCGAAAACCTGATAACCGAAGTCCTAAAGGCAGGCTCCAACACCACCGTCAAAATCAGGATACCGGCAGATAAGGAGGAAGGGTTTTTTGAGGTTTTGGCTAAGGATGCCGAAGGAAGATCTTTTGAGTTCAGCTATCTCGACTTATCCGAGCTGACCGAAAAGGGCGGCAGTATCTCACTTGCCCTGACCGAAGGTGGCGACGGATTTGCCAATTTCAGCAAGCCCTATGTTGAGCCCACCTTGACGATAGATTCCACCCCCACGAAGTTAAACTATAAGGTTGGAGAGGAATATGATCCCTCTGGCTTTGTTGCAACATATACCGACATTGAGGGAGATGTCATAACGCTCGGCGCTGACGATGTGAAGTTTATCGTTTCCGGAACGGTTGAGATTACAAAAGGCAGACCCTTTACAGCGGCCGGTCAAAAGGTCGTGGTTGTTCAATACTCCGGGCTGACACAGCAATTTGAGCTTGCCGTTGAATAAACCCCGGCGCAATCTCACTTAAGATCCATTCATTTGTCATACAGTTAAAAAAGAAAAACTCAAAGCCACAGCCCCATGACAGATCTGTCAGGGGGCTGTGGCTTTGAGGGGGGTGAAAAGACCTGCCTTTTTGAAAGGTGGGGAATTGGGGGGAGTTAGTCAAGCAAAACCACTCGGCGGGGGGTTCGAGGGG
>JAAYQM010000070.1 GCA_012519315.1 Clostridiales bacterium | reverse complement strand
TTGAGCCCTTGCCAACAATTCTGATATGAGGATTGTCCCCTTCTAAAGAGAGATTGTCCACGGTTAAGCTGAGTATCTCGTCTAATCTAGCAGCGCTATCGTACATCAAAACAAGAAGTGTACGATCCCTGAGCCCCATCCGTGTTTCGGGTGGTTGGGTAAGGATAGCATAAATAGCCTCCCCGGCCAAAACAAATCGCTCGGGTTCCGGAACCTTTTTTTGTGGTATGCAATTTATCTGCAATGCGATTGATTGAAGCGAAATATCTCTTTCGGCACAGTATTTAACATATGACTTAATCGCAGTAAGACGTTGATTCCTGGTTGCCGGTGCATTACCGCTTGCAGAAAGAAAATCAAGAAATCCCAAAACACATTCGCGGGTACATTGCCGGAAAGTAAACTTTTCAATGGGAATATCCAAAACCTCAAATAAATATCTGCGAAACACCGATAGAGCATCCCTGTAGGATTTAATCGTGTGTTTGCTTCGCCCGGCTTGTTTTGGTAGAAATACTTCCAAAAACTCGAAAACCGGCAAGAAAAACAGTTTTGCATTTTCATCAGTCTTCATATAAGTTCACCTCCGGAATCCAGTCATTTGAAAATCCTCCCGGTTTATTGTGTCTACCAACGTGGAGCGTTGTTTTATTGGAAAATTCCGGTTTAAAGATTTCCATAACAGGCACATCTACTGCACTTGGTATAGTTTTGGGGCCTGTTTTGTCAAGTCTTCTAATGACAGGCGAAGATGCTACCGATGTATGATAATAATACTGTGTTCCCGAGACCGATGCATGGCCTAGCTGGCGGCTGAGATATGATTTTAGATTTAGTGTATCTTTTCCTTCTTTCATCCATTCATTCAATTTTGTCACGACATATGTATGGCGTAGCGAATGTACTGTCGGATTCATGCCGGTTGTTTTACTATGATCGGTTTTACCCCAAAAATTATTAAATGCTACATTTATGGATGATTGACAAAATGGTTTTGCAGGATTACGGCCGGGGAAAAACCATTCGCTGTCAGGAAGGACAGTTTTTATGTACGAAGCGTATCGCTTGCACAAACTCGCCATATCATCGGACATATAAACCAGCCTGTCTTTATCTCCTTTTGATTGGCGGATAGTAATCCTTCGTTCTAGTGTATCTACATCTTTCCCTTTAATATGAATGCCTTCGGATCTGCGTAGCCCACAACAGTAATATAGCCTGAACAAAACACTATATTCGCCGGCCATTCGGCGATAGGATGCTTGGGGTGGGGCGAAATTGTCCACTTGCCAAAAAAAATCACTCAGTTCAGCAGATGAGAGTATATATGGATCAGAGGTAGGATCCTTTGACAGGCTTGGGGGCACATAAGCATCTAGTCCCAGCGAAAGCATGTACAGTGACAATTGCCGGACAAATGATACTCTTTGATTTCGATAATTCTTCCCTTCAACGGGCCTTTGAATAGACCATTCCATAATAAGTGTTTTTGAAATTGAACCGTTATCAAAGCCATTTTTGATGATAAAAGCATCAAACATAGCCAGTATATCCTCCTCATACCGGTAAATGTAACCATTCGCCCTTTTTTCCCTTATGAGCCCCTCAATGTAGGGTGCCAACTTGCTGGAAAACAACGAACCTGTCATTACAATAGCCCCCCTTGATACTCAATGCCATCAAGGTCAAGGGCGCACAATCGCATTCGTTCCCCATCTGTTGATAAATAAGTGTCCAAGGATTCTTTTGTGCTGTGGCCAAGAGCAAATGAAATAATGTCAGTATCATTACCTGCTTCTAATAGTCCTGAAGCGAAAGTTCTGCGAGTTATGTGAAATCCGCCGCAATCTCCGACTACGGCACGAAGGGCTTTGTTGCAAATATGGGGACTCAGTTCCTGAAAGGGCGCTTTGTGTGATATAAATACGGCGTCGGTTTTTGACTGTACGGGCCTTGCATTGTGGATATAGCGCCATACAGCGTTGCCCGCATCTGTAGCAAGAGGCAGCACCAGGAATTTACCGGTTTTTTTCTGCGATATGGAGATAGTTTTGTCGGACCAAGAAATGTCGTGAAGGCGGAGGTTGGATATATCGGAGGCCCGCAACCCTGCTCGAAGGCCAAGTAGGATTATTGCTATGTTCCGGAGTCCTGCCGGAGTAGTTGCGGCATCCCGATAGTAATAAATGCTCTGTATCTGGCAAGCATCGAGGATTCTGACAACACGGGATCGCTTCGCGCTAACTGATGTCATAGCAAGATATAAGGTGTCCGGAACATAACCTTTGAGTGACAAATAGGCAAGAAAATTACGTACTTTATATGCACAGGCGTTTCGACCTGCTGCCGTGGAGTGGAAACTGCTGTCATGAAAGTTCTTAACCAATGAGGGTGTGATGTTTTCCCAATCGTGTACGTTATGACTATCTAAATACTTAATGAATCTTTTACATGAGTTGTAAGTCATGTTTATGGTCTTCTTTGCCAGACCGCCTTGAACCCGTTCCCTAAGATATTCAGAAAATGCAGGGACACTCCAATCAGGAAGAGCAGCTCTTACTGGTGCGAAACGCTTAGTTGTGATATTCCCCGTGAATAAAATTTCATCCACCAATAAGAGTGCTCTTCGAAACCCGCGGTATTTTGGCCTTGACCACCCGATTTCGTTCATTTCCAACCATCTATTAATCATGGCGTTTGAAAATGATAATTCATTAGTTTGCAAAAATATTCGAAATTCTTTAATAGCCTGACATGTAACTTTGATTGTAGTACGGGAGTATTCCTTTGATGTGAGATCAGCCAAGACAGCGTCGGAAGCTAGATCAAATTCCGATATCTCATAGCTGTCGGCATTGTTATGTAAGAATAGCTCGCGATAAGAGTTAATGCAGGTTTGTGTGTGTTCTTTGTATTGATTCATATCAACACCTCCTATAAATATTGATTATATTCTATATTTATAGGAGATAGTTATGTTACGTTATCCTTAGGATTTCGGGAAGCAATATAAGTATTATGCGGTTTCTCAATTATCCTGAGGATAACTAAATCCTACGGATAATACGGCATTTGTTGTATAAATTAGATGCCGGATTTCTTGTGGATAATTAAAAAATGTTGTGAGGTCTGCCCAGTTTGTATCCCAAGATCGCATAATTGACGGA
>JAAYQM010000114.1 GCA_012519315.1 Clostridiales bacterium | reverse complement strand
TGGCCCACAAAATCAGTGAGCCGTACTCCGGTTACTCCGTTAAAGAGACCGATATGAAAATTGATCATGCCCTAAAAGGCGCAGGACCACGTACTTGTACAGCAATTAGGCAGATCGCGAGTGCAGGAGAATACTGTGTAGATTGCCCCCATGAAGTTAAGGGTCCTATTACACTAGGTTATAGACGCAACACAAAGCTCGCTAAGGATAAGGCTCTAGAAAAAGTGAAGAAGGTTGAAACCTTAGCTCGTGAAAATGCCGACACGTGCATAAGAAAGGCTATTGAAAATGAGGAAGTCTTAAAAGCTCTTCATTTTCTTAGGACAAACGACATTGCGATGTTTGAAGCATTGCTAATGAAACTACAAGAGCTTCGAGTAAAGGTCAGGGATATCGATGCCCTCCAGCGAGTAATCAAAAGCTTCAAGCCATTGAGGGAGACCAGCGAAGAGTCTGAACCCGAGGTAGATTTGATTGAACGGTACCTGCCGGATGTCCCGGTTAAAGGGTTCGTGCAGCCAAACCCTTTTCGCATGTTTCCAGGTCAAACTTCAAAACGCACCTATGACGAAAAAACGGAGGAGTATAGGCATCACGTAATCGCAAACGCTCCCCTCCTGATAACCGGGCGCGTTGTTGCAGAAGATGGAGAACAACTTTTTAACATCGCGTGGAAACGGGAAAAATGGCAAACGACAAGCATCGGACGGGGCGATGCCCTAAATAATCGAAATCTACAGCAGCTTGCCGCACAAGGCTTTCCCGTGAACTCCAACAACGCTGCGGACCTTGTGAATGTGTTAGAGGAATTTGAGGCGGCAAATTATGACCGAATTCCGATCTGTCGCGTTAGTGGGCGAATGGGATGGCAACGCTCGGGTGACGTTAGAGGATTCCTGTGTGGCAAGAGTTTTATTGTAGGCAGAACCGGAGAGATCATTAACCCGCTGCCAGGCTTGGATGAAGCCTTACACTGCGCTGAAAACAAGTTTATCCTTTTCTACCCTGAGCAAGGCACGCCCGATCTCTCTAAAACGCTTACCGTTAGCGGTGACTTTGAAATTTGGCAAAATGTGATTGCAGCTATTTCTGAATTTCCTAGTGTAATGATCGTGCTCTACGCCGCACTAGTGCCTCCGCTCCTGGAAGTGCTTGGACTTCCGAATTTTGTTGTAGATCTTTCAGGGGTCACATCAACTGGCAAGACTACGGCGTTGATGGTGGCAGCATCCGTGTGGGGTAACCCCGACACGAGATCAAGTCACTCACTTATCGGAAACTGGGACTCCACAAGGGTTTTCATCGAGCGACGATCCGCCATTTTCAATGGCTTGCCGTTCATCCTTGACGACACCAAACAAGCAAAATATCCTGCGGATGTCGGAAAAGTCATTTACGATGTCTCATCTGGACAGTCTCGTGGCAGGGGTTCGAAAACAGGAATACAGCAAATGACAACGACCCGCACGGTTCTAATCACTTCTGGTGAAGCACCCGCTGTGTCTTTCACGCAAGATGGCGGAACGCGAGCTAGGACAATTACACTTTGGGGCCAACCCTTTGGCGAAACCACGGCAGCGACAGGTACTCTCGTGAATAAGCTGAGAGATGGGATTCTCGAAAACTATGGTCATCTGGGTCCACGCTTTGTAAGTGAAATAGTAAGACGTTCTGCGG
>JAAYQM010000069.1 GCA_012519315.1 Clostridiales bacterium | reverse complement strand
CTATAAAACACCTACATCTACACCATTGTTTTCGGTGTTGCAACATCATAACCTATTTTCAAACAAAACGCAATGCATTTTTATGCGCAAATATTGAAAATTATAAATCAAAGTTTTAGTACATTTGCTTTACTTTTTAACCGCGCTGTTTTACTATTGCATATATAAGGCTTTTAGAATGATTCGTTTGCTTTCTTTGCCGAAAATCAAAATATGACCGAATGAAAAGCAGAAATTCGACCTAATATAATGTTGGAACTTTACAGAAGCATGAGATATAATTATAAAAACAACGTCACAAAACCGGATAAAAAAGGCCTGTATCGTTTGGAATTGATGTTTGATATAATCTCGAGAATTTGACATGTTGAGAGAGCGGTAGTATTGTCGGCTATATAAGGAACAAAAATATGTATTAAACAATTCTGATTGCGCAAGGAGGAAAATAAATGGCAATAAATATCACAGTACGCTTACCTTGGCATATGAACGGGTGGAACGGAACCGTGTGCGAAGATCCTAAAGCCAACACATACTGTTCAGGCAGATTTTCCTATCCTGGAGACACTATAGCTACGACCAAGGATGTGCATTACGAGGTGCTTCATGCTGGGAAGCACTGTGGACAAATTAATCCGCCACCGTGCGCAATGAGCTGCAATGTGTTCGGCAGCGAGCCTATCCGTTGTTATTTTGAGCCGCCAACATGGTTCAAAGGAGCAAAAGGTATTTGGGCTTATGTGCCGCCATATACCACTCATATCTGGCCCTATGAACAGATGTATACTGAAGAGGTGAAGGCTGCAGCCCCTGCCGGTCGATTATATGATAATGATGTAAGGCGTGAGCTGGCAAGGAAGTATTTTGACGAACTAGTTCCCAATGAAACAATTCTAGTCTATTATGCCAACTACAGCAATCCTTTCAGCGATGAGGAAAAACAGCGCTATATCGTTGTGGGTATTGCCCGCTTAGGTCAAGAGGTTGGAAGAGAGATGTTTTTTGAGGATGTTTCGGAAGAGATTAAGAAAAAATATGCAGACGGCATTATTTGGCAACGGGCTCTGACTTCAGACTACCCTGAGAAGGGGATGCGAATACCTTATGAGCTATATTTTGACAATGAGGAAGTCTTGAATAATATTATTATTGAGCCAGACAATCCAAGACCGTTCAAATATGCAAGCCGTAAAATTTCCGATGATGATCTTATTACCTTGGTTGAGCGATTAATAGGAGTTGCAGACTTCCTGTATGAATATGGGGATACATCGCAGAACTGGGAGATGCGCCAGAAATGGCTATCCGATTTGCTCAGCGATTTGTGGAAAAACCGCGGCGCGTATCCGGGATTTCCACAGGTGTTAAATTATCTTGACCGTCCCGAACTCGCTAAAAAATACCTTGATGAAACACGAAAAAATGACAGTGTTCAAGCATATGAGGCAATAAAGTCTGAACTCATATCAGATCCCAAAATAAATAGAACGATAAAGCTGAAGGGCAAAGATAAAGAGAAGTTGCTTTTAGAAATTATCCCTAGATTCAATCTCGAGAAAGAGCAAATTGCATCGCTTGTCGATAAAGACGGAGTTGAGAACGGCATTTCAGCCTCAGCCAAGGAAGTTGCTGAAAACCCCTATTTACTCTGCGAACAGTATATAGGTAACAATCAGGATGATGTAATTTCTTTTTATCAAATTGACAATGGGGCCTTGCCTTCTCCTGAGTACGGTATCGAAAAGATGACAGATGCCAACTCTGCTGAGAGATTCCGTGCTTTGTGTGTTGATGCTTTGCGCTGGGATAATACGCACAGTTTTACGCCTTCCGAACGTGTTCTCGATTTGGTTAATCATCGTGTAAGCAAGATGCGAGACTGGAGACAGAACATGTTTTCCGATGATTATTTCGAGGTGGATCGCGAAATAATTTTGGAGGCAATTACTTTCCGCACAGATCAAAAGAGTGGAAAGCTTTATCTTTATCTCAATGAGGTCTATGAAGATGAGCGTTTGATAGAGAAAACTCTGAAGAAGCTTGCGGCGAGAGGGGATATTCAACTAAAGCAGCCGGTAACACCGCAAAAGTTTGAGAGTGAACTTTTTGAAAGCACAAGCCCGCTTGCGAGTGTCTCTGAATATGCTGAAGCTATAAAAACACAAGCAAAAGTGTGCGCGGAGGTTTTCAGAAAAAGTGTGTGTGTTATTTCGGGTGCAGCCGGCACCGGAAAAACATCGCTTGTCAGCAGAATAATGGAAAAAATCAGGCAAACCGAAGGTGCCGGAGTGAGCATTAAGCTTCTTGCCCCTACAGGAAAGGCTGCGGAGCGTATTCGAGAGAAAACAGGTAAAAACGCAACGACTATTCACTCTCTGATAGCGAGCGGAGGGTGGTTAAACGATAATATGACCTTTAAGCGTGTCGGCGGGAAATATGATAAAGATGTCAATACGATAATCATAGATGAAGCATCGATGGTCGATGTAAGTTTGCTTGCCACACTATTTAGGGCTATACAATGGAGCAATGTAAAACGCTTGATTCTCGTTGGTGACCCGAATCAGCTGCCGCCAATAGGCCGCGGGAAGGTTTTTTCGGACATAATCGAGTGGTTAAAGGAAGACTACCCCGAAAACATTGGTGAATTGATGCACAATATCCGACAAATGGAAAACCGTGTAAATAGTCGCGGGACAGGTATTGTAGAACTCGCGGAAATATTCATTCAGGAAAAACAAAATTATATAGAAAAATCAGAGAGAGAGAGGATTTTGAAAAAAGTTCAAGAGGGAGGCGCTGTTGATAAAGATTTAAGTGTTCGCTACTGGCAGACAGCAACCGATCTCGACGAGCTTATCAAGCAAGAGCTTATTTATGACCTGAGAGCGGAGGAAGACGAAGCAAACTTGTCTGAATATTGGATAAAAGCTTGTGATTTGCAGAACAATCAGGAGAAGAACCCGGAATTTCTTCAGGTATTGTCGCCGTTCAGGGGGGACGATCACGGGACGGATAGATTAAATGCCGTTCTGCAGACACTCCTTAACGAGCGATGGGCGAGCAAGTTTATGCTTGATGGCATTACACTGTTTGATAAAGTGATTCAGGTTGTAAACCGTCCAGAATCCAATCCGATCAGCGCATATAATTGGGATACGAGAAAGAATGAATATATAGAGATATTTAACGGGGACATGGGTTTTGTCTACCCTCATGGTTTTGATAAAAAGAAAATACATTATATGAATATGCTAAGTCGTTTTTCTGTGAAGTTCAAAGGCAAGGAAAATTTCTCTGTTGGATATGGAGAAGAATTAGGAAAAACAGATAAAGGTAGGCAAATTAAAAAAGAAGATCCAATTGACAATCTTGAGCTTGCTTACGCAATTTCGGTTCATAAATCACAGGGCAGCGAATTCGGCATCGTCTATCTTGTTTTACCAAAGCGCAAAAGCTCAACCCTTTCGATGGAATTACTATATACAGCTGTAACAAGGGCAAAAGGACGCCTCGTGCTGTTTATCCAAGAGGACATATCGAACCTGTCATGCCTGACTAAAATTGAACGTTCAACGGTTAGACGTATCAACTCTTCGGTTTTTAAGTTTGAGCCTTTGCCGGAGCAGCTCTCGTACTTGCCTGGATACTATGAGGAATACAAGGTTATTGCAACGTTGGCGGAGTATTTTGTTCGCTCGAAATCGGAGGCGCTAATAGCAAATGCACTTCACACTACAGACTTGGACTTCAGCTATGAGAAGCCCCTGTTTGCGCCAGATGGGACAATGTATCTGCCGGATTTCACCATAACTTTCCGAGGAAATGACTACTATTGGGAACATTGGGGACTTCTTGATAAAGAAAAATACGCAGCTCACACCGCTGAAAAGAAAAAGTGGTATGCTAAACATTTCGCCGGTCAACTAATAGAATCTTTTGAAGGCAATGATATCAGTACGCAGATTAAAAAGATTTGTAAAGAGATCTTTGAAATAGAATTGTAAGTACAAAGATAGGAGATCGTTAATTCGGAGGAATGATTATGAAATCACCCAAGGTTTTGGATAATAAAAAGCACAGAGTTGTGGGCGGCATTAAGTACACTAAGATAGGAGACGACGAATACTACGCTCAGGAACTCTTTGAAAGCGAAGAGCTTGAAAAACTGGTCGATATTGCAAAGATTCAGAGTACCGAAGCATCTAATGCTATTGAGGGTATCGTAACAACTAACACCCGAATAAGGCAGCTTGTCGGTGAAAAAACGACTCCGAGAAATCGCAACGAACAGGAGAT
>JAAYQM010000008.1 GCA_012519315.1 Clostridiales bacterium | reverse complement strand
GAGCCTCTTTCCAACCTTGACGCAAAGCTTCGTGCCCAGATGAGAACCGAGCTTACCAAGATTCATCAGAAGGTCGGAACAACCTTTATCTATGTAACTCACGACCAGGTTGAGGCTATGACGATGGCAACCCGTATCGTCGTAATGAAGGACGGTCTTATCCAACAGGTTGACACACCTCAGCGTTTGTATGATTATCCTGTTAATATGTTCGTTGCCGGATTTATCGGAACTCCGCAGATGAACTTTATTAATTCCAAGCTTGAAAAGCAAGGGGATGATCTTTACATATGCTTTGAGGATAACAAGCTTAAGCTTCCCGCCGAGAAGGCGAACAACCCTGCACTTAAGGACTATATCGGTAAGGAGATTGTTGCAGGTATCCGTCCTGAGGCTATTCACGATGCACCGATGTATCTCTCCAGCCTTGCTGACAGCGTTATCGAGTGTGATGTTGAGGTCACAGAGCTTATGGGTGCGGAGATTTATCTCTATATTTACAGTGGCGAGCAGAGACTCATTGCACGTGTTTCTTCGCGCTCTACCGCAAGAGCCGGTGATAGAATCAAGGTTGCTCTTGATGTATCCAGAATTCATATCTTTGATAAGGATACTGAAATTTGCATTCTTCACTAATCAAGTGATATCTATAAAAAATCGTCCGGCGATCGCCGGACGATTTTTTATGATGAATTTATATTTACATACTCGATTTTAAGAGGGATGATCCTTTTTGTAGAGCATAAACTCCCGGATCCATTCATTGCCTTTCCCCTTAAGGTAAAAGTAGCCCGAAATTGATAAGACGAGGGCACCTATCGCATTAACGATAAGGTCGTTCATTGTGTCGATGAGACCGATGTCGATATATGCCTTCAACTCGGCGCCGTTGACGGTTACAGAATTGATGGTGAGGGTTTTTCCTTCGTTGATAAGGGCAGAGGTTATAGTGGTTATGTAAGTGTCCTTTTGCATATCAAATTGCAGCAGCATATCGGCGGCATATTCGTAGAACTCCCAAAACACCCCAATTGTCATGGAAAAGCAGAAGGAAAAGAGTGCAACGAAGAACGGAGAGAGGATGAAGGGAACCCGTTCGCTTTTGTTTAGAATATTTATAAGGGAGATGCCGATAGCAGCCATGACAAAGCCGCTTATGGTGTGTAGCATAGTGTCCCAATAGGGAAACTTTGTATAAAAATCCCGCATTTCCCCCAGAAATATGCTTGCAAAAATGAAAAGAATGATTAATATTTCGAGTACATTAGGCATTCTTAGCTTGAATTTTGCGTTAACAAAGGTAGGCAGCATAAGCAGTATCAGCACAAGGATGCATTGGAAGGCTGTGTAATAATTTTTTGCCACAAGAGAGAAAATAAAGCTTGCGACTATGATTATTCTAACGATAATATATACAATTATTTTTAAAGTGAGCTGCTTTTTCTTTTTCATTGATAACTCCTTTGTTTGTGATTTTCGTTGACTTCTCCGGGGCTTGTTATAACCCGAAGATTAAATAAGCAGCAAATCGCGAATTTTGGATTGCTTTCTCATTATATCATAAATTTGCAGTAACACACCGGTTTGCGTTACTCAGTGAGGCAAATTTCCAAATTCGCCAGCGGCGAATTGCGTTACATCATCGTAGATTCATTATATCATGTTTAAGGACAAAATAAAAGGGAAAAGGATATTATTTCATGAACAGAGACGGAAGAGCCGCCTATTATGTGTTTTTATTAATGACGATGCAGCTTATACTGTCAAGGCTATCCATATTTTCTGCAACAAATTCCCCCGCCGTCGGTGTGGGATATGTGCTCTATCTGCTCAGTTATTTTATACCTGTTTTTTTCTATATACTTCGCTTTCCTCGGCAGAGCATACCAAAAAAACATTGCATCAACCGATCCTTGCCATCAGGACCTGACAGTGTCCTTTATACGGCGGCTGCCTTGGCGGTGACCATGCTCGCCGTGCGTCTAAATGCCCTTTTTGTAATTGTCCTGTCAAAGCTGGGTGTTAATATCAGGATGCCCGAGCTGTCGCCTGCTTTCGGGGTGAGCGGGGTGATTTTTACTGTTGTTTTTATGGTATTCATACCGGCAATATTTGAAGAATTGCTGTGTCGGTTTGCGGTTATGGAGCTTTTACTGCCTTTTGGAAAAATGGCTGCAGCGGTGGTTAGCGGTATTCTATTCGGGCTGATGCATACAAATCTGTCGCAAATAATTTATGCCTCGGCTGCGGGATTTATCATTGGTTATTTTGTTGCTCATACAAGATCGCTCTATCTTGGGATATTAATACATGGCATTATCAATGCATATTCTGTTGCGCTCACCTATGCCGAGGCGCTTTTGCCGGCAAGGATATTTTCATATGGCTATGTTTTTTTAGAAATTGCTGTTTTTCTATTCGGGTTTTATGCTGTTAGGAAGATTTTTATAAATATGAAAGGTGAAAGGGGAACAGTGAGGGAAAATTCAGCGACTGCAAGGGAAGGAGCAGGTAACTTGTCGGTGCTCCTGTCTCCGTGGATCCTGATTTATATAGGAGCTGCCCTTGCCGCGGCTATTTACCCGTTGTTTTAATAGAAATCTTGCTGTATATAAGAGAAAGAATAATCTATTACTTGAGAATCAGGTGAAAAAATGAAGGATGATATTTTATATATGAGGGCTGCTATTGAACAGGCAAAAGCAGCGATGGCTTGCAGTGAGGTGCCGGTTGGTGCGGTCATCGTCCGTCACGGAGAGATTATAGCCGCCGCCTTTAATACCCGCGAGACCGAAAAAAACGCCCTGTATCATGCGGAAATAAAGGCGATCGATCAGGCTTGTCGCCGGCTGGGGGGGTGGCGTCTTCCCGGATGCGAGCTTTATGTCACCCTTGAGCCTTGTCCTATGTGTGCCGGCGCCATTGTTAACTCACGTATTGAACGTGTTGTTTTCGGCGCCTATGATTATAAAGCCGGCGCATTCGGCAGCCTTTTCGATATAAATTCATTTAAGTTAAATCATAAGCCGGAAATTGAAGGCGGCCTTCTTGCCGATGAGTGCGGTGAATTGTTAAGCAGCTTTTTTCGGGAACGCAGGGGAAAATAGGAATCTTTAAAGCAGAAAATCTTCCCGTTTTTATTCGGGAAGATTTTCTGCTTTATTCTGCTTTATTGATGTCAGATATTAAGCGTCCGCTTCTGTTTTCGCATCGGCAATGATCTTTTGCGCAATTTGTGCCGGAGCTTCTTCGTATCGAGTAAAATCATAGTCAAATCGACCGCGCCCCTGGGTAATGGAACGTAAGGTAATGGTATAGTCGGTCATCTCCGCTTTTGGAACTTCCGCCTCAATAATGGTATAGCCCTTTCTGTGTTCGTCGGGGGACATTCCTAATACGCGGCCTCGTCTTTTATTTAGGTCACCGATGATATCGCCGACAATACTCTCGGGAATGCTGACATTGAGGGTGCCGATCGGCTCAAGAATTATGGGATTGGCATTCTTCAGCCCCTCTCTGTAGGCGATGCCCGCAGCCAGCTTAAAGGACATCTCAGAGCTGTCAACATCGTGATAGGATCCGTCATATAGATTTGCTTTAAGACTGATCATAGGGAAGCCGGCAAGAACGCCCTTGCGCATAGACTCAAGCAGCCCCTTTTCAACGGCAGGGTGGAAGTTCTTCGGCACCGAGCCGCCGAATATTGATTCGGTAAAGGTAAGCCCTTCTTCCTCGCCGGGTGAGAACTCAATCTTAACATGACCGTACTGTCCGTGTCCGCCCGATTGCTTCTTGTGCTTTCCTTCGGCCTGAACCTTTTTCTTAATGGCCTCACGATAGGCAATTTTAGGATCGGTCAGCATAACCGAAGTGCCGAACCGGTTCTTCAGCTTTGAAACAATTACGTCAAGATGGATATCCCCAAGTCCGGATATCAATATCTGCTTTGTCTCGGGATTGTTTTCGTATTTGAGGGTAAGATCCTCTTCAAGCAGCCTGTTGATACCGAGAGAGATCTTGTCCTCGTCCCCCTTTGATAAGGGCTGAATGCCCCGTGAATAATAGGGAGTGGGGAATTTTGTGTGGGCATATTTAATTGCATCGGAGGAGGCGGTGAGGGTATCGTTGGTATTTGTATTGACAAGCTTTGCTGTCATGCCGATGTCGCCGCAGCATAAAGAATCGGTTTCAATCTGCTTTTTACCCCGCATAATATAGATACGGGCGAGCTTTTCGGTTGAGTCGGTTGTAGTGTTGCGCAGCGTCATGTCCCTTGAGATTTCCCCGTTCATAACCTTGAAAAAGGACATTTTTCCGACAAAGGGGTCAGCAATCGTCTTGAAAACAAAGATTGATGGCGTGCCCTCCTTCTCGATCGGAACCTCTTTTATACCGCCATCGGTGATAATTTTTTCGGCGCCCTTTGCCGTCGGGCGGGGGAAGGAGCCGGCGATGGCGTCAAGCAGGTTGCGAACACCCCAGAGCTTTGTGGCAGAGCCGCAAAAGACGGGAACAATCGAGCCTGTGATGATGCCGTGGTGGATAGCCTCCATTGCTTCATCACGGGTGATTTCCTCATCGGAGAAGAATTTTTCCATTAATTCTTCGCTTGTTTCTGCTATTGACTCGTAAAGCATGGTGCGATATTTGAGGGCTGTTTCCATAAAGGGCTCGGGGATTTGGGAGGAGGTATAGCCGCCCTTATCGTCGAAGATAAAGCTTTCCATGTCTATAAGATCGAGGAAGCCAACCACCTTGTCGGCGTCGATCATAGGAATGATGATCGGGCAAACCGATAATCCGAAATTTTCGCGCAGTGCGCCGAACACACGGTGGAAGCGTGCCTCGGGATCGTCAAATTTATTAATAAAAAAGGCCTTTGGAATGCCTGCATCGGTGGCATATTCCCAGCCAAGTTCGGTACCAACCTCAATTCCGGCTTTGCCGTCAACCGCAATTATTGCGCTATCGGCAACGCGAATTCCTTGCATAACTTCTCCGGAAAAATCAAGGTAGCCGGGCGTATCAATAATATTAATTTTGATATCCTTCCATGTTACAGGTGCAATGGTTGTAGAAAGGGAAAAGCCTCTTTTGATTTCTTCTGCGTCATAATCGCAAACAGTATTTCCGTCTGTAGTCTTCCCCAGTCTGTCGGTCTCGCCTCCGATATACAGCATAGCCTCCGCAATTGAGGTTTTGCCGCTACTGCCATGACCGAGCAGGCAAATGTTTCTGATGTTTTTGGTTAAAACCTTACCCATATTTTCTATGCTCCTTTAATATTAGTTTTCCGCAAGAAATGCTTAGCAAAGTACTGTCCTCCTTATAATATCAGTACTGCTCCATTTGTCGGATTTGTATATAGTCATAATAAAATTATACACATTTATCATACGCATTGCAAGAGGGATTTTAAGTTTTATGCCTACTTTGTGTAAAAAAGCGGCAGGGGGTTTTATGGATATTGAACAAAATAAATAAATCAGGATATAACTTGCTTTATTTTCTCCTCCATCCCTTGCCCTGCCACGTGTTTCGGTGGAAGAGCTCACGGTCGATGGAATTCATGACAACCAGCTTTTTTCGGCTCCATTCGGGTGCTAAAAGCTTCTCCGGTACGCCGTCCCCTGTAATTCGGGCAATCACCGTATCAGGGGGGAGAATTTCAAGCTGGTCGCACACAATTTGGGTGTATTCATCGGCTGTCAGCGGCTTATATTCCCCCCGAAGATAGAGGCGGGCAAGTGGGGTGTTGCGCAGTACATACAAAAGGTGCAGCTTGATTTGATCGGGGGAAAGGGCGGAGAGTGTTCGGACATTTTCTAGCATCATTTCTTTGTTTTCGCCGGGCAGACCGTTTATGAGGTGGACACAAAGATTGATCTTCTTTGATGCGCGGCGAAGCCGGTTGTATCCGTCAACAAATTCGGAAAAGGTGTGACAGCGGTTTATGCGTTCGGCGGTTGTATCATGAACGCTTTGGAGTCCGAGCTCCACAGTCAGCACGGTTTTTTCGGCTATCTCGGCAAGTAGGGCGACAACATCGTCGGGGAGGGCGTCGGGGCGGGTAGCAATATTCAAACCAACTGCCCCCGGCAGGGAAATAGCCTCTTCATATAGACGGCGAAGCCGGTTTGCCGGCGCATAGGTGTTGGTATGAGCCTGAAAATAGGGGATGCATCGAGCTGTCCGCCATTTTGAACTCATGCGTTCCTTGATGAGATGGTATTGTTCGGCAATAGGCATGGTAGCCGGGAGGGTGAAGTCTCCGCTGCCCTGGGAAGAGCAAAAGATACAGCCGCCGCGCCCGCGGCTGCCGTCAATGTTCGGGCAGGTAAATCCCCCGTTTAAAGGAATTTTCATGCACTTGCCCCCGAAGGTGTGCCGCAGATAGTAATCGTAGGTATAGTATCGTTTGTTGGAATCGGAGTATGGATAGGGGTTACTTTCCCGTTGCGTCAATTTCATAGCCTAATCGTCCTTTGATTTTTCGTTTTCTTCTATTAATCAGAGCGGCCGCTTTTTTCAGACAAATTATTGAAAACAGCAGGGCAAGGGGTATTATCACAATCGATGCATAAAAAGGAGATCTGTCAAAAAGCATATAAAAACCCTCGTAGAGAGTGAGGAGTCCGAATATCGAAAAAATGATGAAGGAGACCCCCTCAAGCAGGCGTTCCGGCAGTTTAAAGCGGAGGAGCAGTCCGGCGGCAAGTCCGAGCATATCGGCTAAAAACAATCCGAGGGAAGCGCCTAAGAACACTGAAAAAAGCCTTTCGGCATCGGTAGCGGCCGACAGAGCAATGACAGAAAGCTGTGTTTTGTCCCCAAGCTCGGCTAGGAAAAAGGTGCCCATGACGGTGATAGCCGGGCAGTATTTTCCCCGCTTTATGCGTGTGGACTCCTCCTTTGACTCGGAGAGAAAGGTATAAGCGAAGGCGAGAAAAGCCAGCCCCGCAACCAGCTTGATAGCGGTAATCGGGAGGAACTCGCCGGCGGCAAATCCAAGAGATACTGCTATCAGATTCAGCAGCAAAATGGCAGAACTCACTCCGGTCAATATGTGAGAAATCCGAAATTTTGAGGACATGGCAACAAGCAAAAGCTGCGTTTTGTCTCCGAGCTCGGCTAAAAAGACAATTACAAAGACCTTCCAAAACATAATAAGCACCACCGCAACTGTTTTATTTAAGAGATGCCGCATTCCTGATGCGGCAAAGCCCTGCAAGGGTCGGTTTGTTCTGTTTTTATCTTAATTTGAAGTTGTTAATCTATTTATATGATAAAAACAGAATAAAATGCTTTCA
The DNA here is from genome assembly GCA_012519315.1 of Clostridiales bacterium. GTDB lineage: Bacteria > Bacillota > Clostridia > Oscillospirales > CAG-272 > JAAYQM01. The sequence continues at coordinate 2,511 of JAAYQM010000008.1, read as the reverse complement.
TAGCAGAGCTTGATTTACACAAACTGTTGCGGTTTTTAAAAGGGAGTATCGAAAAAGACAATTGGAGCAGCCGGTTGATTTTTATCGGTTAAAAGGGTATAATAGAGCAGAAAAAAGTTTGTAGAGGTACAAGTAAAGTCCATGGAAAGAATGAGAATCAGTTTATATGATCTATTAATTTGTTTGTCAACTGCACAGGATTTGGCGACTCCGCACTTTAACAATCATCATCAGCAAACGGCGTATCTTGCTTATCGCATATGTGAGGCATTGAATCTGCCCGTTGAAGATATAAAACAGATCTTTCTGGCCTCCCTCGTGCACGATATCGGCGCTATGTCAGTGGATGAAAAATTGGAGCTGATTGAAAATGAACCGTTAAAGGTCAACCATCATGCATTCAGAGGGGCAAAGCTGCTAGAAAATTTCGCGCCTCTTGCCATCGCCGCAAAAATTGTAAAATACCATCACCTGTTCTGGAACGGAGGGGAGGGGCTTTCCTATAAAGGGGAAAAGGTGCTATATGCCAGTCATATTATTCATATAGCCGATAGGGTTTGCGCAAAATTTGTATCCTCCGGCAATATTATCTCTCAGGTCCCCTCAATGATTGAATCGATTGGTGAGGGGGCGGGAACTAATTTTTGTCCCGAGCTTGTGGATGCGGTGGAGAGTCTGGGTGATAAAGAATACATCTGGCTTGATCTTTTTTCCCCCGCTCCGATCAGCAGACTCACCGATATCGGAATGTTCAGCTTTATTGTGCTGGATATGGATGACATTACCGCCCTTGCCTATGTTTTTTCTCAGATTATCGACTTTAGAAGCAGCTTTACGGCGAGACATTCGGCAGGGGTTGCAAGAACTGCCGAGCGATTGGCAAGGCTTATCGGCTTTTCACCGTATGATTGTCAAAGGATGCTGATTGCCGGCTATCTCCATGACATTGGCAAGCTGGCTATTGACAATTCTCTTTTGGAAAAACCGGGCAGGCTTAGCAGGGACGAATATAATCAGATACGATCCCACACATATTATACTTATCATTTGCTGTCAATGATAAAACAGTTTGACACGATTAACACATGGGCGTCCTTCCATCATGAAAAGCTGAAGGGAAACGGTTATCCGTTTCACATTGCAGGGGAGAATCTCTCTCTTGGATCCCGAATTATGGCGGTGGCCGACATATTTACGGCAATTACCGAGGATCGCCCCTACCGAAAGGGAATGAGCAGCGAGGAGAGCATACGGGTGCTTACCGGTATGGTTCAAGACGGCTCGATTGACGGAAAGGTTGTGGATGTTTTAATCGAAAACTTTGATGAAATCAATACCCTGCGGGCACAATCCCAGCAGGAGGCCTCCGAACGATACCGCAAATTCATGGAGGAGGACTCTTGATTTGTTTTAACAATGTTACTAAATAATAAATATAGGGGCTGATGCACATTCGCCGGTGCATCAGCCCCTTTGTTACGAGACTTCACAGATATTTTGAAAGCTTTATTTTGCGGTGATGTAGCCTTCACGGTATAGAAGCTCGGCAATGAGCACAGCACCGCCTGCCGCTCCGCGCACGGTGTTGTGGGACAGACCGACAAACTTATAGTCGTAGAGTGAATCCTCACGCAGGCGCCCCAGGGTTATGCCCATGCCGTTATAGATGTCGCGATCAAGTCCGGTCTGGGGACGGTTTTCCTCTTCAAAGTAGGTAATGAACTGTGCGGGGGCACTGGGAAGTCCGAGCAACTGTGGTTTGCCCTTATAGTTTTTCCAGCACTCGAGGATTTCCTCTTTTGTCGGCTTGTTTTCAAATTTTACGTAAACGGCGGCAAGGTGTCCGTCGGTTACCGGCACGCGGATGCACTGGGTTGTGATTTTCGGCAGGGTTGCAGGAACGATTTCCCCGTTTTTAACGGTGCCAAAGATCCGGAGGGGCTCCTGCTCGCTTTTCTGCTCTTCACCGCCGATAAAGGGGATGACGTTATCTATCATTTCCGGCCAATCCTCAAAGGTCTTGCCGGCACCGGAAATAGCCTGATAGGTTGTGGCAACAACCTCATAGGGCTTAAACCTCATAAGGGGGGCAAGAGCGGGAACATAGCTCTGAATCGAGCAGTTCGGCTTGACGGCGATAAAGCCCTGCTTTGTGCCGAGACGCTTGCGCTGGGATTTTATAACCTCTATGTGGTCATCGTTGATTTCCGGTATGACCATCGGAACATCAGGTGTCCAGCGGTGGGCAGAGTTGTTGGAGACTACCGGAATTTCGGCCTTGGCATATGCCTCCTCCAGCGCCTTTGTTTCATCCTTGTTCATGTTGACCGCACAAAAAACAAAGTCAACAAGGGGTGCAACCTTGTCAATATCCGCAGCGTTTAATACGACCATGTTTTTCACTTTTTCGGGCATGGGGGTATTAAGCTTCCAGCGGGTGCCGACTGCTTCGCCGTAGGTTTTTCCGCTTGATCTCGCACTTGCGATAACGGCGGTGATTGTAAAGTAGGG
>JAAYQM010000125.1 GCA_012519315.1 Clostridiales bacterium | reverse complement strand
TGTAACGTTGGGTGACAAATTTAGGTGCGTATATGTAGTCTTATTTGTATATGCCCCGTATGACCCTATTTTCGTAAATGGGCCCTCATATGAAATGCTGTATAGTATCTGATATGTGCTACTAGTATTTATATCCGCGTCGGGAACAGCATCCCACTCTAGAGTAATATATCCCTCTTCGGATGTAGACCGCAGATTTTGAACTTTGCTGACTTCAAAATCAAGTTCCCATGTTACTTCCAATGTTCCTTCATATCCCGCGGCATCCTCTGCCACAACTTTAATTCTATATATGCCACTCGAAAGACCCTCTGTATTCCATGCATATGAAGTTTGTTAGTTGCCCCCACTAAGAGTGGGCCCCGTTTTTGTTGATAACATTGGCGTCCAAGTCTCGCCATCATCGAGGGAGTAAAACGCATTCATGTCCGTAACCGCTCTGTTATCTGTAGCTAACACATAAAAGCTGATACTAGGTCCGCCCCACTTGGCCTAATCGGGTATGGATATGCTGCTGATTTGCGGTGGAGTCATGTCATCTCCAGCCTTTGACCAGACCACATTTGATTCATCAGTGTTGCTTTGAGCGTCAGACACTCTCAGTTTGTAATAATAGACCTGATCCATGTCAGAGATTACATCTGTGTAAGTTGTTACTGTTTTGTCATAAATAGACTTAATTTCGGTATAGCCACCAGTTAGGTAAGTGGAGCGTAGTATTCTAACCGAAGTTATGTCGGTGTCAGATATCGACTCCCATGTCAGAATGATAGAGCCATCACCCTGGGAAACGGCTAAAGTAGGCGCAGGGTCCACTTTTCTATCCAGTGTTATATTGCGAAATTCATCAGTTCGGTTTCCACTGAAATCTTCGACGGAGAATCTAAGTATGTATTCTCCTTCCGGAAGACTCTCCCCAACACTCCATGTGTAATAGCAGTAGTATATTGTAGGATTATACACCGATCTGCCCAAATTCACCGCTGTCCAGGTCGCACCCCCATCTGCAGAATATGCAAACAGGAACTGCTTTACGCCGCGATTGGAGTTATCAGTTGCCCGAATGTACCATTGGGAGATAGTTGAACCGAATACCCTGCCTTCACTTACGGGCATAGAGGTAAATGTAGGCCCTGTTGTATCCGCGAGCGGAGCAGCCGAAGCCTCAGCGGAGAACGCACTAATGTTACCTACAACGTCCTTTGCAGCTATCACATAGTAATAAACTTTTCCAGGCACAAGGGAAGATTGGGAATCTATGTATGAGTTTGTTTTGCTGGTCCCTATCTGTTTATACTCCGTTCCTGATGTTTCCGAGCGATAAATTATGTAGGGTTCACTTGTCGATAGTTGACCGATGTCAGGGTTTCCTATCCAATTAAGTTTTACCAGTTCTGTCTCCGCCTGATCAGCACCTTGAGAAGCGGTGAGTCCTGTAGGAGTTTGGGGCAAAGTATTATCTAGACTCCATGCTCTTACCGGAGGTGTTGTGTTTACATTACCTGCGCGGTCAAAGACTAGAAGCCTGAAATTGTACCCACTGTCGCTTAGCAAAGTTCCCCCTACCGGTTGTGTGCTATCCCAGGTCACTGTATAGTATTGACTGCTACCATCATTTGAAGGGCACTCTGCAATATCCTTCCAGTTCCCCTTTCCGTCTATGTCAATCTGTAAAACACCACGGTCAGCACCCGAACGATAGCTACTCACCAAAACATCATAATATGATACACCGATACTGACTATCCCTCCTATGCTTGCCCCGTCTGATGGGCTACTGATTGCTCCGGTTGGCGGAGTAATATCATATAGAACCCTCTGTTTCTTATTGTGGGTCAATCCACCCTTTTGGGCAGAAACACTAAGGGTAGTTACTCCAATGCTCAACTCAAGACTGTACTCAAATGAGCCGTCACCATTGACTGACACATGTGTGCTATTGACTGTCACCTCA
>JAAYQM010000113.1 GCA_012519315.1 Clostridiales bacterium | reverse complement strand
AATCTTTTCTTATCATTTTTATATAATTTATATATTTTAGTTACATTTTCAAATTTAATCGCTACATTTTCCATTTTCTCACTCCTATAACACATCAGGGATGTCTTTTCTTAATTTTTTATATGTTTTGATAGCAATGAAAGTCATTAAACTTAAAATTATTAAAAAGCTAATTAATTGAAATTTATTTTCCCAAAACCAAACTTTAAAAATTAAAGTGTCGCGATAGCCCTGTACTATATATGTAACTGGATTTAACATTAATATTCTTCTCAATAGTTTTATTTTAATTTTTCTTGGATCATATAATATTCCGGAAAACCAAAATATGGCTGTTAATAAAGATTTAACTAGATTAGAGAAATCTTTACTTATGGCTGCAAGCGGAGATGAGAATAATGACCACATCACAAAGAAAATAAACATCATTAACATGTAATATGGAAGTTGTAAATAATATATATCAATTGGATATCCTTGAGTAATTAAAATTACTATTGTAATCAAAAGTAACCCCATATGAACTAACAATTTAGATAAACTAACAAAAGTTGGGACAGTTGATACTGGGAACTTCATTTTAGTAACTAAATACCTATACTTTCTAATAGCACCAGTCCCCTGAGTAATCATTTCTGATATATAAAACCAAGGAACAATTCCAGCAATTAGCCATACAAAAAATGGATTGCCATCAACAAAACGAGATGCTCTAAGTCCAATTCTAAAAGCAAACCAATAAACGAATATAGTTGTTATAGGCTTTATAATAGCCCATAACCACCCTAAAGCTGACCCTTTATATGTTTTTACAATATCCGCTTTAGCTAGACTTAATATTTGTTTTCGAAAACCTATATGTTCTTTAATAATTTCTAACATAACAACACCAAATCCTTTTCTGCAAGTCATTTATATCTATGAATAATATTTTATAACTTTTATGTGTTTTTAGTGATTTACTAAATCAATATTTTTCTGAGTGAATTTACCATTTTATATCTTTAGAAAGTACAACTGAAAATTTCAGATTTAATCACAGACTGATAGCATAGTCTGCAACTTATTCATCCACTTTGATTATATCAAATAAAACGTCATTAAACAACATTAGCCGACATATTTTGATACATTATTATCCTGGTAAAATCGACCATTATGACACTTTTTATGAAATGGCATTTTTTACCTCAAAATAAAAATAATGAATAACTTTTTTACCCATTATTTTATGTATTATTTATATTTTATATTATTACTCAAATCTTTTAATAATTTCATCAACAATTCTTTTACTAGCTAATCCATCTCCGTATGGATTATGAGCTTCACTCATTTTCTTATATAATTCATAATTTTCTAATAATTGTTTTGTTTCGTTATAAATAAGTTCTTCATTAGTACCAACAAGCTTTAAAGTTCCTGCTTCAATTCCTTCTGGTCTTTCAGTAGTATCACGAAGTACTAATACTGGTTTTCCTAATGATGGAGCCTCCTCTTGAATACCACCACTATCAGTTAAAATAATATAAGATTTATTTATAAAGTTGTGAAAATCTATTACTTCTAATGGTTCTATTAATTTAACTTTATCACAATCACCAAACACTTCATTTGCCACTTCACGAACTTTAGGATTCATATGAATTGGATATACTACTTTAATATCATTAAACTCTGTTACTATTCTTTTAATAGCTTTAAAAATATTTTTCATAGGTTCCCCTAAATTTTCACGACGATGAGCAGTTAATAGAATCATTCTATCATCCCCTACCCAATCAATTACATCATGTTTGTAATTGTCATCAACGGTATAATCCATTGCATCAATTACAGTGTTGCCAGTAACAAAAATATCTGCTTTGTTTTTGCCTTCATTAATCAAATTATCAGCGGCAGCTTTCGTTGGAGAAAAATGCATATTAGCAATTACACCAACCATTTGTCTGTTTGCTTCTTCAGGATAAGGTGAATACATATTCCAAGTTCTTAAACCTGCTTCAACGTGTCCAATAGCAGCTTGATTATAAAATGCCGCTAAAGCTCCAGCAAAAGTTGTAGTAGTATCACCATGAACTAAAACTATATCAGGTTT
>JAAYQM010000068.1 GCA_012519315.1 Clostridiales bacterium | reverse complement strand
TTTGTGTTGCACAGTGCGGCAAATTTCTCAATTCGCCAGCGGCGAATTGCGTTACTTTATCGTGGTATCATTATATCATCAAAAAAACCAAAAAGCAAGAACCCTATCGGTTTTCATCGGAGAATTGAAACAAGCTTCTGCTATAAGGGACTTCCTTTAGCATTGACGATAATCATATACTCTTTTTGATTTCTTTTCTGAGCGGGGGAGCGATCCGAGCTCAAAGCATTCACAGTCAATTTTTATGCCGATATTGGTTTTAAAAGCATTACAGACAGAGCTGACAATCTGATCCCGGGCGCATATATCCGTCGCCTCTACCTTCAGAGTTAAGACCTCCTTGCCCTCCTGACAGGATATAATGATCTGATATTCGCTGGATATGCCCTTAATCTCGGAAAGCAGGCTTTCGATCTGGCTTGGGTAAAAGCTGACACCCTTTATTTTTATCATATCATCGGTGCGGCCGATAATGCGGTCGATCGTGGGGAAGATACTGCCGCATGGGCAAGGATCGGGTATGATTCGCGTCAGATCGTGGGTTCGGTAGCGTATCAGGGGGGCGCCTTCCTTTTTTAATGTGGTGATGACAAGCTCGCCGTATTCCCCCTTTGGCAGGACTTTACCCGTGTCCGGATCGATGATTTCAAAATAAAAATAATCATTCCAGTAATGCATTCCCTTGTGACAGGGGCAGTCGATGGCAATGCCCGGACCATAAATCTCGGTCAGACCATAGATATCAAACAGCTCGATATTCAGAATGCTGGCAATGCGGCTGCGCATGAGATCTCCCCAGCGCTCAGAGCCGATGATCCCCCGCTTTAGATGGATTCTATCCTTAATACCCCGGCGGTTGACTTCTTCGGCGAGCAGCAGCGCATAGGAGGAGGTAGCACATAAAACGGTACTCTTCAGATCGACCATCATCTCCAGCTGGCGATCGGTATTGCCCGGTCCTGTGGGGATGGCCATGGCGCCCAGACGCTCGCAGCCGGCCTGAAAGCCGATACCTGCCGTCCACAGACCGTAGCCGGGTGTTATTTGTACACGATCGGTGGCATTGATCCCTGCCATCTTATAGCAACGGGCAAACATTAGTGACCAGTCCTCAACATCCTTTTTGGTATACGGTATAATCACCGATTTTCCGGTGGTGCCGGAGGAGGCATGGATTCGAACGACCTTATCATCGGGAACGGCTTGTATGCCCAGCGGATAAGCGGCTCGGAGATCGTGCTTGTCGCTGAAGGGGAGGGACTCGAAATCCTTGAGATTATCGATCTTGCCTATATCAATCCCTTGAAAAAGCTTTCTGTAGAAGCCGCTGTTTTTGGCGGCATAGTTTAAGGCTTTTTTAATTATATTGAAATCAACAGTCATTGTCAAATTCCTCTTATTCTTATAAGATAGCGGACAGCGCTTTTTGACCCGCCTTTTCCCCTTCCGAAAAGGCGAGAAGGTTTTGTTCGATGTATTTTTCGTTGATGTTTTCCCTCATGGAACGAATAAGGGAGGAGCGTGACAGATTCAGCAGACCTTTGCCATAAGCTGTGCCAAGCAGAACAATATTAGCGGCTTTTGTTGAGCCGCACCGTTGCGCAATCTCCTCGGCGTCAATAAAGTGGACATGGCATTTTTCCATAAGAAGGCGTCTCATAAGCTCGGTATCATAGGTTGCCCCTGATATGGCTGTGGCAACCGGCTTTATTTGTGTATGGCTGACAATGGCGGAGGCGCCCTTTCGCATAAAGGGCAGACAACGTGCCCCTTCGCAAAGTTCAAGACTTAGCAGCAGATCGCCCTCTCCCTGAGGAATATAGGGGGAAAGGATATCGCCTATGCGCACATGACTCAAGACAGATCCGCCGCGTTGGCTCATACCGATGGTTTCGCCGGTCATGGCGTTGTTGTTGTCGTAAAGGGCGGCAGCGGCAAGAATCTTTGAGGCTAAGATTGTGCCCTGACCGCCTACACCTGTTATCAAGATATTCATAATAAGCTCCGTTGTTTTATTTAATCCGCATATTTTCGGGGTATCATTCGGTCGGGATTATTCTCTTTGTAGGACAGAGATCGACACAAAGACCGCATCCGCTGCACAGCGAGGAATTGATAACGGCCTTTTTCCCGCTTAACTCAAGGGGGGGACAGCCGATTTTGCGGATGCAGACCATACAACCGGTACAGTCCTCAATGACGGGGGCAGGCTTCGGCTTTATCCGCGCCGCACAGGGAGACTCGAAAACGATGACGCTTACCCCGTTGTGGGCGACGGCCGCCTTTACCGCTTCTTTTGCCGAATCAAGATCAAAGGGGTCGAGGCGCACGGCAAATTCGACATTGAGACTCTTTACCACCGAGAGAATATCGATTTTAGGGGACCGGGTATCCATCATGGTGATGCCGGTGCCCGGATGGGGTTGATTGCCGGTCATAGCCGTGGTGGCGTTATCCAGCACAACTATGTTGATGTTTGCGGTGTTATAGACGGCATTTGCAATACCGGTTATTCCGCTTGCAAAAAAGGTTCCGTCACCGATGAAGGCAAAGACCTCGGTGTCGGGCTCCGCCC
>JAAYQM010000067.1 GCA_012519315.1 Clostridiales bacterium | reverse complement strand
GGTCGGAGCCTCCTTGAAACCGTCAAGCGGTAGGTGAAATGACCGATCCACAGCATCCTATACAGTATAGCAAATTTTTATAGTTCTTGGAGAGGAACTCTAAAAACTACTACTTTTATATAATACGAGGGGATAATTTGCTTTTTAGAAAAGGAATTATCTTAAATCACTTTACTTTGTTAAAAAAATATATTAAAATAGAAAATACAGCTTAATATATTTCAGAGGGCAATTTTACACAGCCTTTAGACGGTGTAAAAATATCATAGAGTAAAGTAGGGAAGATTATGAGTAAGATGAAAGACGAAAAACTTGATTTTTTATTTCAGGGGATACTGTCTTTGAAAAATGTAGAGGAGTGCTACAATTTTTTTGAGGATTTGTGCACGGTTGCCGAGCTTTTGGAAATGTCAAAGCGGATGCTTGCGGCAAAAATGCTTTATGAGAATCACATTTATTCTGAAATAGCTGAGGTGACCGGTCTTTCCACCGCAACAATCAGTCGGGTGAGCCGCTGCTTGAAATACGGAAAGGACGGCTACACTACCGTGCTTGGCCGGATTCTTGAAAAATGAGCGAAAGCTATGCTGTCCTAGCCGAGATATATGATATTTTAAATGCGGAGATCGATTACGACCTTTGGGCCGATTATATCGAGGCTTGTTTTAACAGGTATCAGAAGCGGAAAATCGAGCTTGTTCTTGATTTGGCCTGCGGCACCGGTAAAATGTCCACTGCTTTGGCAACACGGGGCTATGATATGATTGGCATCGACATCTCGGAGAATATGCTTTCATATGCCCGGCAGAGGGCGGAGGAGGAGGGGATTGACAATTTGCTCCTTCTTTGTCAGGATATGCGCAATTTTGAGCTTTACGGCACTGTTGACGCCGTTGTTTGCTGCCTTGACGGGATCAATCATCTTACTGAAAATGGGGATTTGGCACAGTGTCTTGCTTCTATCCATAATTATCTTGTGCCGGGCGGTCTTTTTGTTTTCGATGTCAACAGCCCTTACAAATTCGAAAAGATTTATGCCGACAATGCCTATATTTTTGAGGGGGATAACTTTTATTGCGGTTGGCAGAATTATTATAACCCCAAAAGTCGGTTGTGCGATTTTTATATAAGTGTTTTCACGCCGGATAATAAGGGAGGATACACAAGGGCCGACGCACATCAACGAGAACGGATGTACACCGAGAGGGCCCTCAAGACCAGCCTTACAAAAGCGGGCTTTGAGCTGTTGTGTCTGTCGGGGGGATATGATTTTTCTCCCCCTGCTGAAGTTTGCGAGAGATTTTATATCACGGCGCGCCGGATATAGTAAACTCCGGGAGCGTTGACCGGTATAACTTTCTTGCATTTGAATTATCAGTATTTTTTCACAGTTTATCAAAGGAGAGTAAAGGGTTTGGAAAAATCCACTATGCTGCGCGCCATGACAACAGACGGGAGCGCACGCATATTTGTAATTAATTCACGTGCCATTGTAAATCGGGCGATTGAATACCATCATACAACACCGACGGCTACTGCCGCTCTTGGTCGGCTGCTTACCGCTGCCTCCCTTATCGGGAGCATGCTGGGGGAGCCTGAGGATACCGTTACTATGAGTATCAACGGCGACGGAGAGGCAGGGAAGGTTATTGCCGTTGGCAACTATTATGGCAATGTAAAGGGATATATCGAGAATCCGCTGGTTGATCCCCCTGTTCGTCCGGACGGCAAGCTGGATGTGGGAAGGGCTGTCGGGAAGGGGACGCTTCAGGTAATTCGTTCCTTTGAGGGAAAGCAGCATACCGGCATGGTTGCCCTTGTCAGCGGTGAGATTGCCGAGGATATTGCCGCCTATTATGCCGAAAGTGAGCAGATTCCTACGGTGTGTGCCCTGGGTGTCCTTGTGGGAAGGGATCGAAGATGCCAGGCGGCGGGCGGAGTGCTGATACAGCTTTTGCCTTTTGCCGATGATTCGGTGGTCGATAGAATCGAAAGGAATGCTGCGGCCTTGTCAGGGATATCGACGCTTTTTGATGCCGGAAAAACCAACAAGGAAATCGCAGATCTTGCCCTGTCGGGGATTGAATATGATATCTTTGATGAAATAGAGGTTGAGTATCGGTGCGACTGTTCTTATGAGCGCACCGCCCGGGCGATACGAAGTCTTGGTATTGCTGAGGTGCGAGGGATGTTTGAGGAGCAAAAGAGGGAGGGCAAAGCCCCCGAACTTGAGGTTTGCTGCCGTTTTTGTGATAAAAAGTATGTTTTTAAGGAAAAAGATGCCGACAAGCTGTTTGAAGGCAAATAATAAGTTTAGAATATAAACTACAGTTAAGTCAATTTACCGGAGGAAATCAAATTATATGAACAATTCACTAAAAAAATCCGACAAATTTGCAGGTGTAAAGGGACCGGTTCTAACCGTTGTCATGGACGGCATAGGTCTTGCTCCCACAGGGCCGGGCAATGCCGTTGCCGCAGCCAACACCCCCACCCTTGACTATCTGATAAGTCGGTATCCAATGTTAAAACTCAAGGCTCACGGCACTGCTGTCGGGCTTCCCTCCGACGAAGATATGGGCAATTCGGAAGTCGGTCACAATGCTCTTGGCGCCGGACAAGTTTTTGCACAGGGAGCAAAGCTTGTTTCACAATCGATTGAGCAGGGCATTATTTTCGAGTCGGACACGTGGAAGACCCTTATAGATGCTGCAAAAAAGGGCGGGACACTGCATTTCATCGGACTTTTTTCTGACGGAAATGTACATTCCAATATCAGCCATCTCAAAGCTATGATTGTCCGTGCAAAGGAGTCGGGAGCTATGAGAGTGCGCATTCATATCCTGCTTGACGGTCGAGATGTCGGGGAGACCTCGGCTCTTGATTATATTCTTCCCTTTGAGGAGTTTTTGAAGGAGCTTCGCTCTGATACCTTTGATGCTAAAATCGCATCGGGGGGCGGCAGGATGAAGATAACCATGGACCGCTACGAGGCCGATTGGGGCATGGTAGAGCGGGGCTGGAAAACCCACGTTTTGGGCGAGGGACGTCAGTTTGCCTCCGCCGCAGAGGCGGTTGAAACCTATCGCAGAGAGGCGCCGGTGATTGACCAGGATCTCCCTCCCTTTGTCATTGCCGAAAACGGCAGACCGGTGGGCACTATCGAGGATGGGGACAGTGTTGTTTTCTTTAACTTCCGGGGGGACCGTGCCATTGAGATATCCCGCGCCTTTGAGGAAGAGCAGTTCGATAAATTTGACCGCGTTCGCCACCCTAAGGTTGTTTATGCCGGTATGCTTGAGTATGATGGAGATTTGCATATCCCGTCCCGTTTTTTAGTTTCTCCTCCCCTTATCACCGGCACCATGGGCGAGTTTTTGGCGAATACCGGAGTGAGTCAGCTTGCGATTTCCGAGACGCAAAAATTCGGTCATGTCACTTACTTTTGGAACGGAAACAGGAGCGGCAAGTTTTCGGATACCCTTGAAACCTATATGGAGATTACCTCCGATATTGTTCCTTTCGAGCAGCGCCCCTGGATGAAGTGCGCTGAAATTACCGACCGTCTGATTGAGTGTCTTTATTCGGGCAAATATCGCTATCTCCGTGTTAATTACCCGAATGGGGACATGGTGGGACATACCGGTAATTTTCTTGCTACTCAAATAAGTGTTGAGGCGTTGGATCTTCAGCTTGCCCGCCTTTTGAAGGTTGTTGATGAGCTGGGGGGTGTTGCCCTTATTACCGCTGACCACGGTAATGCCGATGAGCTCTATGAGCTGGACAAAAGCGGTCAGCCAAAGCGCAATAAAGACGGCACAATTAAGGCAAAAACGGCTCATACCCTGAATCCTGTCCCCTGTATTATTTATGACAATTACTACAGAGATTATTATCGGGTGAAGTCAGATAACGGAGCTTTCGGACTTTCGAATGTGGCGGCAACGATGGTTAATCTGATGGGCTTTGAAGCCCCCGCTCATTGGGATGAATCTATGATCGAACTTGTATAATCTGATAAAGGTGCCCTGCAAAGCAGTCAGACTGCCTTGCAGGGCTTTTTCTCTGATATCAGTAAAATTATTGCACAAGGGAGTTGTATTTTTGCACCGCCATGTCAAGGAGCTGATCCCGATTGTTGCAGGAAGGATATTCGAGGACGGCGTTGAGTAGGTATTTAAGCACAACCCCCATTTTGTCGTTTGCCGGAATGCCGATCTTTTTGAGATCGGTACCGCTTACCGCCAAATCTTTGATTTGATAGCAGGGATGAAAGGAGATGGTATTCTGAAGCATATCCCTTGCGAGGCGGTCAATACGCCTGTCTGCGATCAGAACCTCGATTACCGAGGCGGCGGTTTTCGGTCCGCAGCGGTGGAGAAGAAAACGCATATCCCGGGCGGTAAGGGCAGGGGGATGAGCGATTTCGGTCAGAATTTTTTTGACTTTGTGTATCGTCTGTCCGTCAAATTTCAGTTCTCGAAGCAGACTTCCTCCCTTTTCAGGTGGAAGGCATCGCAAAAGGAGAGCCATACGGATATATATGTCGGCTGGCGAGTGGTCAAGTACGGTGAAATATCTGTCGGCTGGAAGGGCGGCGGCGAGAGCGGGCGCAACTGCTTCTAAAACATTGCTGTGGTGCATTGCTTCAAGGGCCTTTGCCGGATTGCCCGAAAGGAGCAGTCGGGACAGTTCGCTTGAGATGCGTTCGACGGCGATTTTTCCAAGGAGATGACGACAATCTTTCGCCCCGTTAAGGGTTGCGGCGTCAAAGTCAAAGCCAAGCTGCGCGGAAAACCTGAATGCACGCAGGATGCGAAGAGCGTCCTCTGAAAAACGTTTTATTGGATCACCAACGCAGCGTATCCGCCTTTTTTTCAGATCTTCCTGACCGCAAAAGGGATCAATCAGCCCTTTTTGCGGATGATAGGCCATGGCGCCGATGGTAAAATCCCGACGAGCAAGATCATCTTCAAGATTGCTGGTGAAAAAAACGTTGTCGGGTCGACGGTGGTCGGTGTATTCGCCGTCTGTTCTGAATGTGGTGATTTCCAGCTGCATATGGTCGATGAGAACGCTTACAGTACCGTGCCGAATACCGGTGTCAATCGTTTTATAGGCATGGAAGCATTCTTTTATTTCTTCGGGGAGTGCATCGGTTGTCAGATCCCAATCATGAGGGGTGATGCCCCGCAGGCTGTCACGCACACAGCCCCCCACTACATAGGCGGAATGTCCCGTGGTCTTCAGTGTATTGATACACCGCAATACTTGCGGTGGTAATGTTATGGTAACAGACATTTTGACACACACCTCGCTGCAGTATCGGTGGAGCAGGCTTTTTGCTTGCTTGCCTAATTATATCACAGATCCTTTCAAAAGCGCAATTGGGTAGAGAATTTTTACCGATAAGGTTTACGGGCGACATCTGTTTCTGTCAGGCGAAAATGGGCGTTCTCTGTTGCATATAGGTAAAAAAGATGATATAATGACATTGTTATTGCTAAGATTATGAATAAGGACAGAGCGCCGTTTTTGCCGGTTGCTCAAGGTTAGATATCATGAAGCCATTTGTTAAAAACACGATTAAGATTTTGCATTGTGCAGATGTGCATCTGGACAGTCCGTTTTCGAGTTTGGATCTGCGGCGGAGTGAAATTCGGCAAAATGAGCTTCGGGGCACCTTTACTTCAATGATGCTTTATGCGAGAACACAAGGGGCCGATCTTGTTCTCATTGCAGGCGACCTGTTTGAAAGCGGCTATGCCTCAAAACAGACGATATCCATTATCACCAAGCAGTTTGAGAGCATGCCCGATTGTAAATTTGTAATAAGTCCCGGCAACCATGACCCCTATACCGCCGGCTCCGTCTATGCAACCTGTAAATTTGGAGAAAATGTATATATATTCGACAGCGAGGAGCTTTCCTGCTTCACTTTTAATGATCTGGGCGTCGATGTTTACGGCTGGGGATTTACCTCTCCCGCTATCTATAAAAGTCCTCTGGTAGGTCG
>JAAYQM010000066.1 GCA_012519315.1 Clostridiales bacterium | reverse complement strand
GATTCTTTGTAGAAGAAATTCGCTTGTTTATTTTGACATCTTTGACACAACATATTATCATCCCCTTTTGTTTGTTTCAAAGGTTTTTTCAAATATAATTTTAACTCATAAGTTCAAGAATAATATGCCGCATTATATCGGCTCTTACCGAGTTTCTTATCTGACGCGGCACCTTTGACAGGGCGCTTGTCGAAAGGGTGCTGGATAGCAGAATAAACTCCCGTTCGCTGATGATTTCCTGTCCGTATAGGTTGTTGAGAAAGACATTTGCTTCTTGCTCGTTGAGATTTTCCCCGATGGCACAGAAAAAGTGCATGAGATATTCATCATTATGCATCGTCTTGCGCACAATGCGGATATAACCGCCTCCGCCGCGCTTGCTTTCAATGATATATCCCTGCTCCGGGGTGAATCTTGAAGTGATTACATAATTGATTTGACTGGGGACACACCCCAATTTTTCGGCAAGATCGTTGCGCTTTATTTCTAAAATACCGCCGTTACTATCAAGCATTCGCTCTAAAAAACGGGCGATATGATCGGATATTAACAATGCACATCCTCCTTTGACTTTGACTAACTTTGACCTTTGGTGATTTCATTATAATTCATTGGTCAAAGAAAGTCAAAGTTAAATTTACCCAAATAGATATCCGTATAACGGATTATAGTCGATTATACGGATATTATATGCGTTTTTCTCACTTATTTTCAAAATATCTTTGTTTTTCTGGTATATTAGGATAGTTTTTTTAGGAAGAGCAATTAACTAGAGTGTCAGGGGAGACAGCTCGGCGGGCTGGATTGAGGTTACCCCTCCGAATACTGCCACGCTGATTTTGGTTTGCGAATAATAGCCTTCCTTATCTACTTCAATACAATAAAGAGCGTAGGGCTTGGCATTATCCGACAAGCCGGTGCTATCGGGGGTGGGGGCTGGGAGAGGGATTTTGGGCGTGAGTCCGTTTTTGTTTGTGCGGGCGGTGGCATAGACGCCGTTACCGCAGTGATCGTCGCCGATGATGGTAACAAGGGCACCTTCAATAGGGATCGCTCCTTGGGCTGTGAAAGCGTTTACAACAATATAACCGGTATCGGTGTAGGTGCATTCTTGAGTATCAGGCATACCTGTTTTTTCATTCATCTGCTGATCATTCCTTTTGTAAAATTTGACAGGCTATTTTGAATTTGATTCTTGATTATAGCCGATACTATAAATGACTGCTGGGGGAATCGGCTGCAATCTTTTTTAAAAATATTTGTTTTGTTCTCTTTTCAGTATATTCCTAAAAAAATATTTGTATCCCCAAAACGGTTGAACAAAAATGTATTTTTATTAAGAATTCGGGCTGTGCTTTTTCTGCTTCTTTATAATAATGGGGATTAATGGATGACAAGATTGTAAATACAGCCATATTGTTTCAATAACAGCCGGAAAGGAAGCGGTTTTTCGGGTACTTTTTTGATGAAATGTGTTTGAATTTGTAATAATAATGTGGTATAATTTATATAAGGTATTTATATGATTTAACTTGCTTAAATATATATTATTGAGGGCGGAGGATATATGAAAAACTTTTTTTATGGTGACTTATGTGTCATTGGCATGAAGGGGTGTGAAGCTTTTGTCAAGGAGGTTGACAGTTATCTCAGGGACTGGCGGAGACGGGAAGAGGATGAATCCTTTATTGCCGAAGTAGATTGCCCTAGATTCGGTTCAGGCGAGGCTAAGGGACTTGTAAATCGTTCGATGCGCGGTAATGATGTGTATATCATCGCGGACGTTTTTAATTACGGTGTGACCTATAAAATGTATGAGATGACCGTTCCGATGAGTCCGGACGATCATTTTCAGGATCTCAAAAGAATCATCGGCGCTATCGGCGGCAAGGCGAGGCGCATTTCGGTCATTATGCCCATGCTCTATGAGGGAAGGCAGCACAAACGCGAGGGGCGTGAATCCCTTGACTGTGCAATTGCATTGCAGGAACTGACCAATATGGGAGTCAGCAACATTATCACCTTTGATGCCCATGACGCCCGCATACAGAATGCAATTCCTTTAAGCGGATTTGATAACGTCCGTCCGACCTATCAAATGATAAAGGCGCTGGTGAGAGATGTTCCGGACATAATTTTCGACAATTCTCATTTGATGATTGTGTCCCCCGATGAGGGATCGATGCAGCGGTGTATGTATTATTCATCCTTGCTGGGTCTTGATCTTGGTATGTTTTATAAACGCCGCAATTACTCTATCATCATTGACGGGAAAAACCCGATAGAAGCTCATGAGTATCTCGGTCGCAATGTTGAGGGCAAGGATGTCATCATTGTTGACGACATAATCTCCTCGGGCGATTCTATTATAGATGTTGCACTTCAGATAAAGAACAAAGGCGCTAACAGAATTTTCATCTTTGTCACCTTCGCCCTTTTTTGCAACGGTCTTGAAAAGTTTGACGAAGCCTACGAAAACGGAATATTTACAAAAATCTTCACGACGAATATGGTTTATCATTCTCCTGAATTGTTGGAAAAAGAATGGTATGGCGAGGTAAATATGTGCAAATATGTTGCCTATATTATTGATACTTTGAATCATGATTCGACTATCAGCAACCTTCTCAACCCCGCCCAGCGCATTCGCCGTTTGATCGATTCCCATAAAACAAGAAACTTCAATAGTGGTGAGTAAATCTTTACACTGAAGAGTAAAAATCGGCAGACCCGGTCATCGGTACGGGTTTGCCGATTTTGTTTTTTATCTAAAAAGGCCTCGTTGTTGGGTTCTGTCCCTTCGAGTCGAGCACGGCTATATTTATTATATTGTCCATCGTTACTATAATCGAGTAATAAGCAGAAAAAATCCCCCGCATATATGGGGGATTTTCAGATTTAATTGTCAGGTGAAATTGTGGAGGACACAAGATCGTTCATGTTATAATTTCCGGGCGTGCGACCTCGCATGAATTCGGCGGCACGCAGGGCGCCATAGGCGAAAACCTCACGTGAGGCGGCGCTGTGGGAAAGGGTGAGAACCTCATCCTTTCCGGCAAAGATGACCTCATGTTCTCCTACGATTGTGCCGCCGCGGATAGTGTGTATCCCTATTTCATTTTTTTCTCTTTCTCGGTGCTCGTGATGGCGGTCATAAGTGTAAACCGGCTGATAGCTCAGGGAATCCTCAAGGGCGGAGGCAATCATGAGGGCGGTGCCGCTCGGAGCATCCAGCTTCTTTTTATGGTGCTTTTCGATTATCTCGATATCCCAGTCATCCCCAAGCATGGCGGCGGCCGTTTTTGCAAGCTTTATGATAAGGTTAATGCCAAGAGACATATTCCGCGAATAAAATACGGGAATAAACTCACCTGCGCGTTTGATCGCGAGGCTTTCCTCAGCGGTATGGCCGGTTGTGGCAATAACAATTGGAAGGCTTCGTTTGACGGCATATTCGAGAAGATCCCGCGTTAGGCTATAGTGGGAGAAATCGACAATAACATCCGCATCTCCCGCATAATCGTAAACGGAACGATAGACAGGGCAGGGGAAGCTCTGGAGATTTTCCGATATATCGACTCCGGCCACGATCTTGGCGCGACCGTTTTCCTTTGCGGCCTCAATTACTGCACGGCCCATTCTTCCGGCACAGCCGGTAAGTAGTATCTTAAGCATCTGTTATTACCTTGGATTCATCCGAAAAGGGTGAACAACTATCCTTTATTAATAATATTTATTGCAAATACCGAACCCGATCTAAGCGCACTATATAAGCTTGTGCCGGCGCATTAAATCATGGAGAGCCACGGCGTTTTTCTTTTCCATTTCGCACAAGGGCATTCGAACCTCCGGGGTGCAGAAGCCCATGTAGTGTGCGGCGGTTTTGACGGGTATTGGATTAACTTCGACAAAAAGCTTGTTGATAAGGGGGAGCAGCTGAAGCTGAAGTGCGGTACTCTCCTTCGTTTTGCCTTCAAAATAGAGACTGCAGATCTCGTGAACCTGTGCCGGCATAATGTTTGAAAGCACCGATATTACCCCTTTGCCTCCCAGAGACAAAATCGGTAGAATTTGATCGTCGTTTCCGCTGTAAATGTCATAGTAATCGCCGCATTCGGCAGCAAGCTCGGCTATGGCGCTGATGTTCCCGCTGGCCTCCTTTATTCCGACGATTCTTTCATGATTTGCCAGCTCCCGATATACGCTGATAGGAATGTTGCAGCCCGTCCGTGAGGGCACATTATATAGAATAATCGGGATGTTGACCGAGTCGGCAATCATGGTAAAGTGACGAACAAGCCCCTTTTGAGTGGCCTTATTGTAATAGGGAGTGACGACGAGAAGGGCGTCCGCGCCTGCTTTTTCTGCGGATTTTGACAGCCAGATGGCATAATCGGTGTCGTTGGAGCCTGTTCCGGCGATGACGGGGATTCTGCCATTCGCTCTCTGTACGGCGAAGCGAATGCATTCGATATGCTCGTCGTCGGTAAGGGTAGAGGCTTCGCCGGTGGTGCCGCATACTATAATGGCATCTGTTTTGTTGTTCAATTGGAAATCAAGAAGGGCGCCGAAGGCATCGTAATCAACTACATTGTCCTTAAACGGGGTGATGATTGCTGTTCCGCTGCCGGTAAAAACTGTTTTCTTTTTCATAAAAACGCCTCTTTCCGCTTATGCTTTAGTATTATTATGTGATTGCTTTTGCCAATAGGTTTTTAGATAGTAGAGAAAGAGGGAAGGACAGGCTGAAAGCATAATAAAAGCCGGTCGGAGACCAGCACATACAGGAAAGAATATGGCGACATATGGCAAAACCCGACCCGCAGGGGCACAGGGAAAATCGCATAATATCAAAGCATTCTCTGTATGATAGCTCTCCATCAATAATGATGACAGTTCGGCGATTATTCATCGACCGTCCCAGAATTGCACCATCCCGCAAACGGTACAATCTTCGGCGTCCTTGCCTTTCGCCCAATCCTCAAACGGGTGCGGTGCCATCGGTTCGGGTTACTGATCAAAAAACGCGCCTCTATCACATCTATACATTATCAGTATATCATCATTTTTGAAATGTGTCAATGCCATATTGTAAATTATGTGATTTTACCGACATATCGGGCATTCAATTGAAAAGCCTGTATTTTTTGCGAAAAAATCGAATTATTCTTGACAAGCTTCCGGAAAAATGCTATAATGATATGCCGCATGATTAGGCTAAAGTGTCAATAAGTGGGAAAGTCGTGTTTTTCCTCTTCTGACCGCCAAAATCAGCGAGTCATAAATGAAAGTGAGGTGCTTTTCGTGTTTGCAATATTTGAGACCGGCGGAAAGCAGTACAAGGTTAACGAGGGCGACATTCTTTTCATAGAGAAGCTTGATCAGCCCGAAGGCGCGAGCGTTACATTTGACAAGGTGCTTGCATTATCCAAGGGTGATAGCTTCACAGCAGGTGCGCCGTATGTAGACGGAGCTTCTGTTGTTGCCAATGTCGTTAAAAACGGCAAGTCGAAGAAGGTCTATGTTTTTAGGTACAAGGCAAAGAAAAACGAGAAGAAGAAAATCGGTCACAGACAGCCCTATACCAAAATTCAGATCAACAAAATCGTTGGTTGATTGAGCACAGTCGATTATGACAAAAATAACATTTTATAAGTCCGGCGGTGTTTTTTACGGATTTCGAGAACAGGGGCATACCGGATATGATATAGCGGGCAAGGATATTCTGTGTGCGGCAATTTCCGCGATGACTATGCTTGTTATCAATGCTGTTGAGGTGTCCTATGCCACCCGTGTTGATTATAATATCGATGAGGAAACCACCGATATAAAGGTAATTGTACCGTCAGCCCTTCCCGAATATGAATCGGATGAAAAAAAACGCTATGCGGTATCCGGGCTGATTGCCGCCTATTATTATCAGCTCAATGATATGCTCGAAGATTATTATGACTATCTCGAGGTCGATGAGACTGATGTGCCGCTTGATACGGCAACTAAATTGTGATTGTGGAGGTGTTTGTTCATGTTAAAGCTCAGTTTGCAGTTCTTTGCACATAAAAAGGGCGTTGGTTCTACAAAGAACGGACGTGATAGCGAATCTAAGCGCCTCGGTGTTAAAAAAGCCGACGGTCAGTCTGTTCTTGCCGGCAATATCCTTGTCAGACAGAGGGGAACCAAAATTCATCCCGGCAACAATGTCGGCAGAGGCACCGATGATACCCTTTTCGCTCTGATTGACGGCAAAGTAAAATTCGAGCATATCAACAGAACGAGAAAATGCGTCAGCGTATACGCTGAATGATGCAAATCCCTTTTGTAAATGAGGATTTATTAGTAGAGGGGATACCCTTTTGATATGCTTTTGGGATTTTCTGATTAATAAAGGCTTCGAGAAAGTACTGTTCTCGGAGCTTTTTTCTTTTGGCTCATTGTTCGGACTTTATGCTGGAAAAGTGAAAAAATGCGGTGCTTATTGTGTATAATAACAATATTGAATACAAGGAAAATATTTAACCTGAATAATTATTTCCGGTATCCTTTGCAAAATTTGAGCAAATGTGCTATAATATAGATGCAGATAGTTTTTGATAAATAATAGGCTTTATTTGATCTTTACATTTTCTTGTTTGGGGGACTTTATATTTAGCGGTTTTTTATATTTATTTTTAATATAAGACTCCCGGTTTTGATTTCGATTTCACAGCGACCGGTATTGATCAAATCGCGTCAAAATCATCAGCAAATACTGCGAGGGAGGTACTCATCGTGAACGAGAATACAAAAGATATGGTTACCGAACATCAAATAAATGATTATGTAATCTATCGTAAAAATGGGATTTGCAAGATAGTTGATATTCGCACAGAGAATTTTGGCGATATGGGTCCAAATTTATATTATGTGATGCAAACGGTGTATGACGAAAATTCAATTATCTATGTTCCGGTAACAAGCAAGGACCTTGAACAGAATATGCGCCGTCTCCTTACGGTGGAAGAAATTCACGACATTATCGACGAGTTTGTTGAATCGGACAAATGCTGGATCGACGACAGTAAAACGCGGGTTGCGTCTTTTACTAAAACTCTAAATCAAGGGGATCGGGCAGAAATACTTTGGATAGTAAAGGCACTTACTACGCATAAATCCGATCTTGAGACACAGAAGAAGAAATTATCGGTCAGTGATACAAAGATTCTGACCGCTGCACAGAAATTGATAAATGAGGAATTTTCCTTTGTGCTGGGGATTCCCCAAGAGGAAGTAATTTCTTATATAAAAAAGCGGATCGATAAGATTTTAAAAGGTGATACGCCCCAGTATGTTGAAAGGGATCGGGCTTGATTTAGATAAATTTCAATATACAAAAGAAAAAGAAAGCGTTTTCAAAAACTTCAACCTCAGTTTTTGAGAACGCTTTCTTTTTTGCTTTAAGATTTCCGTCTTAAGGTCCAAAGACGGCATAACGGAAGTAATCTTGTCCTCCGTTGAGACTTTATCGGTAAAGAAGGCGATTATTCCAATCTTTTGATTGTTCCGCAGGCAATTATTCCGCCCGAATTCCCGGAGGGCTGGCTGGTAAAATCATCGGGATTTTCGTGAATCATTATGACCTTTTCGACAACCTCGTCAACCGAAAATCGCTGGATTAATACGGCATACCATCCATATCCGTTGTCAGCGAAGAGGGGGGGCAGATCGCCGGCGTGATAGGGATGCGCGCAGCCGGTTGGGTTATAGTGGGTTCCCGCATCGGTAATGAGTGCGCCGTCATTTACGTTGCATGAGCTGCCGTCATGGATATGAACGCCAAAAATGCCGCCGCCGCAGATATTATTGTTTTTAGTCGGCATTCCTTGCACAGCCAAAACGACAAATACCCCCGACTGTGTTTGATATAGCTTTAGCATCCCGCTGATGCTGCGGTAATTCTCCAGTCCCCGTATGCGTGCAGTTGCATCGGGAATCCGCTTAGATAGATACTGCAACATGCCGTCCTCGTTTCTTTGATTTCTGTTCACTTAACTTAATCTTCCTTTTCAGAATTATTTTGAGCAGTTGTCACTCTTTTAACAGCATATGAACAAACAGGAAAATTGTCAACGGCGGAACAGGCTCATTTTACAGCGGTCTTTGGCAGAATCATTTGTAGCAGGATTTTTAAAAGTGAATAGAATATAATAGCCGAATGTTTTTATAACTATTCGGCCGGAGTAAAGGATCACTGTCCGAAAAATCGGAAAAACGATCTGAAACTCCGTTGATAATGGGGGCTTCATTATGGGAATATTGTTCAACTCGTTCTCCCATGGCGACAGAGGGCGCGGTAGAGGATGTTGCAAAGGCTGCTGCAGACATCGCGTGAGACGCTGTCGCTTTTGCGGTAGAGAATGGGACCGCAACGGGCCTACTTGCAGCTGCCGCAGAAAAAGAGAATGTGGTCATAGCAGCCACCGCATTTTTTAGTTTGATACCTGATTTACAGTGAAAATCCGGCATTTGAGAGAATTCTCTCAAATGCCGGATTTTAAAAGCTGAAGAGATGCTGCTTACTATGATGCTGTCTTGAGATTTTTGAAGGCGGTTGTGTTCTCAAGTACCTTGTCTACATATTTTGTCTTGTAGATTCCCCCGCGCCATAAGGCATTTGCCCCGTTTTCGCCCAGATTATATGCCATAAGCACCCGCTCGGTTGATTCGTATTTTTTGTAAAGATCGGATAGTATAAAAAGACCGGCGCGAATGTTCTGGTAGGGGTCAAGCAGGTCGGTGATGCCCAGATTTTCGGACAGCCACGGATAATTCACCTGATTAATCTGCATCAGCCCGTAATCCTTGTTTTTACTGATGGCATCAACTTTATACCCACTTTCGGTTTTAATCAGTCCCATTACAAGGTGAAAATCAATTTCATATGTATAGCTCATATAATAAATAAACTCTTGTATCTCGGGATCGAGGGGGATGTCATAGGCCTCAAAATTCAAATGGCTGCGCCATGAGGGTGGACTGATGCAGAAAATGAGTATAGGTGAGATAATAATGAGACATAGACTGACGATTATCAGTTTGTTTGTCTTGTTTTTCATAGTAACTACTCCTTTTTAATACTGCTTGTTCTATATTATTCAAACAAGCTATCTTTTAATACTTATTATATTAAAAAATATAAATAATGGTTATTATTGATCTATTTAACATATATTAAAAATCGGCATAGGCTATTGTGAGGTGAAAAAAATGACTCAAGAAAAAATATCGGTCAACACTATCCAAGTGAAAAGCGAATATTATTATAATGAACTTCTACTGTTAAGCTGTGAGATCAGCTATCCGCAGTTTACATCGCAGGACAGTGCGATACGGCTTGAGAAAATCAATCGGCTTTTGCGGCAGAATGCTCTGGTCTATCAGGAGTATTGCTCCGATGTGCTGCTGAATATGGCTATCGAGCAATACTGGGAAGGGGTAGAAGGGAACTATCCCTTGCGGGGATTTGAGGCGATTTTGACCCATGAAATAACCTATTTGTCCGATTGTATTGTCAGCTTTTATTCGGATCGGTATGAATACACCGGCGGCGCTCACGGAAATACGACGCGAGTTTCGGCGACTTATAACGCTAAGACCGGTCGAATGCTTGACCTGAATTCGATAATTGTTTGTCGCGACAGCAAAAAATATCTTTTCAATGAAATAAAAGAACAGATAGATAAGGAGCCGTCGGTATATTTTGAAAATGCCGGGACATTAATTGCGGAGACCTTTTCTCCGAATCAGTTTTATGTAACGCCACAGGGTATGGTTATCTACTATCAGCATTATGATATTGCCCCATATTCCAGCGGAATACGTGAGTTTTTAATTCCCTATAGCGATTGTGTCAGGGATCCTGAGACCTTTTGCTCAAAATAGTTAAGGAGGGATAATCGGGATTTTTACCCTTGTTGTCGGCAACACTCGAAGGGCAACATTCGTTAAATGAGGCTTGGTGCGCGCCTCGGTAAAGGATTTTTATGTTTTTTACAGCGGGATTTTACATTCCTGGAATTTGCCTATAATATAATAACATGATGATTTAAAATAATCAAGAAAACTTTAAAATATTCACAAATATTTTTTTGACAAACATCAAAATAACCTTGTCGAATGGGGAAAAACCGACGATCGAGAGTGTAGAAAAAGACCGGGTTTTGCAAAATAAGATAGGACGATTATAGAGTAGCCGCAGGATACAAGGACTTGTATCCTGCGGCTGCTTTTTTTCACTGAATATTTTAGATGGCTGTTGTTTATTTGCTAAGGCGGGCTTCAAGTGCGTCAAGCTCGTCGTAAAGCGCTTTTGGCACTCTGCTTCCCACATGTGCGTAGAACTCACGGATTCCTTTGCATTCTTCAAGCCAGAGATCCTTGTCAACGTTGAGCAATTCCTTGATGGTGCCAAGGGAGATATCAAGTCCCTCAATGTTGAGGTCCTCAGCCTTCGGCAGATAGCCAATGGGAGTATTCACAGCATCGGCTTTGCCGTCGCAGCGGTCAAGGATCCACATGAGAACACGCATATTTTCGCCGAATCCGGGCCAGATAAACTGTCCCTCATCATTCAGGCGGAACCAGTTAACGTTGAATATCTTAGGCGGGTTTGTGATTTTTTCGCCCATTTTGAGCCAGTGTGCAAAATAGTCACCCATGTCGTATCCGGCGAAGGGAAGCATGGCCATCGGGTCGCGGCGAACGACACCGACCGCACCGGTAGCTGCTGCGGTTGTCTCGGAGGCCATGACAGAGCCGACAAACACTCCGTGCTGCCAACTGGTTGACTGATATACCAGGGGCGCGGTCTTTGCGCGGCGCCCGCCGAATATGATAGCGGTAATCGGAACGCCTGCCGGATTCTCAAATTCAGAGGAGATGCAGGGGCAGTTGATTGCTTTAGCCGTAAAGCGGGAGTTCGGATGCGCCCCCTTGCTTCCGTCGGCATGATCCCATTTTTCGCCCTTCCAGTTGATGGCGTTTTTCGGAGGATTCTTGTCAAGTCCTTCCCACCAAACGGTGTTGTTGTCAAGGTTGTGCACAACGTTGGTGAAGATGGTGTCCTTCATTGTAGTGGCAAGAGCGTTGGGGTTGGATTTCTCGTTGGTGCCCGGGGCAACGCCGAAGAAGCCGTTTTCAGGATTCATAGCCCAGAGGCGACCGTCTTTGCCGACACGCAGCCAGGCGATATCGTCTCCGACACACCAGACCTTGTAGCCCTTATTGGCATAAACTTCGGGCGGAATCAGCATGGCAAGGTTTGTCTTTCCGCAAGCGGAGGGGAAGGCGGCCGAAATATATTTGATCTCTCCGTTCGGATACTCAATGCCGAGGATGAGCATATGCTCGGCCATCCAGCCTTCTTTTCTGCCGATGTAGGAGGCGATTCTAAGGGCAAAGCACTTTTTGCCGAGAAGAACGTTTCCGCCGTAGCCGGAATTGACCGACCAGATGGCGTTGTCCTCAGGGAAGTGGCAGATATATCTGTTTTCTTCATCGAGATCGGCTTTGGAGTGAAGACCTTTGACATAATCGTCGCTGTCTCCCAGGGCCTCCATTACCGATGTGCCTACACGGGTCATAATGAGCATATTCAAAACTACATAAATGGAGTCGGTCAATTCAATGCCGTATTTTGCAAATTCAGAACCGACAATGCCCATCGAGTAGGGAATAACATACATGGTGCGTCCCTTCATAGAACCGCGGAAAAGCTTTTCAAGCTTTGCGTAGCATTCCTTGGGAGCCATCCAGTTGTTGATGTTTCCGGCATCCTCTTTTTTTGTGGTACAGATAAAGGTTCTGTGCTCGACGCGAGCAACGTCGTTGATCGCTGTTCTGTGAAGATAGCAGCCGGGCAGAAGGTCTTGATTAAGCTTTATGATTTCTCCGGTAGACATCGCCTCTTGGCGAAGAGCCTCGGCCTGCTCCTCGGAGCCGTCAATCCAGACAATTTTGTCGGGCTGTGTAAGAGCGGCCATCTCTTCAACCCACTTGTTGACATGAGAATTCTTGTTCATAACAGTCTCCTAACTAAAAATAATGTTCTGATATTTGTATTATACAATAGCAACACGAATTTTGCAATATAATAAATGAAAAATTGCAAAATTAACACCTTATTAATATATAATGTTGGGAAATCAACAAATTGAATCTTAAAAAAAGAAAGGTGGTATCCCTTTTAATGCATAATTGACATTTTGCAAGCTTGAGAGTGTTGCGAAATATCTTTCCGCAAAAATGTTTATGGTCTATTAATAAACAATCAATAAATATATTATACAATGTTAATAAATTTCAGTGAAGCTGTCCAATTCTATATTCGTTTTATTATTTTGCAAGTAAGGAAAGATTTCGTCATTTTCAATGATGAGTCGCGGATTAACCATGTTTTCAAAGGGTTTTGGACTTTTAGCATTTTCCGCTAAAAACATTCGATATTATCCGCTGGGATACATAGGAATTTTCTTTGTCGTTCTTATTTCGATCGTTGCCTTTCTTCTCGGGATTATTATGTATGATAACATGGTATTATATGATGACATTCAGATGAAAAATCAATATAATCATCATATTGTCTTCGAAAGCCTTACCGAAGATCAGATGCTTTATCTTAGTAATAATAATCGGATAAGCGCTGTGCTGGATAACGGCTATAATATTGTAAACATTATAAACAAAGACATCTCAGGCATAAGTCCGAGGTATGATGTTTATATCCTTTTTAAGGGGTCATCGGTTAAAAACACATGGAAAAAATTTTCAGACACCTATCTTTATGCATTAAGCCAGATGAACGGGGACAGGACGCCTAAATATACTATCACCCCCCGTTATTATTATGAGATAAACGGGGCAGAAAGAGCGACTGTTAAGTTCTTTTTGCTGACGGGTATTACCTGCTTGTCGGCGGTTTTTGTTGCTTTTTCCTATTTTCTTCGCATATGGCACAGCCGCAAAATCTATGGAATATATACCATGTTGGGCGCCCGATTTAAAAAGCTATATGCAATTTCGGTCGGAGAACTTGCAATTTTTTCATTTGTCGCTTTTTTCATTGCCTTTCCAATAGCGGCTGTTGTGGCTAAGGTGCAATTTTCGGCACTTGGGCATATTTTAACGATCAACCCTCTTTCCCTTGTTCCGATTATCCCTTTTTTGTCTGTTATTATTGCGCTCCCTCCTATTTGGTCTATGAAAAAACTAGCGCATTCTTATCCAAGGATCAGGTATGATGAGGATTCATTGAAAATCAAAGTTTGAGGTTATCGAAATAAATTTAAGGAGAATTGATCCTCCACCTTGTGAAGGATTGATTGGGGCTTTAGATATGAGTGACTTTCTTTTTGTCTCCGAGGAGGTTATTAAGCAGTATCGCGCCAGAACCAGGCATCTTATTGCGACGGCGGTCAACCGTGCGTCGATTAAGGCGAGAGCCGGCGAGATTGTGATGATTTACGGTGAGGCGGGCTGTGGGAAAAGCACCTTGCTTCGGGTATGTGCCGGCATTGCCCCTGTCGATTATGGCAGCATTAAAATCAGGGGAACCGATATCTGCAAGCTTGATTTTGAGCAGGCGACTTTCTTTCGCGGGGCTTATGCAGGTATAATTTTTACATCTCCGATTCTGTTGCCTAAGCTTACCGTTGAGGAGAATATTGTCCTTCCAGCCTTTTTATCGGGAAGGCAAAAACATAACTATGAGATTCACTATCAAAAGATTATGAATATGCTCAATCTTGAGGAGATAGAAAAAAGTCCGGTATATAAACTTACCCCGGGGCAATGCCAAAGAGTTGCCGCCGCCCGCGCCTTAATCAACCGTCCGCAGGTTTTGTTTGCAGACGAGCCGGAAAGCGGGCTTGATGGCGAGGAGAGGGAAGAATTTTTGGATTTGTTTTATAAAACGGCAAGGGCGCTTTCGCAGACAGTTATATATGCCGCAAAATCGCCCCTTGATAAAATCAAGTATGACCGTATTTATAAAATGGATAAGGGCCGTTTGATACCGATGTTGTTAGATCAGCCCATTATCTAGTCGTAGATGCGCACAATGTTGTAGAGCGCGTTTAATACCAGCCAGTTTTGTGGGAAATATTTCATAATGTTCCAGATGCTTGCCCTCTTTAGGTTGTATTCGTTAATCAGTTCCAGACTTTCGTTGACACTGCGTGCATCCTGAAACCAAACGATATGGTCTTGTGGTGGGGTGCTTTCCTTGTCAACATAGGT
>JAAYQM010000065.1 GCA_012519315.1 Clostridiales bacterium | reverse complement strand
TCGATGCCAAACGGCGACATAAAAACCTTCTCCCGCGGGGGATCGGATATCACCGGAGCCATTGTCGCCAGAGCCGCCGAGGCCGACCTGTATGAAAACTGGACCGACGTATCCGGCTTTATGATGGCCGACCCGCGTATCGTCAAAAACCCGAAAACCATCGGTGTTATAACCTATCGTGAGCTGCGGGAACTTTCCTACATGGGGGCTACCGTCCTGCATGAGGATTCTATTTTCCCCGTCCGCTTTGCGGGTATCCCCATCAATATTCGCAACACTAACGCCCCTGAGGCCGACGGCACCATGATCATTCCCACGGCAACGACCTCCTTCAGCGAGGATGTCATCACCGGCATTGCCGGCAAAACAGGGTTCTGCATCATCTCAATTGAAAAGGATATGATGAACTCCGAGCTTGGCTTCGGACGCCGTGTGCTTGAGACTCTGGAGCGCCACCGGATCTCCTTTGAACATCTCCCCTCCGGTATTGACACCATGTGCGTCATCATCAACAAAAAGGATATTGAGGGCAAGCAGGAGCAGGTTGTAAACGATATCTGCCGCGCCGTCTCCCCTGACACCATCTCCATTGATGACGGTCTTGCACTCATTGCCATAGTGGGGCGGGGCATGGTTCGGGCAAAGGGAACGGCCGCCAGAATTTTTACGGCAGTTGCCCGTGCCGATATTAATATTCGCATGATCGACCAAGGGTCAAGCGAGCTTAATGTCATTATCGGTGTTGATGAGAGGGACTACAAGGAGGCAATGAGGGCTATTTATAATGAATTTGTGAATAAATAGCCGTTTTTTGTCATATTTTTGTAGGATATACTATTGACATATAACTTTGTATATATTATAATATACATAACTTTTTATAGATTCAGAGCGTTGAGGAAGATCAGTAGGCTAAAGACCCGACCCACAGAGAGAGGCCGTTTTGCTGAGAGGCTTTGTCCGGTTTTTGCCGAAACTCCCTTCCAAAAGGCATGCTGCAAGCCGCACGCCCGGTGCCGAAAAAGACCATCTCCCTCCGGCATGGCTCTTGAGTAGTACGCCGCGGGTTTTCCGCCGTTATTCGGATAGGATATCGCATTAGCCGTATCCGAAAAGCGCATCCTTAGAGGATGAACACGGGTGGTACCGCGGAGCATTAAAACAAAAGTCTTCGTCCCAAAGCATAGAGACACTATGTTTTGGGACTTTTTTATTCTCTCCTGAATAAATATGCAAAAGCGGCAACTATGCAGCTATTATGAATACTGTTTTGTAACATTACCCTATTGAAAGGAATAAAGAATGGAATTTATCAATCAGACGATCGGCGACTGGATGGAGCACATTGCTATGCAATATCCAAACCAGCCTGCGGTTATTTATACCGACAAATTCGATTATACCCGCACCTACAAAGAATTTAACGACGAATGCAACCGCGTTGCAAAGGCCTTTCTCGCACTGGGAATAAAAAGGGGGGACCATATCGCGGTCTGGGCAACAAACTATCCCCAGTGGCTGCTCACCCTCTTTGCATCGGCAAAAATCGGCGCCGTTCTTGTCACGGTCAATACCTCGTATAAAATACATGAGGTCGAATATCTCCTGTCTCATTCCGATTCAAAGGTTCTTGTCATGTGCGACGGCTACAAGGATGTCAACTACGTTGATATCCTCTATCGCCTCTGCCCCGAGCTTAAGCAATGCGAGCCGGGCAGGCTCAAATCAGCCCGTCTCCCCTTCCTCAAAACCTTAATCACCATTGACGAGGCGACCTACAAGGGTATGTACAACTGGAAGGAGCTTTACCCTCTTGCCGATACCGTATCTGACTCCGAATTTGCCACCGCCAAAGAGGGGCTTTCTCCCCATGATGTTGTCAATATCCAGTACACCTCAGGGACAACCGGATTTCCGAAGGGGGTCATGCTCTCCCACTACAACATCATCAACAACGGCAAATCCATCGGCGACTGCATGAAGTTTTCCCCTGCCGACAGGCTCTGCATACCGGTGCCCTTCTTCCACTGCTTTGGACTTGTTCTTGCCGTCATGGCCTGTATCACCCATGCCTCCACTATGGTTCCCCTTGATCATTACAACCCGGTTAAGGTTCTCGATGCCTGCGCGAGGGTGCAATGCACCGCTCTTCACGGCGTTCCCACCATGTTTATCGGCATACTGGAGGACCCCGATTTTGAGAAATATAAGCTGAATCTGCGCACCGGAATCATGGCCGGCTCCCCCTGCCCTATCAAGATTATGCAGCAGGTTATTGAAAAGATGGGCGCCCGTGACATTACCATCACATACGGGCAGACCGAGGCCTCTCCGGGCTGTACCCAGACAACAACCGACGATCCTATCGAGCTGCGAGTGAACACCGTCGGGCGTGCTCTGCCCGCTGTCGAGACGAAAATCGTCGATCCCGTCACAGGTGAGACCCTGGGTCCTGGGCAGAACGGCGAATTTTGCGCCCGGGGCTACAACATCATGAAGGGATATTACAAGATGCCCGAGGCGACGGCGCAGGTCATTGACAAGGACGGCTGGCTCCACACAGGCGATCTTGCCTGTGTTGACGAAAATGGGTATTATAAAATCACCGGCCGTATCAAGGACATGATCATACGAGGGGGGGAAAATATTTATCCTAAGGAAATCGAGGATTTTTTATACACACATCCGGGAATCCGGGACGTTCAGGTCATCGGCGTGCCGAGCAAAATCTACGGGGAGGAAATCATGGCATGTATCATCCCCAAAGAGGGGATAATCCTTACCGAGGAGGGAATCAAGGACTATGTAAGAGCCTCTATGGCAAAGCACAAGGTTCCGAGCTATGTGCAGTTTATGACAGCCTTCCCGATGACCGCAAGCGGCAAAATCCAAAAATATAAGCTGCGGGAGCTTGCTATTGATATGCTCTCCCTTCATAGTGAATCCGAAATCGAAACGGCATAAAAACTATTTGCATTTGCCTTCATTTCATGGTATAATTATTCTGTGATCTGCCTATCTGATCAATCATTTTCAGTTATTAGATTGTTTTGGCATCACCGAACGCAGCACGAACTAAAAAAACGGTTTGTGAAAGGATATTTTAGATGAAATTATCTTTTTCAACTCTCGGATGCCCCGACTGGACTCTGAACGAAATTATTGCAATTGCCTCCGACCTCGGATATGACGGTGTGGAGATACGCGGTGTCGGGGATGAAATTTACGCCCCGAAAAGCCCCGAATTCTCGATAAAAAACATCGAACCTCTTAAAGCGAAGCTGGCAGATGCAAATATAGAAATTCCTGTTTTTACAAGCGGGGCATATCTTGTGGACAACCCCAGCCTCAATTCGGCTGAATCGGAGGTCAAGGATTATGTTTTTCTTGCCTCGAAAATGGGGGTGAAATATGTCCGCATCATGGGAGAGCAAACACCTGTGCCGGTGTGTACCCGCCCGGACAATAACACTCTCAGTGAGAGTATCATCTCCCTTTGTAAGTTTGCCGCCGCATTTAATGTAAGCCTTTTAATCGAAACCAACGGGTTTTTGGCGGACAGCGCCATTATGAAGCCCTTTATCGAAATGATTGATCAGCCTAATCTAGGCGTTCTTTGGGATGTCAACCACACGGTTCGATATTTCAACGAGGATCCCGCCTACACCGTAAAAATGCTGGGTCCTCATATCAAGCATGTGCACCTTAAAGACTCGGTACGGGGCACGAACGGCATAATTACCTATATGCTCGCCGGATACGGCACCCTTCCCATCAAGGAAGCGGTAAGCGCTCTCAAAGAGATCGGTTATGAGGGCTATATCTCCTTTGAATGGGTAAAACGCTGGTCAAAAGGTCTGGCAGAGCCTGCTATTGCCTTTCATCAGTTTATCAACTACATGAAGGATCTTATCCAATAAAATAATCGAGTAAGAAACAAGGGCTGCGTCGGTGCAGCCCTTGTTGAAATATAATCTTAACTCTTTATCAGCCCATGCGCTCAGGGAGCCGCCTGCCCCCAAGTATGTGAAAATGAATGTGGGGCACTGTCTGGCATGCGTCCTCACCGCAATTGTTGATGATGCGGTATCCGTTTGTCAGCCCGCAGGCTCTCGCAACCTTCGGAACAGCCTCAAAAACCTTTGCAATCTCGCCGCTGTTCCCGGCATTGATCTCATCGGCACAGGCGGCTATGTGCTTTTTCGGAATAACCAGCACATGCACCGGCGCCTGGGGTGCAATGTCATGAAAAGCGAATACCGCCTCATCCTCATACACCACCTTTGACGGGATCTCACCCTTTACTATTTTGCAAAAAAGACAATCCATTTGATCCTCTCCTTTTACACCTCTTTAAGCATCTGTCCTTTTATTGATTATAACACAGCAGCAAATTGCAGTCAACACAAAGGAGTACTAAACCTTGTACAAAATTTTCGACATTCACACCCACATCTATCCCGATGCCATAGCAAAAAAGGCGGTCGCCAGCCTTGAGCATTTTTACAGCTTTAGAGCGGCGGGGAACGGGACATATAATGACCTCAAAAAACACGCAAAAAAAGGCCGCCTGTCTGGCTTTCTCCTCTTCTCGGTTGCCACAAGTCCTCATCAGGTGACAAAGATCAACGACTGCATAGCGCGATTTGTCGCCCTCGCCCGTAAAGACGGGTTTGAATCGGCAGGCTTTGGCGCCATGCACCAGGACTTTGAAGATGTGGAAGAGGAGATTGCCCGCATTGAGACTCTCGGTCTCAAGGGTGTAAAAATGCATCCCGATTTTCAGGGAATCGCTATCGATCATCCAAAGCTTTTTCCGCTGTATTCCCTCATAGAGGGGCGTCTGCCCCTTTATCTGCACATGGGGGACGACCGGGCGCAGTACCAATTCTCCCGCCCGGAAATGCTTGCGGCTGTCATGGATCGCTTTCCAAGGCTTGAGGTTGTCGCAGCCCATCTTGGGGGATACCGCAGCTGGGAGGCGGCTGAGAGATATCTCGCCGGGCGAGATAATCTCTGGTTTGATACCTCCAGTGCCATCCGGGTTATGACCCCCGAATATGCCCGCCGTCTTATCGATTCTTTCGGCGCTGACCGGATCATGTTCGGCACCGATTATCCTGTAACTACTCCTGAGGAGGATCTGAAATGCTTCCTTGCCATCGATCTTACCGAGCAGCAGCGCGCCGATATCCTCTACAACAACGCAAAGAGGTTTTTAAAGCTATGAGCCTGCCCGCCGCCGCCGCCGATGTTTGGGACAATATCGCAAATTCGCAAGACCCTGTTGTGGTCTATGGCATGGGAAACGCCGCCGACCGCATAGCCGACCGCCTTGCCGAATACGGCGTTGAGATCAGCGACTACTTCGCCAGCGACGGTTTTGTGAGAGGGCATTTTTTCAGAGGGAAAAGGGTGCTCTCCTACGCCGAAATATGCGAAAAATATGACAATTTCACTATCGTTTTAGCCTTTGCCAGCCGCCTGCCCGATGTGATAGAGCGGATCCTCCGATATTCAAAAAAGCATACCCTCTACGCCCCCGATCTGCCTGTTTGCGGGGACTCCCTGTTTGATAAAAATTTTTACAAAAAGCATTATTCGGAGATTGTCAGGGTCTATCATCTTCTATCCGATGAGGAATCGAGAAAAATCTATGAAAATGTCCTTCATTATAAGCTTTCGGGCGATATTTCATATCTTGTAGAAGCGGTGTCAAGCCCGACGGATGTATGGAATAATCTGCTAAGCCCCATAGAATACCGACGGACGATTGACGGCGGCGCATATAACGGGGACACCATTCGAGAGCTTCTTACCAATGCCCCGAATCTCACCGAAATTATCGCCGCCGAGCCCGATCCCCGCACCTATAAAAAGCTTGCAGCCTTTGCCAAAGTTTCAAGCTGCGCCATTGAGTGTTATAATGTAGCCCTGTGGAGTGAAAGGGCAAGGCTTCCCTTTTCACCAAAGGGAAACAGGGGATCCGCCATGACCGATGCCAACTCCGGACCGGAAGGCTTC
The DNA here is from genome assembly GCA_012519315.1 of Clostridiales bacterium. Lineage (GTDB taxonomy): Bacteria > Bacillota > Clostridia > Oscillospirales > CAG-272 > JAAYQM01. The sequence continues at coordinate 9,010 of JAAYQM010000065.1, read as the reverse complement.
ATTCAGGCAGACACTATCGACAGCCTCCTTGACGGGCGAAGAGCAGATTATATTAAATTAGACGTGGAGGGCGCGGAGCAAAGAGCATTAATCGGCGCCGCCAAAACAATATCCGCCCACTTCCCCGATCTTTTGATCTCCCTTTATCATCGGAGTGAGGATATCTTCGCCCTCCCCCTCTACCTCGCAGATCGCCACCCCGGCTACAAGCTCTATCTCCGTCGTTTTTCCTATATTCCCGCCTGGGATCTGAACTTATACGCTGTCAAAAAGGGCGACCGCCCTTTGTAGGTGCGACTTTCAGATTTATAGTTCCAGGCTACTTCCGAATCCTCAAAAACGTTTGCCCTCATGACAAACGAAAAGTGTTCTTTCCCCCTTCCAATCCCATATTAACCAGATCTAAGGGAATATTATCATATTTTGGCGGTCTCTGCCCGGGTGATGGCATCTGATCCGGCGCCGGAGGCAGGAGATAGGTTGCATAGGGTGCGCCTACAATATTCCCTAAAGCTGTGCCGGACTTCCCTTCACTTACCAGCTTTATGATATCTATATACTCTAACCTTCCTTCCTGCACAATAAAGTCTTTCTTCTCGAGTAGTTTTATAAAGCATTTTATTCTGCCGTCTTTTTCAAACATAGGTTTATAGCCTTTGTTTGGGTTTGTGTATCTATTATTAATATCGTTCAAATAAATCACTTCTTTTTTATATTATAGCTCTATATCAGGCAGAGGGAGTTAGCACGCAGACCACTATGCAAGACGTGGATCATCAAAAAAAGTAAAATACCGGCTGTTGTCAAGCATAAAAAGCTTGGAACAGCCGGTATTTTATATTTCCGCTTAAAGAAAGGCGGCCTTATTCTTTTTGTTTTCTCAAATCCCTAAGGCTAGCGACCTTTTTTAGGGGTAGACCCGTTTTTTGCCGATTTTTTGATTATATCGCTGCGATACTCCCACGCATCGGACAACCGATTATAAAAATAAAATTCGGGAGCCGATGGCCCCCGATTAGTTCTGCAAATTATTTGTATTTGCGTTTTCTTGCAGCTTCAGACTTTTTCTTGCGTTTTACACTAGGCTTCTCGTAATGTTCTCTTTTGCGAAGCTCAGTAAGCACACCCGACCTGGCACACTGACGCTTAAAGCGACGAAGAGCGCTGTCAAGTGTTTCATTTTCCTTTACTCTAACCTCTGCCATTATCTATATCCCTCCCCTCGCTCAGTGCAAAGAGACTTTAAAATCTCTATATAATGCTAATGTTCCTAAGTTATTATACCAAACATTCGACCCATCTGTCAATACAATGTTTTAATAAAATCGATTTTTCCAGTATAATTTTTCTCCACTGTTATAATATGACATCTGACAGCCGACACATCAAAAATATCAAAAGCGGAAAATCCGTACAGAGCTTATTTAAAAAATGACAATACCGGCAAAAGCAAATTGCGCAGCGGATGCCGTCTTACAGCGAAAAAAACAAACTGCACCCGCAAATGCAGGTGCAGTCCGTGTACGGCAAGAGCCGCTGGTGCGAGAAACGGGACTTGAACCCGTACGGTGTTATCCACACGCCCCTCAAACGTGCGCGTCTGCCAGTTCCGCCACTCTCGCAAGACCAAACATAATTATACTGATTTTATTTGCAAATGTCAAGACCTTTTTTGCTTTTTATCAATTTTGTTTTGATTTTTTTATTACAAAACCGAAAAAAGCTGAAATCTACAACCCTTAACCCTTGGTTAATCATTTAATTAATTGGCAGATCTCCTCCGAGGTCATTTTTGAATCGATAAGATGGGCAAAGGTAATTTTGTCAAAATTGTCACTCAGAATGCTACTCAGCTTAGCAAAAATATTGTGAAAAACACACAGCTCCTTATTGGTTCCGTTTCTTGAGCAGGTATGGTCATCGCTAAGGCAACGGGAAATATCGAGAGGACCGTCAATCAGCTCCAAAATGTCCCGCATGGTAATCTGATCGGGTGATTTTGCCAGACGATAACCCCCGTGTACTCCTTTATAAGAGACTGCCAGCCCGCCAACAACAAACTTGCGCAGAATTTTCAGCGCAAAGCGGGGAGAGATGCATACATCCTCAGCTATGCTCTTGGCATCGCATACCTTATCCTCACACGCCAGCTTATAGGCTATTCTTAAAGCATAATCCGCTTCCTGTGTAATTTTCATAAAGACACCTGCTTTTCACATTTTTACCGCAAATCAAAGTATACCTTATAAGTGTATTATAAGACATTATTAAAAATTTGTCAATGTCTGTTTTGTGTGGGAAAAATTGTGGGAAATAACAAAAATTTTGTCATTTCCCACAATATATAGCTTTTCTTTGGATTATATCCGTTCTTTAACCTTAGCGCTCTTGCCGACCCGCTGACGGATGTAGTAAAGCTTGGCACGTCTAACCTTACCTGCACGGACTACCTCAACCTGTTCAACATTGGGTGAATGGAGGGGGAAGGTTTTCTCAACACCGACGCCGTATGACACCCTCCGTACCGTAAAGGTCTCAGAGATGCCGCCGCCATGCTTGGCAATGACTGTTCCCTCAAAAATCTGTGTTCTTTCTCTTGTTCCCTCTTTGATTCTATTGTATACCTTGACGGTATCACCAATATTAAAAGAAGGTACATTCTCTTTTAACTGCTCACTTACAAAAGCCTGAATCTTATCCATCTTGGCTCCTCCTATCAATCGAACATTCGTGCAGAGCAAATGCAGAGGACTGTTCTGAATAAATAACTTGTACATAATTGCACAACATTAGGATTATAACATATGTGCTAAATTTTTGCAAGTCCTTTTTTAAAATTTCGGATTTACCCGCGGAATATTTTTTTGTAGCCGAAGTCTTGATGTTTTACACAAAGAAAGCAAAATATTTCCTTATTATTTATGTCAAAAAATTAATAATAATTTCATGAATAATATATATTTTTTTTAGGAAATGTAGTATAATATACTTTGAGTGCTTGTTAATCAAATAACAATGTCTGGGGGCATACATATATTATGAAGATAAAAACCATCGTTGAATTGTTGAATGCTGAAGTATTGGCAGGAGCAGACAAGCTTGATACCGATGTACATAGCGCCTGCGGCTGCGATCTTCTCAGCGATGTTCTCGCTTTTGTAAAGGAACAGGCCGTTCTCCTTACCGGAATGTGCAATCCGCAGGTTGTCCGAACCGCTGTTATGATGGATATGCGCTGTATTGTTTTTGTACGCGGAAAGGTGCCGGGGCAGGATGTGATTGATCTTGCCGAGGAGCATGGTCTTGTCATACTCACCTCGGATGAAAGGATGTACAGCGCCTGCGGCAAACTCTACCAAAACGGCCTGGCAGCAGGAAGTGTTATCGATGACTAAGGAACCCCTCCGTTTTCACTTTGATATTTGCGGAGAAAACTTCACCTCTGCCGGTGAGGCCTCTGTCAGCATTAAAAGGATTCTTCGTCAGATCGGCATTTCTCCTGATATTATCCGGCGTGTTTCCATCGCCATGTACGAATGCGAAATCAATATGGTTATCCATGCAAACGGCGGCACTGCCGATGTCGATGTCTATACCGACAAAATCATCCTTACCCTGAAGGATGAGGGCCCCGGCATTCCCGACCTTGAGCTTGCCATGCAGGAGGGATATTCGACAGCGCCCGACAGTATCCGTTCCCTCGGCTTTGGCGCGGGAATGGGGCTTCCCAACATGAAAAAATACACCGACGTGATGGATATTAAAACCGAGGTCGGTAAGGGAACAACCGTTACCATGACCGTATTTCTTTAAAACCGGGCAGAAAATAAAAAGGAGGTTTTATAATGACTCCATATATTCATTCTGTTGCGTTAGACCAAGATAAGTGCAAGGGCTGTACAAATTGCGTTAAGCGTTGCCCTACCGAAGCAATCAGAATACGCGACGGTCATGCGATTATCACCTCCGAGCTTTGCATTGATTGCGGAGAATGTATCCGCCTTTGCCCCTACAATGCTAAAAAAGCGGTCAGCGACCACTTTGATATTATAAATAATTATAAATGGAAAATCGCCCTACCCGCTCCCGCAATTTACGGTCAGTTCGACAATCTTGACGATGTGGATTATGTTGTGTCCGGGCTTATGAAATGCGGGTTTGACGCGGTTTATGAGGTTGGCAAGGCAGCCGAGCTGGTTTCCGCCTACACAAGGCAGTACATACGCCAGAGCAATGTGAAAAAGCCGGTAATAAGCTCGGCCTGTCCGGTTGTCGCCAGACTGATCAGCATCCGCTTTCCCTATCTGTGCGACAATCTTCTCCCCCTCCTCCCCCCGATCGAAATCGCGGCAAAGCTGGCGAAAAAAGAGGCGCAAAAGCAGCATCCTCACCTCCGCCCGGAGGAGATCGGCGCCTTCTTCATTTCCCCTTGCCCAGCTAAGGTCAGCTATGTCAAAAATCCCATCGGCGTTGCCAAAAGTGCCGTTGATGCCGTTCTGCCCATGAATGACATCTATTTCCGCCTTATAAGCACCATGAAAAAGAACGAGCAACCCGATATCCCATCGGAAACGGGCATTATCGGCATAAGTTGGGCGGGCTCCGGCGGGGAGGCAGCCGCTCTTTTCAATGACAAATATCTTGCGGCCGACGGCATCGAAAACATCATCAAGGTGCTTGACGAAATTGAAAACAACGAAAAATTCGCCGAGCTTGAGTTTATCGAGCTGAACGCCTGCCACGGCGGCTGCGTCGGCGGTGCCCTTGCCGTCGAAAACCCCTACATAGCAAGAGCAAGGCTGCAAAATTTGAGACGTTACCTGCCGGTATCGAGAAATCACGTAAGATTGCCCGCCGACAGCGAGCAGGCTATCCCCGATGTTTTTTTCTGGAGCAATCTGATAGAATATACACCGGTTTCACAGCTTGACGACAATGTAGAGGCCGCCATGGAAAAAATGGCTAATATTCAAGCGATTTACGAGAAATTTCCCCATCTTGATTGCGGTTCCTGCGGCGCACCTACCTGTCGCGCCTTTGCCGAGGATATTATTAAGGGGGATGCCGACATAACCGGTTGCATCTTTATCCTTCGCGAGCTATTTGAAAAATCACACCAAAAAACGGAGAGCAAACAGAATGACGACAGCCATCCTTCGCGAGAAGCTGAATCTTGAAATACTGAATGAGGCTGATCCTAACCGAGAGGTCACCGGCGGCTATACCGGCGACCTGCTGAGCTGGGTAATGTCTGGCGCACAGAGCGGGGATATGTGGGTTACCATCATGACAAATATCAACATCATCGCCGTAGCCTCCCTGACCGATGTTGCCTGTGTCGTCATCGCGGACGGCGCCGAGATAGAAGACAGCGTTATCGAGCAAGCCAAAATCAGAAACATCAATTTATATAGATCAAAAAAGACAGCCTATCAGATTTGCAATGAACCGTTATTTTTATGATCTGCACATCCATTCCTGCCTCTCTCCCTGTGCAGACAATGACATGACCCCGGGCAACATTGCAGGAATGGCAGCCATCAAGGGGCTTAAAATAGTCGCCCTCACCGATCACAATACATGCCGAAACTGCAGACCCTTCTTTGCCGCCTGCAGGCGGCTGGGTCTGATTCCCATCGCCGGCATGGAACTGACCACAGCAGAGGATATCCACCTTGTTTGTCTGTTTGATACGCTTGACGCCGCACTTGACTTTGACGCTGAAGTCCGAAAGCACTTTCTCAATGTCAAAAATCGCCCGGATCTCTTCGGCGAACAGCTTATAACCGATGAAAACGATGTTGTAATAGGAAAGGAAGATATGCTTCTGTCAGCCGCTACTTCCCTTGATATCGGAAGTGCGGTTTCTCTTGTGCGGTCGCACGGGGGTATTGTTTATCCCGCCCATGTGGACCGGGAGGCAAACGGGATTATTTCCATTCTGGGGGACATCCCCCCCGACTATAATTTTTCGGCTGCCGAATTTAACATTGCGGCCAATATCGAGCCGTATCGCAAAAAATATCCCTCATTGCAAAGTATTAATACCGTCTGCTCATCGGATGCCCACTACCTTTGGGACATTAACGAAGCCGGTCCCTCCCTTGAGATGGACGACCCAAATCAGCTATTTAATATTTTATATAATAAAAATTAAATAAAATTTTCTACTGGAGGAAGTACACATTATGAAAAAGAAACTGACTACGGTCATGTTTCGCGGTACAAAGGCGCAGGAGGAAAAACTCCTTGCGGTTATCGAAAAATTCCGCGACACCGAGGGCGCATTGATGCCTGTGCTTCAGGAGGCTCAGGAAATCTACGGATATCTGCCGATTGAAGTTCAGAAAATCGTTGCGCAGGGTCTCAACGTTTCCCTTGAAGAGGTTTACGGCGTTGTTTCCTTCTACTCACAATTCACCCTCAACCCAAAGGGAGAGGTCAGCGTTTCTGTCTGCATGGGCACGGCCTGTTATGTTAAGGGTGCAAATGACATCCTTGAGAAAATTACCAAGGAGCTTGGTGTAGGTGCAGGAGAAACCTCGCCGGACGGGAAATACTCTCTTGATGCTACCCGCTGCATCGGCGCTTGCGGCCTGGCACCGGTTATCACCATCAACAACGATGTTTACGGTCGTCTGAAGGCCGATGACATCAAGGGTATTTTAGAAAAATACAAAAATTAAGGATATATATATATGAAGGAGCTGTCTCTCAACATTCTTGATATCGTCCAAAACTCGATAAGCGCAGGGGCAAAAAATATTGCCATCACCCTAAGCGAGGATCACAAAGGCATCTTAACCCTCACTGTTGCCGATGACGGCAGGGGGATGGACGCCGATGAGGTTTCCAATGTCACAAACCCCTTCTACACGACAAGAACCACTCGAGAGGTGGGACTTGGTATTCCGCTTATCAAGCTTGCGGCCGAACAAACGGGCGGCACCTTTGATATCAAATCTGCAATAGGAAAAGGCACGACATTGACCGCAATCTTTGATACCAAGCATATCGACTGTCTACCTGTGGGCGACATTACAGCCACCATGACAACCCTGATTATGGGGGCGCCCGATGTTGACTTTACACTAAGCCATACGGCGCCGGGGGGCAATGTCAGTCTGTCAACCCGCATGATGCGGGATGTCCTCGGAGATATCTCCCTTGCAGATGTCGAGGTTATCCAATGGGTGAGAGAATATCTTACCGAACAATATCATAATTTTGGAGGAGCAAAATAATGAAATCTTTAGCTGAACTCTCAGCTTTGAGAGATAAAATGAGAGACAAAATCGCCATTCGTGAAGGCAACAGCACAACCCGCATTGTTGTCGGTATGGCGACCTGCGGCATTGCCGCCGGCGCGCGCCCTGTCCTCACCGCCTTTGTCGATAAGATCGCCAAAGCCGGTCTCACCGATGCAATCACCGTTACACAAACCGGCTGCATTGGCATTTGCCAATATGAGCCTGTTGTTGAGATTCACGAAGCCGGCAAGGAAAAGGTCACCTATGTGAAGATGACACCCGAAAAGGCTGCCCGCGTTTTCGAAGAGCATATTCAAGGTGGCAAAATCGTTGCCGAATACACCATCGGCGACGCCGATGTAAAAAAATAAGAAAGGGTAAATTGCAATGATTCGATCACACGTTTTAATTTGCGGCGGTACCGGCTGCTCATCGTCGGAAAGCCTTAAAATAAAGGAAGCTCTTGAACAAGAGCTTGTCGCAAAAGGTCTTGATTCGGAAATAAAGGTTGTGGTGACCGGCTGCTTTGGCCTTTGCGCTCTCGGTCCCATCATGATAGTTTATCCGGACAATACCTTCTACCAGATGGTAAAGCTGTCCGATATTCCCGAAATTGTTGAGGAACACCTGCTTAAAGGTCGTCCGGTCACCCGTCTTGTATACCACGAGCACGACGAGGAGATCGACAAGCTTGTCACCTCCCTCTCCGAGACAAAATTCTTTAAAATGCAAAAGCGCGTCGCCCTTAGAAACTGCGGCGTTATCAACCCCGAGATCATCGACGAATACATAGCTATGGACGGTTATCAGGCTCTCGGAAAAGCCCTGACCCAAATGACCCCCGAAGATGTTATCAAAACCATCACCGATTCCGGCCTTCGCGGTCGGGGAGGAGGGGGCTTCCCCACCGGCAGAAAGTGGGCCTTTGCCGCAGCTGTTCAGTCGGATAAAAAATATGTGGTCTGCAACGCCGACGAGGGAGACCCGGGCGCATTTATGGACCGCTCCATCCTTGAGGGAGACCCTCACGCTGTCCTTGAGGCAATGGCAATCACCGGATACGCCATCGGCGCCGACGAAGGTTATATCTATGTAAGAGCCGAGTACCCGATAGCCATCCGCCGCCTTGAAATTGCTATTAATCAGGCTCGTGAATACGGTCTTTTAGGCAAAAACATCTTTAATTCGGGCTTCAATTTTGATATTCATCTCCGCTTTGGCGCAGGCGCCTTTGTCTGCGGAGAGGAAACGGCGCTCCTCACCTCCATTGAGGGCAACCGCGGCGAGCCGAGACCCCGCCCCCCCTTCCCAGCTGTAAAAGGGCTCTTTGGCAAGCCTACCATTATCAACAATGTTGAAACCTATGCCAATATTGCGCAGATCATCCTCAACGGCGCCGAATGGTTCGGCAGCATGGGAACCGAACGCTCTAAGGGAACTAAGGTTTTTGCCCTCGGCGGAAACATTAACAACACAGGGCTTGTTGAGATTCCCATGGGAACCACCCTGCGGGAGGTTGTCGAGGAGATCGGCGGCGGCATTCCAAACGGCAAGAAGTTTAAGGCTGCCCAGACCGGCGGTCCTTCCGGCGGCTGTATCCCTGCCTCCCTTATAGATACGCCTATCGAGTTTGACACCCTCATTGAGATCGGCTCCATGATGGGCTCCGGCGGTCTCATTGTTATGGACGAGGACAACTGCATGGTTGACATTGCACGCTTCTTCCTCGAATTTACCGTTGATGAGTCCTGCGGAAAATG
>JAAYQM010000064.1 GCA_012519315.1 Clostridiales bacterium | reverse complement strand
TCCGATTATATCTCGAAAATATTGTCAAAAATCACTTTTATCGGCGGTCTCTTTCTTGGATTTGTCGCAATATTCCCCATCGTTCTGAACATGGTATCGGGCGGAAATGTTGCGGCACTGGTATTCGGCGGCTCCTCCCTCTTGATTGTTGTGGGCGTCGCACTTGAGACCACAAGGGAGATTGAGGCGCAGATGACCATGCGTCACTACAAGGGATTCCTTGACTAAGCCATCAAGGCTTGCGATGGTTTTTTAAAAAAAGCTTGTTGACATAAAGGAAGATGAGATGAAGATAATGTTTTTGGGCGCACCGGGCGCCGGAAAGGGAACCCAGGCCGAGGTGGTGTCCGAGGCGTTGTCCATCCCTGCGATTTCGACAGGAGCGATTATCCGTTCGGCCATTAAGCAAGGGACAGAAACCGGCCTTTTAGCAAAAACCTACACCGACCGCGGCGCCCTGGTGCCCGATGATGTGGTGGTGGGCATCGTGAAGGAGCGTCTGGCGGCGGACGACTGCCGCCGTGGCTTTATCCTTGACGGATTCCCCCGCACCTTAGCTCAGGCGGAGGCGCTGGACGCCATGGGTATTGAGCTTGACCTTGTTCTGAGCATCGAGGTGCCGGACGAGGAGATCATAGACCGCATGGGTGGGCGCCGGGTTTGTTCCGGCTGCGGCGCCACCTATCATATGAAGTATAACCCTTCGGAAAAAGGGGAGAGGTGCGAGAGGTGCGACCAGCCTCTGACCGTCCGCAAGGACGACGCGCCTGAGGTGGTGCTCAGCCGCCTTGCCGGCTACCATAAGGAGACGGCGCCCCTGAAGGACTACTACAAGGCAAAGGGCATTCTGAAAATGGTGCGCGGTCAGGAACGGGTGGAGGATACCACCGACCTGATAATGAAGGCTGTCGGCATTGAGCCGAAGGCATAGGAAGGCTATTTCAGGTATGTTTTTTCGGAAAGGATGGTCCGGGCTATGATACAGCTTAAAAATCGGGAACAACTGGAGCTGATGAGGCAGGCGGGCAGGATCACCGGCGAGGCCCTCCTCAAGGCGGGAGAGGCGGTTCACGAGGGGGTCACCACGAGAAAGCTTGACGGCATTATCCGTGCCTATATCGAGAGCTGCGGCGCCATTCCGTCCTTTCTCGGATATGGCGGATTCCCCTCTAGCGCCTGTATCAGCGTCAATGACGAGGTTATACATGGCATACCCTCCGACCGGGTTCTTCAGGAGGGGGACATTGTCAAGATTGATGTCGGGGCATGCTATCGCGGCTATCACGGTGACAGCGCCCGCACCTTTCCGGTGGGACGGGTCAGCGCGGAGGCAAAGCGGCTTATCACCGCCACAAGGGACAGCTTTTACAAGGCGATTGAAAAGGCGGTCCCGGGCAACCGCCTCGGGGATATCGGTCACGCTGTCGAGAGCCATGTTACAGAGTTCGGCTACTCGGTGGTACGGCAGTATGTGGGGCACGGCATCGGTCGCAGCCTTCATGAGCAGCCCGACGTGCCGAACTACGGAAAGCCGGGGCACGGACCCCGTCTTATGCGGGGCATGGTGCTTGCCGTTGAGCCGATGGTGAATGTCGGCGCCCCGGAGGTACGGGTGCTCCAAAACGGCTGGACGGTTGTCACCGTTGACGGTAGCCTTTCCGCCCATTTTGAGCATACCGTTGCAATAACCGAGGACGGTCCGGTACTACTGACCGATGTCGAATGAGGGGTTTTTGTCTTGATTAAGAAGAACGTGAGCGGAGTACCATGCATCGGCTCGATTGTGCAGTCGATTGCCGGGCGGGATAAAAAGAGGTATTTTGTCATCGTAGGGTTTGAATACAGCGATGAGAGCGCCATGGTCTACATTGCCGACGGCGCCCTGCGCAAGCTGTCCCGACCGAAGAAGAAAAATCTCAAGCATTTGAGGATAGTCGAGCTGTCCGACCCGCAGCTTTGCCGTGCGATCGAAGGGGGCGAGCTTACCGATGCTGCCCTTCGCGCCCTGCTTAAAGATAAGAGCTTGTTATATGTGAACGATAGGAGGGATTGTTCTGGCCAAGGATGACGTTATAGAATTTGAAGGTACGGTTGTTGAGGCATTGCCGAATGCCACATTTAGGGTGAAGCTGCCTAACGGGCATATTGTCACCGCCCATATATCGGGCAAGCTTCGCATGCATTATATCCGAATACTGCCGGGAGATCGGGTTACTGTTGAGGTTTCGGTCTATGATCTCAGCAAGGGGCGCATCACCTGGCGCGGGCGCTAAACGGAAGGCTTAGGCTTTACTGTTTGCACCCTTTTCGCACTAAATATTTTTCTAATGAAGAGATCTGCCGATCCTTGAGGAAGGCGGCGGATTATGGAGGTAACTATGAAAGTAAAACCTTCGGTCAAGAAGATTTGCGAAAAATGCAAAATCATCAAGAGAAAAGGTAATATAATGGTTATTTGCGAAAACCCGAAGCACAAGCAGAGACAGGGTTGAGCAATGACCGCACAACAATTAAGAGGGGTGAACTTATAAGATGGCTCGTATAGCTGGTGTAGATATTCCGAATCACAAGCGTGTAGATATCGCACTTACCTACATTTATGGAATCGGAAGAAAAAGAGCAAAGGACATTTTGGATGTCACCGGTATTGATCCTGCGACCCGTGCGAAGGATCTCACCGAAGAGGATGTTGCAAAATTGCGTGATACGATTGAGACCTCCTATCATGTAGAGGGTGACTTACGTCGTGATGTAGGCCTCGGGATAAAAAGACTTATCGAAATCAACTGTTATCGCGGCATCCGTCACAGGAAGGGATTGCCGGTCAGAGGGCAGCGTACCAAGACAAATGCAAGGACGAGAAAAGGCCCTGCAAAGACCGTCGCAAATAAGAGAAAGTAAAGGAGTGAGTTACGCTAGATGGCAACACCTAAAAAGTCTATAAAAAAACGCCGTGAGCGGAAGAATATCGAGAAGGGCGCCGCCCACATTCGTGCGACTTTTAACAACACAATTATAACCATAACCGATTTGGCGGGTAACGCCGTATCGTGGGCGTCGGCGGGGGAGCTTGGCTTTAGAGGTTCGAGAAAATCGACCCCGTTTGCCGCGCAATCGGCAGCAGAGACCGCAGGCAAGATTGCGGTTGATCACGGCATGAGGACGGTTGAGGTCTATGTCAAGGGACCCGGTTCGGGTAGGGAAGCAGCTATTCGCGCGCTTCAGACTGTGGGACTGGATATCACATTGATAAAGGACGTCACCCCGATTCCCCATAACGGCTGTCGTCCGCCCAAGCGCAGACGCATTTAATTAGGAGAGGTGTAAGGATATGGCAAGATATACAGGACCTGTATGCAGACTCTGCCGCAGAGAAGGCACAAAGCTTTATCTCAAGGGAGACCGCTGCATTAGCAGTAAATGCTCAGTTAGCAAAAGATCGTCGGCCCCCGGTCAGCACGGCGCCTATCGCAGGAAGATCGGAGAGTACGGCAGACAGCTTCGTGAGAAGCAGAAGGCAAGAAGATATTACGGCGTTCTTGAAAAGCAGTTTAAGAACTATTTTGAGATTGCCGACCGCAAGGAAGGCATGACAGGCGAAAACCTGCTCCAGCAGCTTGAGATTCGCTTTGATAATATCGTTTACAGAATGGGCATGGCACAGAGCCGCAAGGAAGCGCGCCAGCTGGTGCGTCACGGACATTTTCGCATCAACGACAGGAAGGCAAATATTCCTTCTATCAAGCTAAAGGTTGGCGATGTTGTATCCCTTAAGGAGAGCAGCCGCGACTTAGTGAAGTTTAAGGAGCTGGCAGAGGACCTTAAGGACAGAATCATCCCCAAGTGGCTGGAGGTTGACAAGACCAACATCACAGCCAAGGTACTTGCCCTCCCGACAAGAGAGGATATCGACTTCCCCTTCGAGGAGCAGCTTATTGTCGAGCTCTATTCGAAGTAATAAAGCCTCCGATATCATCGCGCAAACGACCTCGGGCGGCTTTTTACAGCTGCATAGGATAGCTTTGCCTTCTGCAACATACCGTCTCATATCATATTATGAGAGGTATCGATTTTTCAAAGGTAAAGCGGGACAGATCCCTGATATGAGGAGTTAACGCACAGCTTTTCTACCTGCACAAATGGAAACAAGGAGGGTACCACATGATAGAAATAGAGAAACCGAACATTACGACATCAAGCTTAAGTGAAGATGGTAAGGACGGTATATTTGTTGTTGAGCCCCTTGAAAGAGGCTATGGAACAACACTCGGCAACGCGCTCCGCAGGGTGCTTTTAAGCTCGCTGCCCGGCGTAGCGGTGACAAGCATCAAGATTGACGGCGTTTTGCATGAGATATCGACAATTCCAGGTATCAAGGAGGATGTTGTCGAAATTGTCCTGAATGTCAAGGGCATCACCGCCAAGCTTTACAGCCAGGGGGCGAAGTCTGCCATCATTGATGTTGCGGGCAGTCGTGAGGTGACAGCCGGGGATATCATCTGTGATTCGGATATAGAGATACTCAATCCCGATCATCACATAGCCACTGTTGCCGAGGGGGGGCGTCTCCACATGGAGCTTACCTTCAACCACGGGCGGGGCTATGCGACTCAGGACAAGAACAAGCAGGACTACCTTGCAATTGCCGGACCCAACGTTGGTGCGCCTGTCGGCATGATATTTATCGACTCGATTTTCACACCGGTTTACAGCGTAAGCTATAATGTTGAAAATACCCGTGTCGGCAATATCACCGATTATGACAAACTGACGCTGGAGGTTCACACAAACGGGACTATCTCGGCAAAGGAAGCGATTTCATTGGGTGCCAAGATTCTCAACGAGCATCTCAACTTGTTCATTGACATGTCTGATGAAGCTAAGAAGGCTGAGATCATGGTTGAACGTGAAGAGACCAAGAAGGAGAAGGTCCTTGAGATGACCATTGAGGAGCTTGACATGTCGGTTCGCAGCTTCAACTGTCTGAAGCGTGCCGGCATCGATACTGTTGAGGATTTGATCAATCGAACCGAGGAAGACATGATGAAGGTACGCAACCTCGGGAAAAAATCGCTTGAAGAGGTTGTTCAGAAACTTCAATCCCTCGGACTTTCCCTCAAAAAAGAGGAAGACTGAGAATAAAACAAAAACCGCCCTTTTCATTTTGAGAGTTTCAGCATGAGAAGTGCGTAAAGAGAGAACACGATAATCCGGCGGCGGCCTTTCCGATCAGGAGGAATGGGCGAGAAAAGGCGCCCCGGCATTATCCGACATCATTAAGCAAGGAGGGAATAACATGCCCGGAACAAGGAAACTCGGCAGAACGACCGATCATAGAAGAGCGATGCTCAGGGGATTGGTCACATATCTGCTTGAAAACGGACAGATCGAGACAACCCTTACAAGAGCAAAAGAGGTTGCCCCGCTCGCCGATAAAGTGATTACCCTTGGCAAGAAGAATACCTTAGCGGCTCGCCGCATGGCAATGGCATTCATCACCAAGGAGGATGTTGTTAAAAAGCTGTTTGACATCATAGCCCCCAAGTACGAGAACCGTGTTGGCGGCTATACCCAGATTTATAAGCTCGGTCCCCGCCGCGGCGATGCCGCCGAGATGGCGCTCATCCGTCTTGTGGAGGAGGAGGTCGAGGAGGAGAAGAAGAAGTCGACAAAGGGCAAAAAGCCTGCTAAGGCAAAGTCTACCTCGACTAAGAGAGGATCAGCAAAGATAGAACCGGCTCCTGAGAAGACCGAGAAGACTGACGAGGCAGAAAAAGCCGAAAAGGTTGAAGAAACCACCGAAAAGGCAGCCGAAACCGTCGAAAAGGCAGCCGAGACGGCTGACGCCCCTGCTGCTGAATAATCACAGCTTAAAAAGCGTAGCATAGCATAAAATCAGACCGATGACAGCACGTCAACGGTCTGATTTTGTTTTATGTTTTTATAAAGGGGCGCACAAATTTCTGTGAGGCACCCCATTTTCGCTTTTTTGTAGAAAAGTTTTCGCGCCGCAAACTGCCGCTGTTGCGGCAGTTCCAAAAGGTGGGAAGAAATCCTTTAATAATGGCTGTTGTAGATCATCTCCACAATACCGGCGGGAACCGCGCCGTAAAGGGGTTTTTTGTACTTTACAAGCTCCCTCACATAGGTGGAGCTGATGTAGGACAGCTCGGCACGGGCAGGGAGCAGAATAGTTTCAAGCCCGTCCCCCAGCCGGGCGTTGATGTTGTAGAGCATCTTTTCATAGTCAAAGTCGGCGCCGGTACGCGCCCCCTTAACAATGACGGCAATATCGTGCAGCGCGGCATAATCGGCAAGAAGCCCGTCGCACACATCAACAATAACGTTGTCAAGTCCGGTGCAGGCGGTTTTCATCAGCTCAAGCCGCTGCTCCCGGGTGAACATATCCTTCTTTTCGGAGTTTGTGCAGAGCAGAAGATAAACTGTGTCAAACAGCCCTGCCGCCCGCTCAACAATATCCATATGTCCAAGGGTTATGGGGTCAAAGCTGCCCGGTATCAATGCTTTTTCGATTTTCATTCTTGTCATCCCTTATAATAAAATTTTATAAAAAAATTCAGTCCTGTTCGGCATCCGCCCCTGTGGCTTCCTCTTTCGCAGGTGTCAGAACAGAGATAAGTGCGGATCCGTAGGAGTTGATTTTGACAACGTCATAGAGGGCGGCTATTTTCGGATCCCCATTAGGGTTCTCGTCTTTCGAGCATTCGCAGACAATGATGGCAGAGGGTCTCAGCAGCCCCGATTCGGCAAGTTTGATAAGGGTATCGGTCAACAGCCCCTTATCATAGGGCGGATCGATAAAAACGAGATCAAATGCGCCCGTCCCGTCCTTGGTGTCCTCAAGGCTTGCGCGCCGCTTAAGGGCGCCCGCCTTGCGAAGGAAGTTGCGAACGTCGCTGATCCTGAATTTTGACCTGTCATAAAGACGGGTATGAGTGGCATTTTCCTTGATAACGGCCATGGCGGCGGCAGAATTGTCCACAAAAACCGCCGAGGCAGCTCCGCGGCTAAGGGCCTCCAGCCCCATCTGCCCCGACCCGGCAAAGAGATCGAGCACATCCCGCCCCTCGATGTCAAATTGTATCATCGAAAAAATGGCTTCCTTTGTCCGTCCGGTGGTGGGGCGGGTGTCAAGTCCCTCAAGGGTCTTCAGTTTCATGCCTTTGGCACTGCCGGTGATAATGCGTATCATAATTTCTATTGCTCCTGCAGCGACCGATTGCCGACTGCAGCCTTTCTATTTTAGATTTTTGCTTTCCCGCCTCCGCCTCCGCCTCCGCCTTTTGAAAAAGGCGGCCCAAAACTTTTCTGCTCCGGTTTGTGGTAAAAGTTTCTATTACAACCGTGTGAAAGCTTTGTAGGAGTTTCCCACTTTCTACAAAGGCGGATTATAAAAAATGAATCATTTTTCCTGATTTGCGAAATATTCGACCACAGCCCGTGCGTCCCGCTGGGAGAGCTTGCCCACCCGACGCAGCGCCTCCTCGTCGGCAGTTTTAATTTTGCCGATACTGCCGAAGTTCAGCAGCAGTTTTTTCGCCTTGACCGGACCGATGCCCGGTATATCTTCAAGGATCGATCGGCGCAGGGTTTTGCGCTTTGCCTTGTCCATACGGGTGAGAGCGAAGCGGTGAACCTCCTCCTGCAGCTTATAGATGAGAGCAAAGACTGCCGGCTCTCGTGCAATGCTGATTTCCTCCGCACCGTCGGTGAGGGATCGGGTTTTGTGGTGCTCGTCCTTTATCATGCCGAAAACGGGCAGATTAAAGCCAGCCTCAGCCAATGCTGTCTTAGCGGCAGACACATGACCCCGTCCGCCGTCCAGCAGAATAAGATCGGGCAGGACTGAAAAGCTGCCCTCCTTGTCCGAAAGACGGGCAAACCGGCGAAGGAGAGCCTCCTGCATGGCGGCATAGTCATCTGGAGCCGAAAGGGATCGGATTTTAAAGGTGCGATAGTCAGATCGCTTGAGCCTGCCCTTTTCGCAGACGATCATAGCGGCGGTGATATGCTCACCCGACAGATTTGATATATCGTAGGCCTCGATACGCTCGGGCACCACCTCAAGGGAGAGAATTTGAGCCAAGCGAATAAGAATACTGCTGTCCTTCTCTTGTTGCGCCTGCTCATGCCGGCAATGAAGGCGAGCATTTTCGTAGACAAGATCGCACAGGCGGCGGGCATCCCCCCTTTTCGAGGTGCGAACGTTGATCTTTGCATGGTTCGGCTGCCCTGAAAGAAGGCGGGCGCGCCGGGTGAGATAGTCGGAGATAAGGTCATATTCCTGCTCTTCAAGATTTTCGGAGAAGAGTATCTCCCTGGGGATATATTCTCTTGCCGAATAGATGGCACAGATAAGGGCTGAAATATTTTCAAGCTCCACGATTTTTTCGGCAGGGAAGAAGAAATCCTCCTTGTCGATGATGGCGCCCCCCCGCACATAAAAGATGGAAAGGCAGGAGGCAAGCCCGTCGGTATAGAGGGCAATGGCGTCAAATTCGGCATCCGGGTCCCCTACGGCGACCTGCCTTGCCGAGAGGCGATCGAGGGCGGCGATACTGTCCCGGCAGCGGGCGGCGGACTCAAACTGCTCGGCCTCGGCGTGGCGCATCATACGCTCGGTCAGAGATCGCTTAGCCTCCCCGGTTTTGCCGCCGAGGATACTTATGGCATCCCTGATAAGGGCGTGATATTCCTCACTTGTGACCCCGCCGGCGCAGGGGGCGACGCATTGTCCCATCTGCTTGTAAATGCAGGGGCGCCCCTTCCCGATATCCTGAGGGAACGAGCGTTTGCAGGAGACAAGACCGAGGGTTTTTCTCAGGGTGTCGATAATGCTGTAGACCACCGAAGTGCCCGAATAGGGACCGAAATAACGGGCGCCGTCCGAGTCCCGTTTCCGGCTCATGAGCACACGGGGATATGGCTCGTTTACCGTCACCTTGATGTATGGGTAGGACTTGCTGTCCTTGAGTTTGATGTTATATTTCGGGGCATGGCGTTTGATAAGGGTGTTCTCAAGGGTCAGAGCCTCAATTTCGTTCTCGCAGAGAATGACGTCAAAATCCTCCACCTTCTCGATCATGCGGCTCGTTTTGCTCCCTTTTTCCCAGTCGTGAAAATACTGGGACACGCGATTTTTCAGCTTGCGGGATTTGCCCACATAGATTATTTTGCCCGCTTTGTCCCGCATAATGTATACGCCGGGGCAAAGCGGGAGGGTATTTGCCTTATCACGCAGCTGCGCGCGTTTTTCCTTGCTTTCTAACATAGGTATATCATCCTTGTAGGGGTAAGATCGATAAAATCGGGAAAAGCATCAAAGCCCCTTCATGGCTCTCCGACGGGCTTTAGGTTTCGAGCTCAAAGCCCCTTCATGACTCTCCGACGGGCTTTAGCGGTCGGGGGGGGCAGAGCGCCGCTATATCGATCTTTCGGTTATGAAAAATTGAGCGACCATAGCGCGAAAACCGCGTCATGCCCGCTCAAAAACAGGTCAAAGCCTGCAAAAGTTAGGTTTTATCGACAACAAAATCTTTGTCAATGAGGTCGGCAAGTCCTTCCAGAGCTTGATCCTCGTCCGGTCCGTCGGCAAAAAGCGTTACGGTAGTCCCTTTAACAATGCCCATAGACAAAACACCCAACAGGCTCTTGGCATTGACTCTGCGATCGTCCTTTTCCAGCCAGATTGAGCTTTTATATGAATTGGCCTTTTGAATGAAGAAAGTTGCAGGCCGTGCATGTAAACCGACACTGTTCTGAATTGTCACTCTACGAGATTTCATTTAGTAACGCTCCTATCATATGATTGTGGTTTTCCAACTTAATACTTTAGCCATATTATATCAAATAGTTTTGATAAAATCAATAGATAAAAACAAAATTCGAAGTATATTTATATTACAGATAGCAGAAACTCATTTCTTCAGGTTAATATTGGTAATAAGCATATTAAAATCTACCTCAGGTGTAAGGACGACCATAGATGCGCCCGGTGCGATATAGTTTTCCCCTTGGCACAAAAAGCCCTTTTCTGTCTGAATTCCCTTTACGGTTATTATGCCACGCACATCGTAGCGCAATGCATTAGAATAAGTTTTTATGATAGAGCCGTCCTCCATGGTGACAAAAATCTCGGCAGGCAGCTTTTGCACAATTGCCGAAAGCTCACCCATCTGCTTTTTGTTCTGAGAGTCGAAAACAGGGCTGCCGGCAACAAGAGCGTCGGCGAGCTGCTCGGTAACATTAAGAATGAGAAACTCGACCTCGGCCTCCACGAAGTTATCCTCGTTTTTCATCTCGTCAAAGGAGAAGTTGTATCGGACGTAGATACCCGCAACAGAGGCAAGAACAGCTAAAATAATGACGAAATCGATTAAATTAAAACGAACCCGGGACCTGGTTTTCGGATTTGTGTTTTTTATGCTCATAATCTTCACTCGTTTATCTTAAAACAGATAAAATTCCTTAATCAAAATAATAACGACATTTTCAGAGGGCCGCGGCACCCCTCGTACACGAGCGGTTACCCTTAGGCAGACCATGCTTTGGTTGCTAAGGGGAGGTTACTCCTCGGATACAGGGACGCCCACCTGCACACAGGAGGCGGTTGATTGAAAGTCGGGATACCTGGTATCGATGCGGGATCCGACCACCAGCCGCACAGGACCGATGTAATAGGCCTCATTTTTCTTCGTTGCCTTCCCCTTTACGGTAACATAGATCGAATAGCGGTCGGGCATGATGGTTCCGATCATCTGCTCGCTCATTTTGTCATAAGAATCCACAATACAGGGGCGAACGTCAACGGCGACAACCTCTCCGAGGGCATACTCACCCGAGAGGTCATATACCTTGTCCCCCGCCTTTATACGGTCGGAAAACTCAGGGCGCTGCTGATCGTACCAAAGCTGATATTCGATGTCATAGGCGGTCTTGTCGGCTGCCCCCGTTCCCGTGAAAATAAATAGGAAGACGGCGCCCCCGGCAACCAGCAGTATGAAAATTATAATGAGGATGTCGATAATATTGAAGTGTCCCTTGCCCTTTGCGGGCCGGGCGGGGTTGACATTGTTCATAAAAAAATCTCCTTGCCTTTGTATGGATCAAGCAAGCCGCGGCGGGGCTTGCGGTATAAATTTTGATATAATCAGATTCGTAAGGATAAATTCTACCCTCATATCCGATATCATAAGGGATGGATTACTCTTTATGGCGGCGAGACACAGGTCGCTTTTCATTTTAATGGAATATCCAAAAAAGCGAAGTCCTTGTCCTTTTTAAAGGGGTAGTAGGCATGGGAACGGTTGGCGGCACCGCATCTGCGGAAGGCGGCGGCAATGCCGATAACCGCCCAGAAGATGAAATAGACCCGATAGTTGTACCAAATATAGTCGGTAAAGCCCTGTGTCAGGGCGGCGGCAATGCCTGAGAGAGCGGCTGCCCCGAGAAGACGGGCGGATTTGTTCTCTGTTTTGCCTATGTGGGAAAAGCTGCTCTGAGCAAAGAAGAAAAGAACGGTGAGGAAAAGGAGCAGACCAAAGACACCGATTTCCACAAGTAGCTGCAAATACAGGTGGTGGGAATGGGGAGCGGCAATGCCCTGGAGGCGATAATTTGCATATACCTCTTCAAAGGCGGCTTCCCCGACCCCGATGCCGCTGATATAAAAGTCCTTCAGCATTCGGGCGACCCCCTGCCAGATGTGAATGCGATAGGCAGAGGAGGAGTCGGCAATATTGCCTATACTGCTCAGCCGGTGCCAGACGGTTTGTGGTAGTATCAGGGGGATAAAGGGAAGGGAAAAGATGCCTATGATGAGGGCGGAGAGGGTTTTTTTACTATATATAAGAAAGAAGAGTAAAAGTCCGGCAATCAGCCCAAGCCATGCGCCCCTCGACCAGGTCAGCACAAGGCATAACAGCATTGTCGAAAGGATGGCAAATCGGACAGTCGCCTTGAGGGCATCCTTAGCCAGAAGCAGATATGCCAGCATAAAGGGGATTAGGATAATCAGATATTCCCCCAGCATATTGGGGTTTTCAAAGGCGGAGACAACACGGACTTTGATGTTCGAAAACATGGTTGTATCCAGCCAGTCCCCCCTCTGTGTTCCGAAAAACTGCTCAAATATGCCCCATATAGCAACGATAAAGCCTGATGCGACAAGGGCTCTTACCCCACGCCGCAGCCACTCGGCGGTTTTCAACAGATTAACGGTGAGAAAATAGCCGAGGAGCAGACATACATATACCGCCGCCGTCAGGAAGGATTCTCTCCCGCCGGCGCTGACAATTCCCCCTATCAGCAAAAGAAGTCCGAAGGCGGCGACAAGACCGTCCAGCAGATCAAACTTCATAACCCGCTTGCCCCGTATCAGCTTTATAGCAAAGGAGAGGGCGGTGTAAAGCAGAAGGAGGCAAAGGGTAATTGTAGGGCTTTTCAGAAAGACGAGAAAGGGGGCGATAAAGAGGGAAAGAACCAGCCCAAACTCAGGGGAGAGAAGAATGATATAGGCGAGGATCAGGAGAACAAGGGCGAAGATGATGGCAACAGGGGAGAAAAAGAAGGTGAGGGCGCCGAGAGCCATGCCAAAGATGAAGGCAATGTTTTTCTTCCCCCCTCCGATGCTGCCCTTATGCTCAACAAGCTCAGGTCGCAGCCCGGCAATCGAAAACAAAAGGTAACGAAGCAGGGTGCCCGACATTATTGCGTCAGCAAGGGATCGATGGGAAAAGAGAAGGGGAAGGGAGATAAGCACCAGGGTTGTCCCCGTTGTCAGGTGTATGATGCTGGGTGTCCCTGCTGTGACGGCATATCTTTTCACTAAAAATACAAGGAGGGTGTAAAGACCGAAGGAAAGCAGGAAGTTGCCATAAACCTTTAGAGCGCATAGGCGAAGCCGGTTGAGGGCGGCGGTTATGCTGCCGATAATCAGGCTCTCCTCAAAGCTGCGGGCAAGAGCCCGCTTGACAGGGCGCACCGTTTTCTTTGCGATGACGGCGGGCACCTTTTTAAGAAGGCTAAAGGTCAGGCAGGAGCTTTTCATCTGTTCGGCTTTTTCGTAGGATGTAAAGATTTTGCCGAAAAATCCGGTTGTTAATTTTTTGTAAACAAGGGAGGAAAAACGGTTAAGAGATGACAATATCCGGCTGTTTTTCACTGCCCCCTTTAACTTTGGGCGTTTGTCCATTGTTTTTATCCTTATCTCATGCTCACGCAAGGTTTTGTTCAGTCCTGCTTTGGCGGCGCTCAGGGTTAGCCTAAATTAGCCTAAAGGGTGTAGCCGTTGACGGGGATACCGTTCAGGCTGTCAGAAACCTCCCCGCAAGGAGCGCCGGGAGAGTGCTTTCTTTGTAACTTCCCCGCAAGGGCACCGTCAGTTCTCTGGGGCTTTATGCGAGTCGCTGTCTGCCCTTTTTTCGGAGCTGTCCCCTCCTTCGAGGGAGGGCACGTCGTAATTTTCCCCATCGGAGGAATTTTCATCGGCAATTGCCGATTTGGCAGCCGCCCCTCTGGCAAGCGCCGCCTTTTGTCTATTTTCATGCAGACCTGCATTGCGCTCATTGTTGCGCTCATTGTTGCAGTTGTCGTTGCGGCCAAGGAGGTCGGGGCGCCGGGTGCGGGTCAGCGCAAGAGCCTGCTCCTGCCGCCAGCGGGCGATCTCGGCATGATTGCCCGAAAGGAGGACATCGGGCACCTTTCGACCGAGAAAATCATAGGGTCGGGTATATTGGGGAAATTCCAGCAATCCGCAGGAAAAGCTCTCAAGCTCATGACATTCGGGGGAGGAAAGAACCCCATCGGCAAGACGCCCCACACAGTCCACAAGGATGCAGGCAGGCAGCTCGCCGCCGGTAAGGACATAGTCACCAATAGAGATTTCCTCGTCCACAATCTCGTCAATAATGCGCTGGTCAATCCCTTCGTAGTGACCGCACAGTATAATCAGATTATCATATTCGGCAAGTCGGTATGCCTCTTTTTGATTCAGCAGGCTCCCCTTCGGCGACATATAGACAACCCGGGTTCTGCCCGAAAAATCCTCGCGATCCACAATAGCCCGATAGCAGCTGTAAATCGGCGGGGCGGACATCAGCATTCCCATGCCGCCGCCGTAGGGGGTATCATCCACCCGGCGGTGCTTGTCCGCCGAATAATCGCGAATATTGTGGACTCTTACAGACAGAGCACCCCTTGATCGGGCTCTGCCGATGATGCTGGAGCTGAGGACGGTATCCACAAGCTCAGGGAAAAGGGTCATTATTTCAAAATTCATTTAATCGAACATTCCTTCAATGGGTTTGATATAAATTCCGCTTAGCAGATCAATTTTTATGACAAATTCATCTACGGCAGGGATAAGTACCTCCCGTTTGTCAGGCATACGAACAACATACAGGTCGGAGGCGCCACCGTACAGGACATCCTTCAGTGTGCCGTAGACCCGTTTTGTGTCAATGTCTATGACCGAAAGACCGATTAGATCGGCGATAAAATGATCCCCTTCGGAGAGGGGGATATCCTCCCGCTTGGCATAGAGCACCTGCCCCTTTAGAGGGAGGGCAAGGTCGAGGCTGGTTATTCCCTCAAAGAAAATCAGGAGCATACGCTTATAGATGACGGCGCTTTCCACCTTGAGAGGGGAAAAATCGCCGTTTTTCTTGAGATAGAGGGTTTTTATGCGGGTAAGAATATCGGGGCTGTCACACCACGAGTTGACAAGGAGAGCGCCGCGAATACCATGGGTGTTAGCAACTTTGCCGCATTCTAAATATTGCACCATAATACTATTATTCGCCCGCTTTATAGAAAATTATAAAGCAGCGTCCCTTCAAAAGATAAAATTTCATAATGCTTCAATATTTCGGAGGATAATCATCAGATTTCCGCTAAAGAACCCGCCTCGGAAACCGCCTCGGGAACCGCCGCGGTGGGGGATCCTCCCAAAATTCGGCTGTGAGAGTGGGCTTTTGCCGCCGGCTGTGGGTTATAAATAAGGATATTGAATATGTATAGAGAAATGCAGAGAAGCTTTCGGCTTTGTCAGCTATACGATTAGTATAGCATATATTCCATTATTGTTCAATTAAGGCGGGAAGATTGCAAAAGGGTAATTTTCAACCCCTATATATAGATTATATATAAATATGGATAAAATAATGTTCGTTTTCCATATTCTATCATATATTTATCAAAAATGCAATCCTCACTCTTTGATATTATCTAAGCGGGGGGATGAAAAAGGGGACAAATTTTTTGACAACCGTCGAATTTAGACACATATCTACAAATTCGTTCAATACAAATCGAAAATGAGCGAAATTTCCTTGAAATATACGGTCAAAAAAGGGAATATCAAGTCATTGTCCGTAAAAAACATTTTGATTTATATCGAATTGCATCTTCGACATAAATCAAATGAATCTGAATATCCCTATTGCCCGATTAAAGGTGACAGCAATTCCTTGGATTAAACGCCAAAAAAAGCAACAGGACGATAGGTTTCGGTGACAGGGTAGAAAACCGGTCTTGTTTAGCCGGGGGAATGCCGTCACTTTTTTGATAAATTGCAGGTTCGGACTGAATGCGGGAAATAATAAGAAATGTAAACATATCCATATTTATACATTAATGCAAATCATTTCTAAAATATTAGAACGGGTAATAAATAAATACCCCGAAAATTTAGTTAATATCATACAAAAAATAGAATAAATTATATAAAAATCTTTCAAAACCCCTTGCCAAATAGCAACGGATGGTTTATAATAATACTCAAGTGGGGCAAAGTGGTGGAAAGTGTCTGCTTATCCATCGAAAAATACAGGAAAGGGGATGAAGTGATGCTGTTGGTCGGAGAATACCGCCATGCGATTGACGCAAAGAACCGACTTTTCATACCTGCCAAGCATCGGGAGCAGCTGGGCGAGAGCTTTATCATCACCCGCAAGATGGAAAAGTGTCTTGCGCTCTACTCGGACGGCGAGTGGCAGAAATTCACCGACAAGCTCAACACCCTACCGGACTCGGTGGTGGGGGAGATCAAGCAGTTCCTCTTTCCGAAGACAATGTGGGCGAGCCCCGACGCTCAGGGAAGGGTGGTCATCACCCCTGAGCTGCGCAGCTATGCCGAGCTTGACAAAAATGTGGTAATCATCGGCGTCGGCGACCATGCGCAAATCTGGTCGGAGAGCCGCTGGCAGGAGAAGGAAAGCAAGCGGGACACCGACGCTATGGTGGAGCTGCTGCGTAAGCTGGGGCTGTAATTTTAACCGACTGCGTATGCTTCAACCCCTCGGATTCTGTTATATTTGTTCGGCTTTGCGGGAAAACTGGATAGGAAGAAGACTGTCCTTGCGGCTATTTTTGCCGACGAGGACTAAATGAATAACGAAAAACAGGACAGATTTTTTGGACTGCGGCGGCAAAAAGGCGATGATCGGTGCGATTTTCCCATGCGGCCGCTGCTTTTGAATAAATCGCGGATATAAAAATGAGAGAAAATATAAAGGGTTCGGAGTTCTCCCACAGACCGGTTTTGCTACGGGAGACGATTGAGGGACTGAACATTCGGCCGGGCGGCGTCTACATCTACTGTACGGCGGGGGGCGGCGGCCATTCATACGAAATAGCAAAGAGACTGACCGGAGGCGGGCGGCTGATTTGCATCGACCGGGACGCCGATGCGATATCGGCGGTACGGGAAAGGCTGCGAGACTTCGGTGACAAAGTTGTCATTATACAGGAGAATTTTGTAAATTTAGCTCATATTGCGGAGAGGCTGGGCATTGACCGGGCGGACGGAATCATGATGGATCTCGGCGTTTCCTCCCATCAGCTGGACAGGGCGGAACGGGGTTTTTCCTACAATGCCGACGCCCCCTTGGATATGCGCATGGACAGGGACAATCCCCTTGATGCGCAGACGGTGGTAAACAGCTATCCGGAGGAGGACCTTTGCCGCATTATCCGGGATTACGGGGAGGAGCGTTTTGCCCGTCGCATCGCATCCCGCATTGCAGAGAGCCGGCAGCGTTCCCCTATCGAGAGTACCGGGGAGCTTGTCCGAATTATCAAAGAGGCGATCCTGCCGGCGGCAAGGATCGATGGTCCTCACCCGGCAAAGCGCACCTTTCAGGCCATTCGCATCGAGGTAAACGGTGAGCTTGATGTGATCGCCCCCGCTATCGACGGGGCGGTGAGGATACTGTCTGCAGGCGGACGGCTGGCGGTCATCACCTTCCATTCCCTTGAGGATCGCATTGTCAAGCAGACCTTTCAGGGATATGTGCGGGGCTGCACCTGCCCGCGGGATTTTCCGGTATGCGTTTGCGGTGAGCGCCCGATGATCAAGATTGTAAACCGAAAGCCGATTGTCTCTGACAAGACCGAGCTTGAGGAGAATCCGAGAGCGAGAAGCGCTAAGCTGCGGATTGCAGAAAAACTGTAACCGAGCATATTCGCGACGAGGGTTTCTGTCGGGCGACCGGGGCGGAGATCACTTTATAATTCTATCAAAATGCAATGTAGAAAAATGAGATTTCGTGAATCTTTATATATTCGCAAGTTTTCAAAATAATTGAAGTTTAAAAGGGAGGAAGGACCTATGACCTACCAGGCGGACTACCGACAAAATCATACTGCGCATGCCGCATACGGCGCAAATCCGCTCTGCGACAAGCTCCGCGCAAGATTTGCCAGAGCCGGAAACAAAACCTTGGGTGAGGTGGCCCTTCTTCGGGCAATGGCGGCAGGGTTTAATCCCTATGAGACCGAGGAAAGCCCTTACATAAAAAGGGGAGCGGCAGAAAGGAAGGCGCCGAGCAGACCGGCGACCGTCGCCGCAAGACCCCTCCCAAAGGGTAATCCGGAGGGAAGCCCACAGGGCAATCCGAAGGGCAGTCTAAGGGTCAACCCGGAGGTTAGCCTAAAGGGAAGCCCACAGGGCAGGGGAATGTCCGCCGCAAAAAGGGTGGCTCCTTCCTATGCTGCCCGACGAACAGCCGCCGCCCCGACAGCCGCTGCTAGGGCAACCGTAGGGACGGCTGCAGCCGGTTTGGCAACCGCAGGGGCGCCTGCCTTAAGGGGCAGGGCTGTTCCCACTCCCCGCACCTTGACAAAGGGAATGTCGGCAGGACGGGCAAGAACCAGATATGTCCCCCATGAGACCCCCTTCCCCCTCGGACGGCTGGTGGTGGTGGTCATTTGTGCGCTGCTCCTTGCCTTTGTGGTTTACAGCGGCGTGCAGATCAGCGAGATGAGCCGTGAGATATCCAACCTTCAAAAGCAGGCGGCAAGCCTTTCTATGGAGGAAAAGGAGCTGGAGCTTGAGCTTGAGGGTAAGAACGACCTGCGTGTTATCGAAAAAATTGCGACTGAGGAGCTTGGCATGGTAAAGAGGGACCAGATTCTTCAGAAGCATATCAGCCTCTCGACCGGCGACCGTGTGGAGATATACGAGGAGGATCAGACCGCCGGGGTGAGGGTCAATCTGCTTAGTGCCATCGGCAAAAAATTTGACGCCCTACTGGAATATCTTGACTGATTTTACAATATGAATAAATAAGAATAAACAGGACGGCAGGGAGAGAGACCGGTTTTATTATAAGGGGTGCCGCGGCAGCGGCTGCCCGGAGTTGCATCTGTATATTGGAAGCCCGGAATGATTTGGGAGGTAGCTATGGCGCGTAAAACAATGATGGGAAAGATTGCAAAGCGCAGCATTGTTTTGTTTTGCATGTTTCTTGTGCTTTGGGGGTATTTGATAGCCGTTTTGTTTAAAATGCAGGTGCTCGACTATGAGACCTATCAGGAAAAGGTCATCGAGCAGATGACGGTAGAGACAAAGGTTATCGCCAACCGAGGCAACATTTACGACACCAACATGACACTTTTGGCTACCAATAAAACGGCGTGGCGTGTTTTCATATCGCCGGTGGATATCCAGAGCGCCAAGTACCGCAGCGCGGCAGAGGATGTGTTTTATCGGATCCGGCACGGGATGTCCGGCGATGTTGCCGCCCAGGGGCTGCCGCAGGATCAGCTTATCGCCCGGGGGCTGTCCGGTATTCTCGGCGTCGAATATGACATGATTATAAAAAAGGCGGCCATGAAGGGGCGCCGGGACGAGACTATCAAAAACAATGTGGATGAGGAGACCGCCGACCGTGTGCTGGCCTTTGTGGCGAAATATAATCTGCACAATCAGGTTCATGTGGTTGCCTCCTCTGTTCGCTACTATTCCTATGACAATCTGGCCTCCCATGTTATCGGCTTTACCGGTAGTGACGGGCAGGGGCTTTACGGGCTTGAATTGGAGTATGACGACAAGCTAACCGGCACCGCCGGCCGCTACATTACCGCAAAGGACGGCACCGGCGGCAATATGCCCTTTCTGTACGAAAGCTATATTGACCCGAAGGACGGCTACAGCCTTGTCACCACCATTGATATGCGCATCCAGTATGAGCTGGAGCTTCAGCTTGAGGCGACCCTTGCCGATTCGGAGGCAAAAAACCGTGTCTGCGGCATTGTGATGGACGTTAAGACGGGGGATATTCTGGCAATGGCGACAAAGCCGGACTTCAATCTCAATTCCCCCTATGTGCTGGACCCCCTTTCTCTTGGGCGGCTTGAATCAAAGGAATATGACGAGACCAGCGACGAATATAAAAACCTGCGCCGGGAGCTGCTGCTCAGAATGTGGAACAACAAGCCGGTCACCGAGATTTACGAGCCCGGCTCCACCTTCAAGGTTGTCACTGCGTCCATGGCATATGAGGAGGGCAAGGTCAATCTTACCGAAAGCTTCTTCTGCCCCGGTCATTACATAGTAGAGGGGTATCGCACCCCTATCCGTTGCCACAAGGTGGGGGGACACGGTTCCCTTGACTTTGCCGGCGGGCTTCAGCATTCCTGCAACCCCGTTCTCATGATGCTCGGGGGAAGGGTAGGACGAGATCTTTTCTATCAATATTTTGATTCCTTCGGCTTTCTTGCAAAAACGGGAATAGACCTCCCCGGAGAGAGCAACAGCTACTTCCACAGCAAGAGTGCCCTTAATGCCGTCGAGCTTGCCGTCGCCTCCTTCGGGCAGCGGTTCAAGGTGACGCCCATACAGCTTATCACAGCCGTCTCCGCGGTTGCCAACGGTGGAAACCTTGTGACCCCCCGCCTTGTGAAGGCGATGGTTGACAAGGACGGCAATGTGGTGCAGAGCTTTGAGCCGGAGATAAAGCGGCAGGTTATCAGCAAGGAGACAAGTTCAGTCATTTCAAAGATTCTTGCCGACGGCGTCTCAGGCAACGGCGGCGCGAAAAACGCCTATGTCAAGGGATATCGGGTTGCGGCAAAGACAGGAACCTCCGAGAAGTTTGACACCCTCAACGAGGAGGGACAATCCTATCTTCGCATAGGATCCTGCGTGGCCTTCGCTCCGGCGGAGGATCCTCAGATCGCTGTACTGATCATGGTTGATGAGCCGTCGCCCCCCTTCTACGGAAGTGTTGTGGCAGCTCCTTATGTATCAAAGCTGATGGGTGTGGTTCTGCACTATCTCGGTATTGAGCCTCAGTACACCGAGGAGGAACTGAAGTCACTTGCCATCAACATCGGCAGCTATGTGGGGCTGGAGATAGGCGCCGCAAAATCGGCGATCTCGAAGCTGGGCATCAAATACGAGGTTGTCGGAAATGGCGACACCGTCACCGCTCAGGTTCCCCAGAGCGGCAGCAATCTTTCTAAGGATACAGGAAAGATCATTCTCTACACAGGAAACGAGATTCCGAAAAACAATATAACGGTACCCGACCTTGTGGGCAAGAGCGCGGCAGCAGCCAACAAGCTCCTTATTAATGCCAATCTGAACATTCGGATTCAGGGCGCCCACAACTATTCAAGCGGGGTGGGAGCGGTGGTTATCGCCCAGTACCCTGCCGCCGGACAGTCGGTCAGCAAGGGAACGGTTGTCACCGTTGAGTTCCGACATATGGACGGTACCGACTGACCCGCATTTAAGATTACTTGGGACAATATCAATTTTTAGATAAATCATTTTTATAGATTGTAAAAAACAGGGATTGTCAAAGCTTCGGGAAGTTTAAGCCTCAATCAAAGCGGCCGGAGGATCTCCATGAAGCTTTCCGATCTTTTGTACCGAAACGAATACGTTCTGTACAATGACGATTTTCCTGTTGACAGCCTTGAGGTAAGCACCGTCTGCTCTGATTCCCGAAGGGTCACCCCCGGCTCTCTCTTCGTCTGTCTGAAGGGGACAAAAACGGACGGCCACCGCTTTATAAAGGAGGCGGTAGACGCCGGCGCCGCCGCCGTTGTGACAGAGCGGGGCGCGGTTTATGAGCTACCTGGAGGGGTTCCCGTTTTGCAGGTTGGATCCACCCGGGTGGCGGAGGCCTTTATGTGGAGTCGGGCATACCGCTCTCCCCAAAACTAGCTTGTGATGATCGCCGTTACCGGAACCAACGGAAAAACCTCTACCTCCTTCATGCTTCGTGCCATTTTCGAGCAAGCCGGATATAAGACCGGACTTATCGGCACGGTGCGCTGCCTTATCGGGGACAGGGAATACCGGCTACCCGATGATGCGACGGACGCCGACAATTTGCAGACCATGACCACCCCTGATCCCGAGCTGCTCTACCGCATCCTAAGGGAGATGGCGGACGAGGGGGTTCAGGTGGTGATTCTGGAGGCATCCTCCCACGCTCTGGCCTTGTCAAAGCTGGATCCTATCCATTTT
Source organism: Clostridiales bacterium (assembly GCA_012519315.1). GTDB lineage: Bacteria > Bacillota > Clostridia > Oscillospirales > CAG-272 > JAAYQM01. The sequence continues at coordinate 3,999 of JAAYQM010000064.1, read as the reverse complement.
CGTGGTGGCATTTTTACAAATCTTTCCCCTGAGCATCTTGATTTTCATTCGAACTTTGAGGATTATCTCTCCTCTAAGGCAAGGCTTTTTTCAATGTGCGATATCGGGGTATTCAATATTGATGATATCTATGTCAGTCATGTCATGCAGAAGGCGCCCTGCCGAAGGGTGACCTGTTCCACCACTCTTGCCTCCGACTATCGGGCCTCCGAGATTGAGGGAAGGCTGCTTGACGGGGTGGAATACAAGCTGGTAAACAGGCAACGGACCTTTAAAATAAAGTCGATGATTCCCGGTCTTTTTACCGTTTATAATACCCTTGTGGCGGCGGCCATGGCCCTTGAGATGGGGGTAGACTTTCTCACCGTCAAGAGCGCGCTGCAAAAGCTTCCCGGCGTTGACGGCAGGCTTGAGCGGGTTTACTTGCACGGCGCCCCCTTTTCGGTGTTTATCGATTATGCCCACACCCCGGAGGCGATGAAAAACCTTATCGAGACGGTACGCGGCTTTTGCGGTGATGATCAGCGGATTGTGGTGCTTTTCGGCTGCGGCGGCGACCGTGATAAGGGCAAGCGCGCCCCCATGGGCAAAATCGCGTCAAAGCTTGGCGACTTTGCCATCATCACCTCGGACAACAGCCGAAGCGAGCCCCCCGCGGCGATTATTCGGGACATCATGCAGGGGGTTGACAAAAAGCGACCCCACATGGTCATAGAGAATCGGCGAGAGGCCATTGAATACACGATAAAAAATGCAAGACCGGGAGATGTCATTCTCCTTGTGGGGAAGGGGCATGAAACCTATGAGATCAACAGCTCCGGCAAGCATCCCTTTAACGAGCGGGGGATAGTGGAAGCGGCGTATCGCAGCCGACGGCAGCAATGACGAAGGCGACCTTGAAAATTCGCAGATAATGGGCGGATTTCCCTTTGGTTATGATATTTCGCTCGAAAACTGCAGATAGTAATGTTGAGCATCTTTGCTTTTTGACCATACAAAAAATCTCTGGAAAGCTTATATCGGTTTTGCGGAAATTTTGATGTCTTTGTGGCTACTTTTTCGTTACCGACCGAAACGCACAGCCGAAAGGAATGGTAATATCAATGAGTGTTGAATTAAAACTTGGCGCAATCAGCGCAGCGGATCTTTCACTTTTCACCAGGGGCAAATTGTTATGCTATGGGAATTACAATGAAAAAACATCGGTTACCGGTTGTTCAATCGATTCGCGAGAGGTAGAATCGGGCGATCTTTTTGTAGCGATCCCCGGAGAGCGGGCGGACGGCCATGACTATATAAAGGGGGCAATAGAGAGGGGAGCGGTCGCCGTTCTTGCGGAAAAAATGCCTGAGAGCCCGAAGTCTCTCGGGAAGAACTATTGCCTCATACTTGTTGAGAACACCGTAAGAGCACTTGGAGACATTGCCAACGAATATAAGAAGCGACTGGTGCACAAGTGTATTGCGGTGACGGGCAGCGTTGGCAAGACCACGACCAAGGAGTTTATTGCATCTGTGCTTTCGGAGCGCTTCAAGGTGCATAAAACCGTGGGAAACTACAACAACGAGCTGGGGCTTCCCTTAACTCTGCTTGCCCTTGAGCCGGACACACAGATCGCCGTTTTGGAGATGGGGATGAGCGGTTTTGGAGAGATTGAGCGGCTGTCCAAAATCGCTGAGCCGGATGTCGGCATTATCACCAACATCGGCAGCTCTCATATGGAAAATCTCGGCTCACGGGAGAATATATGCAGCGCAAAGATGGAGATAGTCCTCGGGATGAAGTCTGGTGGGGAGCTTGTGCTCTGCGCCGACGAGCCGCTGCTCTTCCTGCTCCACCGCAGCGACTACAATCCTACCTATGTTTCTGTATATAACCGTGCGGCGGAGTTTCGCGCGGTCAACATCCGCTACGGGCAGATGAAGACAACCTTTGACCTGCTTTATAATCGCCGGGCTCTTACCAACATCGAGGTTCCGGCGCTCGGTCTCCACAATGTTTACAGCGCCCTTTTCGCCTATGCCGTGGGAGCTAAGTTCGGCATGAAGGACGAGGATATCCGCCGCGGGCTGTTGAAGTACAAGGCGGTGGAGATGCGCCAGAATATATACAATATCGGAGATATTACCGTTATCGACGACTGCTATAATGCAAGCCCGGAATCGATGCGGGCGGCTATTGATGTTTTGTGCGAGCTTTCCCGTCAGAAGGGGGGCGCCCGCAAGGTGGCTCTCCTCGGGGATATGCGTGAGCTTGGGGCGGACACCCGTCTTATTCATGAGCAGCTGGGGGTATATGTGGCGCAAAAGCAGATCGACTGTCTTTTCACCTACGGTGTTGCCGCCGAAAACATCGCCCACAGCGCAATTAAAAACGGGCTTCGCGCCGAAAACGTCTATGCCAACGTGGACGTGACAAATCCGCTGTTAAGCGGGGAGATGCTTCTTGAGGTTTTGCAGCCGGGAGACATTCTGCTTGTAAAGGCAAGTCGGGCGATGGCAGCCGAGAAGATCATCAATTATATCAAGGAAAACATGACCCGACAGGACTAGAGTACCGCAGGCGGGGTGGAGTGAGCAATGGAAAAGCTTTGGATTTATTTTGCGCTGATGACGGCATCGACCTTTTTTATAACCGTTCTTTTTACACGAGGGCTGATACCGAGACTGAAAAGCCTTAAGATGGGGCAGAAGATTCTGGACATCGGTCCCCGCTGGCATAAGTCGAAGGAGGGGACACCCACCATGGGCGGGCTTGCCTTCATGATGTCCGTCCTCCTTTGCGGGCTTGCCTTTGCTCTTGTTGTTGCACTGGCGACGGGGGAGGATGTAAAGCCCTTCCTCTTTACTCTGGGACTTGCCCTTTTGAACGGGGGCATCGGCGTGATAGACGACCTGACAAAGTTCAGAAAAAGGCAGAACGAGGGTCTCACCCCGGGGCAGAAGTTCTTTTTGCAGCTGTTGATTGCCGCCGCCTATCTTGTTTTTATGAACACATGGGGGTATATCGACACCTTTCTGTATATCCCATATTTTGACATAGAGCTGAATCTGGGCATTTTGTATCATGTTTTTGCCCTTTTGCTCATTACCGGCATAACAAACAGCGCAAATCTCACCGACGGGATTGACGGGCTTGCAAGCTCGGTCACCTGCGTTATCGGGATATTTTTTGCCTATGCCGCTCAAAGTTATGGCAGCGCACCTCTGGGGCTTTTGTCAGGGGGCATTATCGGAGCCACCCTCGGCTTTCTTGTATATAATTTTTACCCCGCAAGAATTTTCATGGGGGATACCGGCTCCCTTTTTCTCGGCGGTCTTGTGGTAGGAGCCGCCTTTATGATCAACAATCCCCTTATTGTGGTGGTGGCGGCACTCATATATATTATCGAAACCTTGTCGGTCATGCTTCAGGTGGGATTTTTCAAGCTGACCTGCAAGCGCATCTTCAGGATGGCGCCGATTCATCATCATTTTGAAAAGTGCGGCTGGAGCGAGCGCAAGGTGGTAGCCGTCTTTTCGCTGATTACCCTTCTTGCTTGCGTTTTGGCGATTTTCGGTCTTCGTCCGACCCTCTGATACAGATGAAGGCTGTAAAATCGGCTTTGAGTGACAGATTGACAGCTCTCCTTTTGGGCGGGCGATGAGATAAATCGGAGGTGTATATGGATCAACAAAAAGGCAAATTGCATAATCCCGCAAGAGAGCGACCGGCAGCTCGGCAAACACCCTCCATATCTTACGGAAAAGCCCGGGCAAACCGGCAAGGGGAGCCAAATACCCCTGTCCCAAAAAGGCTCTCACAGGGTAGGGTAAAGGCCCCCGAAGGAAGGCAGAGAACCACTCCCCCGGGGCGGAAAGCCCTCTCACCTGAAACCGAAAAAAGACTGTCGTCCAGAGAAAAAACGGCAGCCGAAACAAGATCGGCAGCTGGAAAAAGATCGGCAGCCGAAACAAGATCGGCAGCCGGAAAAAGATCGGCAGCCGAAACAAGATCGGC